>DZCR01000001.1 GCA_022736495.1 Desulfobacca acetoxidans
TCAAGCCCAAGGCTCTCAGCAATATCTTTTTGAGTCATTCCCTGGTCTATCATTTTCAAAATAGCATTTTTATTCCCGGTTTTTACATTTTTGAAAGTCCATACGTGACTACCTTCTGCGTCTTCAAGTAAAGCAAATTCGGTATCTGCAATAAGATGCAAGTCCCGATGCCGTATCCGGGCTTTTGTGAATTTGGCGATAAAATTACAACCATTTTCTCTCGAATAATTCTTGGGGTAATCGAGCATCAGGGAAATATCAATGTTATCTTCCCGCCCTGACGTCCCGCGCTGCTGTCCCTCTTTTCCTGTATGGTGCACAAAAGCGGTTCCTATACCTGCAAACCTTAATTCCATGAAAAACTTGTTAATTGGATCCCAATCTTTCTTGCTATTCTCATCAATTCCTGGAGCTAACGACGCGATATTATCAACACACCACAATTTGATATTTTTATCTAATAAAAGTTCTTTCATTGCCTTGCGCCAATCTTCATCGAGTAAGTTTGCGCTTGGTAATCCCAAATGGTTTCCGTAGTGATCTGAATAAATATAGAGTTTTGATAGGTAATTCTGTTGAACAAAGTAAGCAGTCCGTTCGCTGATATCTGCCATAGTCAACTCCCCATCCAGGTAGAGGACATTGGCCGATTCTCCGGCTGCCCACGGACCAAATGCCGCGCCGCGGGCCACGCTCTCAATAATTGAAAAAGCCAGCATGGTTTTGCCGATCCCCCGCGGACCACAAATCATATTGATACTGGCCTCCATTAACCAAGGGGCGAGGTGGACTTTGCGCGAAGGTATATTCAGAGCAATAAAATCCTTTGCTTCAATAACAGCATGATACAAGGTGGCTTTGGGTGGCTTCGCCTGGGCCTCTTCCCTGATTGCTTCCCGTTCCGCCTGGTCGTAGTCCTGCCCATCATCTGCTGGCGGCGGCTGGGGCCGCTCATGGGTTCGCTCAATACCAAGCTCTGCCGCCGCCGCCTTGACCGCTGCCTTCACATCGCCACCATGCTCCAGGATGCAAAAGACCGAAAAAGGATTATGGGCATGGCCGTCATTCAGAGGATCGTTGCCATGGTGAGAATAACATCGCCCGGTGTCCTCAAAGATATACACCCCTGGCTCTCCAGTCGTGCTGTCCGGGGCCAGGTAACGGTTGCCCCGGGGTTGGTATTTGTTCCGGGATAGAATCGTCCCCACGTCGTAAAACGCATTGAAAGCCTCGATGACTCCGTTCCCCCCCGCTCCGCCGTTGCTCCTTGGGGAAAGCGGTGCCGACTGCATCTGCTTTTTGGATACCGGGACCTGACAGAGGCTCCGGGCCACCTCAATGAGGTGTCGGGCCTGCTCATTGGTGATGGTGGGAATTTTGGCGAAGTCACCATGGATGACTTGATAGGGGTGCTGGTGCCGTTTGCCTCGCTTCTCTGCCAGGTGGCAGAATGATGGTGGCAACACTGCGTAACCACCCTCGCCGCGGGTTTCAATAGCGACTTCACGGCCCATCGTATTGTCCGCCGGTGCCCAGGCAAGTTTGTCGTTAGCGACTACCAAGCCAGACCGAAAGGCCACTTGTTCCCCGTCACCTCCGGTCCGCTGGGTCGGTAATGTCTGGGCCAGTTCTCCCACCAAGGCTGCCCATTTTTCGTAAAAACCAGGGACGTCAAAATCAATGATGGTGAGGCCGCCCGACACCTCGCCGCATACGACGGCAAATCCGGCCACAACTTCCTGGTCCCCCCACATCTTGATTTGCTCCGGGGTTGACCGTTCTGACTGGTAGGGCTTCCATTCCTTTAGCGCCGGTTTTT
Organism: Desulfobacca acetoxidans; assembly: GCA_022736495.1. Next base: position 1,820 of record DZCR01000001.1, read on the forward strand.
TCCGACCCCTGACCGGGATGACGCTCAACCCGCCGGCCAAGTAGTCCAGGGCCGCCGCAGTCAGGGCTTGCCGGTCGGGGCTGGGGGCCGGTTCTGGCCGTACTTTTTGTTCCTGGGGGATATTTTCATAACTTGGCATCATCATAGCAGCACCAGAATAGCCACCAGGGTTGCCCGCTCAATATTATGTGGGGGAATATTCTTCACCGGCCGCCCCCCCGGAGTTCTTCTATGGCCTCAGCCGCCAGGGCATCCAGATCAACCGCCTCCTGCCGGTGCTGGGCAAGGAAACGATCAAGATCAGCCCGCTTGATCATGATCTTCCCCTTTCCCCGGCGATAGAAGGGAAGCTCGCCAATCCCGATAAGACGGCGCAAGGTTCGCACACCCCAAGCCCCACCCAGGTAAGCGCTTGCACCTCCTAAATCGAAAAAGGCAGCTTCAATTTGCGGGGAAGATCGCATCCGGTTCAACTCCAAGTTCTTGGGTGATGATCTTCTTTTCTCTTTCAGTGGGAGAAATCCGGCCAGAAACCAGCTTAGAAAAACGATCCTCTCGAATCCCCACCTTTTGGCAAAATTCATATTGGTGGGGGAAAAGCTCCAAGACTGCGAACTTTAACCGATTATTTTTACGTGTCATTACCCGGCCCTCCCTGATGTTACATATATATGTAACTTAAGGGGCAAAAAAAATTACCCTATTTCAGCAATCTTGGCGTCCACGTGTTTCTTAATAGGTGTTAAGTCTATTATCAATGCGGATTCTGCTTCCTGGTGCTTTGTCCACCAAGAAGTAGTGTTAAAAGCAAGCTTTCTGTTCTCACCTGATAAATAAAGCCAAGTGGATTTCTCGGGGTCGTGAGGGTTCGTAATCAGCAGAAACCCATTAACTTTATTCTCGGACCAATCAACAAAAAAATTCCGAAACCAGGAAAGCTTGACAATACTCTTAATAAAATCCCTGGGAATGCCAAATTTTTCCCGCAAGGCAAGGGCTAAAGCGGCCTGCAAAACGCCAGCATATGAAAACTCTCGCCGGCTGGCAAAACCAGCAGCCGACTGGATATCAGCAATTATGACCCCGCGCTCGCACCAATCGATGATTCTTCGCTGCGATCCCCCTAGAATGCGTGCAACCTGAGGCGTGCTGAAAGTATCCATGTTACACCCATATGTAGCAGAAAATATTATGTGCGTCAAGACAAATCTTTGTCTTGTTCTTGGACCGATTTTGAAAACAAAAAAGGCCCCGAATCTTTTTTCATTCGGGGCCAGCTTGCACCCTATACGCACCCTATATTTATGTGAATAAACTATGGTTATTTAGTCATTTTGCTAAGTGGTTGTTATCGTTGGCGGAGGGAGAGAGATTCGAACTCCCGGACCCGCGAAGGTCTGCGGTTTTCAAGACCGCTGCCTTAAACCACTCGGCCATCCCTCCATAACCTGTATTTATTAACACCGGGTCTGGGGATTGTCAAGAAAAGGGGCGCACCTGCTTGTGCGACCACACTGAGGGCGGACACCTAGGTCCGCCCCTCCAAAAACTAAAATGATTTATTTTACTGCGACTTTGGTATTAGTCTGCCCCGGCACAGGCGAGAGGCCTGTGCCATCATTTGCGTGCCTGCCCCTCAGGGAGAAGCGTCCATGTTATTCTCTTACCGGTTATCAATCACCCGTTGGGCCTTGCCTTCGGTCCGGGGCAGGGTGTTGGGCTCCACCAGCTCCACCCGGGGCGTGACCAGCAACTCGCTCTTTAAGGCCTCGGTAATCTTTTTTTGCAATTGCTTGAGGTAGCGCAGGTCTTCCTGGAAAAAATTCTGCTGCACTTCCACTTTGACCAGCATCACATCGCTATAATCTTTCCGGCTTAACTCCACCAGGTAGTGGGTGCCCACCTCAGGCATGGCCATGAGCACCTTGTCGATCTGCATGGGGAAGATGTTGACTCCCTTGATAATGAGCATGTCGTCGGTGCGCCCCATGATGCGGGAGAGGCGGCGAAAAGGGCGGCCGCAGGCACAGGGCGCGTCGTCATAGGAGGCCAGGTCCCGGGTGCGATAGCGCAACAGTGGCATACCTTGCCGGGTGAGGTTGGTAAAGACCAGTTCCCCCGGCACCCCCGGCGGCACAGGTTCCAGGGTGTCCGGGTCCAGGACTTCCAGCAGGAAGGCGTCTTCCCAGACGTGCATACCGTTTTGCTCCGGGCATTCAAAGGCCACGCCGGGGCCGTTCATTTCGGACAGACCGTAAGAATTGTACGCCTTGAGGCCGTAAGCGTGCTCGATGCGCCGCCGCATATCTTCGGAATGGGGCTCGGCCCCCAGAAACGCCAGCCGCAGTGGCAGGTCCCGGGGATCCAGGCCGCTGTGCGCAAAGGTGTTGAGCAGATACAGGGCATAGCTGGGGATGATATGGACCGCGCTGGTGTTGAATTGCTGCATCAACTGCACCTGGCGCTGGCTGTTGCCGGCCCCGATGGGAATGGTCAGGGCCCCCAGCCGTTCAGCGCCGTAATGAAAACCCAAGCCCCCGGTGAACAGGCCGTAACCCATCATATTCTGAAACACGTCGGTCGCCCGCATGCCGGTCATGTACAGGGAGCGGGCCACCAAATCGGCCCAGGTCTCGATATCCTGGCGGGTATAATAGATCACCGTGGCCTGGCCCGTGGTCCCGGATGAGGCGTGGAGGCGCACCATATCGGTAAGCGGCCGGGTCAACATGGAAAGCCCGTGCGTTCTCAGGTCGTCCTTGGTGGTAAAGGGAATCCGGCGGATATCCTCGACGGACCTCAGGCTGGCGGCGCCAACCCCCGCCTCTTGCAGGCGGCGGCCATAAAAGGGGCTCTGCGCAGCGCGCTGCACGGTCTGTCGCAGGCGCTCGAGCTGCAACTCTTGCAGGGCTGCGGGGTTTAGGGTTTCAAGCTCGGCATTCCAATACACTGCACATCTCCTGATGGATTAGCCGCACAGCTGGCTACCGCATTTTTTATGCGGTTACCATCCTGCTGTCAAGGGGTAGGGATTATTAAAGTTGTTGGCGCAAAGACCGATCCTCATACAAAGCAAGCGGATAAGGGGCCATGGGTGGACCGGATCTTTGTCTATATCGTGCTGGTGCTGGGGGGACTGCTGGTGGCCGGCGCCTCGGGAGATTTAGTGTCCGCAGGGCGCTATGATCTGTTATGTGGCCCTGCTGAATTAGCCCAATCGGTCTCGGCTTTGGGTGATATGGTTGATGACCACCTGGCCTTACAATCAGCTTTAGCCCGGGAATATGGCTCGCCCCATATTGCTCAGGTGATTCAATTATTAGCGGAGCGTTATGATGCCGCACATCCGGTGGCGTTACCGACACCTGATTTAACTATAAATATGCCGATCAACAACCATAATCCTCTCGATGGCGTTCTGGCGGGGGGTCGAGCTCTGGGAGGTTTTTATACACAATTATTCAATGCAATGCCTGGAGCTGTGCCCGCAGGCCTGCATTGAGTTAATGCCCTTTCCCGGCCGGTGATTCAGTCCGTGTCTGACCCCGAACCCTCTAAACCCCCGACTCAGCCACCTCCGGCGGCGGCCCCGCCTTGAGTTTGCCCAGGGCCTTGGTGAGTTCCACCAGGACGCCCAGGCCCTCTTGGCATTCTCGGCTCCGCAGCCGCCAGAGCATCCCCAAAGCGCCCACCGGCTTGACCTCCTCCAGGTTGACTTCCAGGGGAACATCGGTGAGCTTGTCAAGAAAGCGGATCATCTCAGGATTCGACAATTTTTTGACCATGCCGTGCATCAAGACGAAGCCGTCGCCCATGGCCGCAATATCCCCGGCATCATAATGCGTGGCAATCTTACCATACATTTCCAGTACCGCGGCGTTGATGCGGAATATGCCTTTGTGCTCCAGGGCATCCAGGAAGTCGATCAATTTGGGGACGCCCAACTTCAGGAGGGGCTCCATATCCCGCCACCAGTCGATGAGATTTTCCAACTGCTCCAGGGACCAGCTCAGATATTTCAGACTGGGCAGGAGCCGCTTGATGAGGGTAAAGAAGTCTTCCAACTGAAAGCCGCTCTCGACCTCCACCAGTTCCTCGGTCAGCCTCCGGACGGCTGGTTCGGTTAAGAAGGAGAGGTCGCGGCCCAAATCGCTGAGGTTTTCCCAGGGCGCGGCAAACTTCTGCAATTGCTGCTCGACCCGGGCGACTCCATCCAACCTGGCTTCAATGCGGGCCAGTTTCTCCAGGATCAGCTCGTCGTTGGTCATGGCCGTTTCCTCCTGAGGGGCAGTTCAATGTCCGGAGAGAGAATGCCCCGAACCTTGCCGGCCATGACAAACTGGTTTTCCAGGGGCAAGTGGCTTCCTTTGAGCATCAGATTGTAGTAGGTCCACCGGAACATCATCTTGCCCATAAAGTTGACGAAACTCTCGCCCAGGAGGTCGAAAGGTCCCAGCCCCGGAAAGGGAAACTTGCCCGGCAAGGGCTCGATCTTGTAGTTGAAGTCCAAGAGAGACCCCTGGTTGTAGCCGGTGACCACAAAGCAGGTGGAGTGGCCGTCGTAATCCGGCTTGGGCTCATGGCCGTCAATCTCCCGCTGCAGGTTATCCGCGACCACATCGGCCTCGTAGTGGGCCACGGACCCGGCTTTGGAAGTGGGCACATCAGCGGCGTCGCCTACAACGTAGATATGGTCAAAATTCTTGGCCCTTAACGTAAAATTATCGGTTTCGACATACCCCATGGGGTCCCCCATTTCGCTGTCGATGATGCACTGAGCCCCGAAGTTGGGCGGAATGGAGACCAACAGATCGTAGGGGACCTCCTGGCCTTGATAAGACTTGATAATTTTTTTCTCCGAATCCACCTCGGCCAGTTGGTAATCGGGAGTTATCTGAATGTTTTTTTGTTCGCAGATTTGGCCCAGGGTCCGGGAAGCCATGGGTTTGGTAAACGCACCCGCCAGCGGCGTCACCAGCTCGATTTCCACGTTATCTCTCACCCCGTTGATGGTGAAATACCAGTCGGCCATGAAGACGAATTCCAGGGGAGCCACCGGGCACTTAAAGGGCACTTCCGCGATGTTCACAACCACGCGGCCTTTGTCAAAATACTTCAGCTTTTCAAACAGGGCCACCGCACCCTCCGGGGTGTAGAAATTGTGAATATCCTGCCCCCAGCCAGTGGTCAGGCCCTCCACTTCTTCGGGCACGATACGGCAGCCAGTGCCCACCACCAGCCAATCATAGGGGTACGTGTCCCGCTTGGTCTTGACCTGTTTTTTAACCGGATCGATCCCGGCGATTTCATCCAGAATGAAATTGACTCCGGGTGGGACAAATTTGCTCTTGGGTTTGACGCAGTCATCCAGGGTATAAATGCCAAAGGGAATGAGGAGCCAGCCGGACTGGTAATGGTGTTGCCAATCCCAGTCGATGACGGTTATCTGCCATTCTTTCTCCGGCAGTTGTTGCCGCATTTTGGCGGCAATGATGGTGCCGCCGGTGCCATGTCCTAAAATAAGCAAATTTTTCATGCAGATGGCCTCCCGCTTGCGGTTATTTCCTAAAGATAAGCTCTCCGGCTGGGTTTGTCTTGGCTTTGCCGCAAAAACTTTAAAAAACACCTTGTTTCCTCGCCGCTTTAGTTCTAAGGCTCCAGGGCTCCAGCCGTGCGACCATGAGATTTTTCGGCAGGTTTTCCAATACTGTCCTGATAAACCGGAATCATTCCTGGGTTAGCTCCCGCACTGCGGGTAAAAAGAGGTTGACGGCTTGGGGTGGATAAGATAAAAGTTTCTAAATCCATCCCGCAGGGTTATATGGCAAATTGATCATGAAATGTATGCTTGCCGCGATGTTGGCGTTCTTGCTGCTGGGTGGTGTGACGGGTTGCGGACCAAAGCCTATGGTGCTGCCGCCGGAAGCCGCCACGGTGACCCCGGCCGAACCCCCTCATGCCGAAACTTCTGACCAGGCCAAGCTCAAAGGCGGCCTCACCGGACGCGAGATGTCGGCCGCCGAGGTGGCGGAATTGAGCGATCGCCTCCTGGCGAACGACAATTCCTTAAATGATCAGGAAACCATGGCTCGCCTGGAACTCCTGCTCCTGAAGAGCATGAAAGGCTCGGATAAGACCCACCGTTCGACCTTATGGCGCAACCTGGGGATCATCCATTACCACCAGCATAAGTACAAGCAGGCCCGCCAGGAACTGCAAGCCGCCAACGAACTCAACCCCAAAAACGCCCGCACCCATTTTTACCTGGCCTGCCTGTTCGCCCACCAGGGCCAGATTTATGAAAAGCAAGGCAAGCAACGCATCTCCCGGCAACAATTCAAACGCGCCGCCATCGAAATGGAGCAGGCCCGTAAGCTGGAGCCCAATAACTCCTTGTTTAAGCAAGACCCCAAACAAATCATCCAGCAAGAGCAGGGCAAATGAGAATTGCCTGTCCCTATTGCGGCAATGATACGGATTTTTATGAGATCGCTGAAGGCGTTACCATCACCACGTTTTACGTCCAGAACGAAGACGGCAGTTTCTCCTCGGTGAGCGACGATTCCGAGATCCAGGGGGAAGTGCGCCTCTTTTGCGGGGAATGTCACAAAGAGCTGAAGGAATACCACGAACACTTCTTGGACATGCTCTTTTAGCCCGGTCCTCCAAACCCCGGCCTCTGCCGCCCCGGCCAGACCATGAATGTCGTTTAACCCGCCCACGCCAGAGCTTCTTACCTCTGGATGGTTACCCGCAAACCCCTGATTCGATCCCTGGAGCAGACCTTATGCCTGAACTCCCCGAAGTGGAAGTCATTCGCCGCGGGTTAGCCCCGTTGTTGGTGGGACGCCGCTTCCTGGCCGTCAAGGCGGGTGAGAAACGGCTGCGGCGGCAATCCAGCCTTAAAGAACTTCGCCACTGGGTCAAAGGCCGGCGCCTGGAAAAGCTGCGACGCCGCGGTAAATACCTGGTGTTTGACCTGGAAGGCGGGGTCACCCTGCTCATTCATCTGGGCATGACCGGCCGTCTTTTGACCGTAGCCCCCCCCTCTCCTCCCCTGGACCACGTTCACCTGGCCTTTCAGATGGAAGGCGGGCTTAACCTCCTTTACCAGGATGTCCGGCGTTTCGGCCAGGTTATAGTCTTTCCGCCAGGGGAGGAACCCGCGCCCCTGGCCCAGGTGGGCGCCGAACCCTTTTCCCGGAAAGCAACCCCGGCCTGGCTGCTGGAGATGGCCCGGGGCCGATTCCGGCCCATAAAAAACTTCCTCCTGGATGCCCGGGTAGTGGCCGGCATTGGGAACATTTATGCCTGTGAAATCCTCCTGGCTGCGGGCCTGCACCCGGCCACCCCGGTGGGCCGCCTGACCCTGGCGGACTGGGATCGGGTTTTGACCGAAACTCGTCGTATTCTCAAACACGCCATCAAAAAAGGCGGCACCACGGTGTCCGACTACCTCAACAGCCGGGGAGAATCCGGCCTCTTTCAACTGGAGCTTCTGGTCTATGGCCGGACCGGGGAGCCGTGTTTTCGCTGCGGCACGCCCATAGCCCGCCTGGTCCAGGCCGGGCGCAGTTCCTTTTTTTGTCCGGTTTGCCAAAGATTTATGGAATGATTATCATGCGCTGCTGCTGCCGCCTCTTGCCTCCTCAATTTCTTTCCCCCTTTTTTAAGGCCTCGAAAATATTTTCGGACTGGCGCGCCGCAACGTGAAGCAAATCGGGTTTTCTTATACAATGATACCAGTTCAGATGACTTCGAGGCAGGCTTGCTGCACAGCCTTTTCAAGCTGAAGTAGATCATATTTCACCGGGCCTCCCGCTGCCACCCAACGGGAAAATGTGCAGATATGATCAGGATAGCAGCTCTGGGAGACTTTTAAGAGGATACTGCTAACTAAAGTGGCGCTGTTTGATCTGATGCCGCGATTCTCTACAAATACCCCGACACCAGCAGGTCGACGCCCAGGCGGCGGATGCTGAGATTTCTGGCGATATGGGCCTCCCCTAGGTGCGCCACCCCCTGGCCGCCCACCATGGCCGGAGCTTTCACGCCCCCGAGGATCTTAGGCGCATAAAAGAAATGGAACTGATGGACCAGTCTCTGGTCGAAAAAAGCGCCCAGGGTCTCGGCCCCGCCCTCCACCAGCACGCTCTGGACCTGATGTTCCCCCAGGCAGTGCAGCAAGGCCGGCAGGGCGACCCGGCCGTCGTCGGCCGGCAGCACCATGACCTGAACTCCATGCCCTTGTAAGGCGCGCACCGTATCCGGCGGGGCCTGGCTGGTGGTGGCCACCCAGGTGGGGGCTGGGGAGTTGCACTGGACGAGTTTGGCGTTGAGGGGCAGGCGCAGGCGGCTGTCCAGGACAATGCGGATGGGATCCTGGCTGTGGCCACGGGGCAGCCGGGCGGTGAGTTGGGGGTTGTCGGCCAGCACCGTGCCGACCCCGACGAGGATGGCGTCGACTCGATGGCGCAGGCGATGTCCGAAAGCCCTGGCGGTCTCGCCGGTGAGCCACTGGGATTCCCCGGTTGCGGTAGCAATGCGGCCGTCCAGGGAGCAGGCCGCCTTGGCCATAACCCACGGACGTCCGGTCTTCACCCAGTGGAACCAGACTTCGTTTAATTGCCGGGCCTCGGCCTCAAGCATCCCTACGGTTACGTCCACGCCCTGTTCAGCCAGAAACTTGGCCCCGCCGCCGGTGACCTGGGGGTTGGGGTCATAAGTGGCGATGATAATCCGGCGCACCCCCGCAGCCAGGATGGCCTGGGTGCAGGGCGGGGTGCGGCCCTGGTGGTTGCAGGGCTCCAGCGTGACGTACAGGTCGGCGCCCCGGGCGGCCTCGCCCGCAGTGCGCAGAGCTTCGACTTCGGCATGGGGCAGGCCGGCCCGGCGGTGATACCCCCGACCCACCACCTGGCTCTCTTTGACCACCACTGCGCCCACCATAGGGTTGGGCGAAACCCAGCCCGCGCCCCGAGCAGCCAGGCGCAGGGCCAGCCTCATATGAGAAGGTTCGGCGGTCAAGGTTGGCCCTTCTGATCTCGCTCTTGGAAGACTTCCCGGGCGGCGAACATACCGTTAAGCGCGGCGGGGAAACCGGCATAGACCGCCATCTGGATGATAACTTCGACAATCTCCGTGCGGGTGCAGCCGACATTGAGGGCCGCATGGATATGCACCCGCAATTGCGGGCCGGCGTGGCCCAGGGCGGTGAGCGCAGCCACCGTGGCAATTTCCCGGGACTTGAGGTCCAGGCCGGGACGGGAATAGATGTCGCCAAACGGAAATTCAATAGTATAGCGGGCCAGGTCCGGGGCAATGTCTTGGAGACTAGCAATGACCCGTTCTCCGGCCTCGCCATCAATTTCTTTGAGTTTTTCCCAGCCGCGCTGGTATCTCGTGTCGTCCATCGGCAAGGCTCCGTTATGCATTAACTCTGCTGTGTAGTCCTCTCCGGTCTTTAATTTACGAGGTGACCACGCCGAGCTTGGGAAGGAGAATCAAGATTACTACTTTTCTTCCTGCTTGGAGGCCAAAAGGGTGCGAATCTCGTCCATAAAGTCGGTGGCGTCCGTGAAGTGGCGGTACACCGAGGCAAAACGCACGTAGGCCACTTCATCCCACTGGCGCAGTTGGGCCATAGCCCGTTCGCCGATCCAGGTGGAGGCGATTTCACGCATCCCGCTCTCCAACATTTCCCGTTCCAGGCTGTCCAGGAAATTCTCGATGGCGTCGATGGAAACCGGGCGCTTTTCACAGGCCTTGGTAATCCCCTCGTAGAGCTTAGAGCGCTGAAAGGGTTCCCGGCGGCCGTCTTTTTTGACCACCAGGGGCATGGTCTCTTCCACCTGCTCATAGGTGGTGAAGCGCCGCTGGCAGTGGAGGCATTCGCGCCGCCGCCGGATGGCGTTGGCCTCCCGGCTGGGACGGGAATCTATGACTTTGTTGTTGGTGCTATGGCAATAAGGACAGCGCATGCCCTATCTTCTCATAAAAAATGCGGCGTCGTAAAGAGCGAAAATTACGGGGCCAGGGGAAGGGAGCGTATTGCCGAGTGAGGCCAGACGGAAAAACGCCCAGGTTAAAAGCCTGCGCACCAAAATTAGACTTAAGGGGGAATCGCCGGTTAGTGGGATCAGATTAGAATCAACCCCGGATGGCGCAGGACCTGGCCGGACGGTCCATCAGCCATTCCTCGGCAAAAAGGGAGGGGAAACTCCGGCAAAGCTCTTTGACCTGACCATCCAACTTCTGGAGGCGAGCCTTATCCTTGGGCGCAGACAGAGCCTGGTGAATCAGTTCCGCGATGATTTCCATCTCGGGTTCCTTCATGCCCCGGGTAGTCAAGGCCGGGGTGCCCAGGCGGATGCCGCTGGTGATCGTGGGAGGCCGTTGATCAAAGGGAATGGTATTCTTGTTAACCGTCATGCCGGCAAGATCCAGGACATCTTCCGCCTCCCGACCCGTAAGGCCGGTGAGAGTCAGATCCACCAGGATGAGATGGGTGTCGGTGCCGCCTGCCACCAGGCGGTAGCCACGCTTGTTGAACTCCCGGGCCAGAGTCCGGGCATTGGTCACGATCTGCTCCTGGTAATCCCGGAAATTAGGCGCCAGGGCTTCCTTAAAGGCCACCGCTTTGGCCGCAATAATGTGCATGAGGGGGCCGCCCTGAATGCCCGGAAAGATCTGGCTGTCCAGGGCCTTGCCATATTGGGGTTGGGCCAGAATGAGGCCGCCCCGAGGCCCGCGCAAGGTCTTATGGGTGGTGGAGGTGATGAAATCCGCCGAAGCCACGGGACTGGGGTGCAGGCCGGCGGCGATCAACCCGGCGATATGCGCCATATCCACCAGGAGATAGGCTCCCACTTCCCGGGCAATCTTGGCAAAGCGCTCGAAGTCAAGAATCCGAGGATAAGCGCTGGCCCCGGCGATGATCATCTTGGGGCGGTGTTGCCGGGCCAATTCCGCCACCACGGCAAAATCGACTTCTTCGGTCTGGCGATCCACCCCGTAGGTGACGGCCTTGAACAGGCGCCCGGAGAAATTCACTGCGGCGCCATGGCTCAAATGGCCCCCATGGGACAGATCCAAGCCCAGGATGACATCCCCCGGTTTCAGGAAGGAGAAATATACGGCCATATTGGCCTGAGAGCCGGAATGGGGCTGCACATTGGCGTAGGCAGCCCCGAACAGTTCTTTGACCCGGCTCAAAGCCAGGTTTTCCGCAGTATCCACGCATTCGCAGCCGCCATAAAAACGCCGGCCCGGATACCCTTCAGCGTATTTATGTGTCAGGATGGACCCCTGAGCCTGAAGCACCGCGTTACTGACGAAGTTTTCGGAGGCAATCATCTCCAGCTTGGTCAGTTGGCGCAGGCGTTCACGCTCGATGACAGCAAATATCTCGGGGTCGGTACGGGCCAGTTCGTCCATCCGGTAAAACACTCCTGCTTCTTAGAAAGCCGCTTGGGCCAACCGTTCTAACAGTTCCAAACGCTCCTGGTGACGTCCGCCCTCAAAAGGGGTGGTGAGCCAGGCCCGCACGATTTCTTTTCCCAGGTCCGGCCCGATGACCCGCCCGCCCATTACCAGTAAATTGGCGTCATTATGGCGCCGGCACATGATGGCGCTAAAGATGTCGTGACAGAGGGCGGCTCGGATGCCGGGGAATCGGTTGGCCAAGATGCTCATGCCGATGCCGGTTCCACATATAAGTATACCCCGCGTCTCAGGATGCGCCAACAGAGCTTCTACGACTTTTTTGCCGTATAAAGGATAATGTACGGATTCGTCCGGGCTGGCGCAGCCGATATCCACGCAAGGCACCTTGAGTTCGTGCAAAAACTTAAGGATGTCCCGCTTCAATCCATGGCCGGCATGATCGCAGCCAATGGTAATAATTGCCGGGTCAAGCGGCTCAAGCAGCCCGGGCGGAGACGAAGGTGATGACATCCTGAACAGTCCGCAGCTTTTCCGCGTCCTCATCGGCGATTTCCATGCCGAATTCTTCTTCCATGGCCATGATCAATTCCACCAGGTCAAGGGAATCGGCTCCCAGGTCATCGACAAATACGGCTTCAGGCGTGACCTCGGCGCGATCTACCCCTAATTTGTCCACGATGATGTCGATTACCTTCTCTTCAATTGCTCCCATTGTTCGAAAACCTCCTCTTTATCTTAAACCATCAACATTCCGCCATTGACATGAATCACCTGACCGGTGATATAGGCTGCGGCATCGGAAGCCAGGAAAACCACTGCCTGGGCCACCTCCATCGCGGTGCCAAAGCGGCCCAAAGGGATCTGAGCCAGCATCAACTGTTTGGTGGCCTCGGGCAAGGCCTCGGTCATTTCTGTCTGGATAAAGCCCGGAGCCACTGCGTTGACCGTAATGTTCCGGGAGGCCAGTTCCCGGGCCACTGTCTTGGTGAGCCCGATCAGGCCGGCCTTGGAGGCCGCATAATTGGCCTGGCCGGGGTTCCCCATGACCCCAACCACCGAACTGATATTGATGATGCGCCCGCCCCGTTGTTTGACCATGGGCTTGCTCACGGTCCGGATACAATTAAAGGCGCCCTTGAGATTGACTCCCAGAACCGCATCCCATTCGGTTTCCTTCATGCGCATGATGAGATTATCCCGGGTGATGCCGGCGTTGTTCACCAGGATATCGATGCGCCCGCTTTCCTTCAGAATATGGTCCACCCCTTGGCTGACTGAAGCGGCCTCGGCTACATTAAATTCCACCAACCGGGCCGCAGCGCCTTTGGCTTCTACCTCTTGTTGCGTCCGGGATGCTTCTTCCCCCAGGACTACATCATTGAGATAGATGGTCAGGCCCGGTTGCGCCAGGGCCAGGGCAATGTCCCGGCCGATACCCCGGGCAGCCCCGGTGATCAAGACTATGCGGCTAATATCATTCATAGTTGCGTCTGGCTGGAGGCTGGGTTGGCCGCCATCTTAGGCTTGGCAAACACCAATCCCCCAGGCTCTGAACTCGTGAGTCTGCTGCGTTAATTACATAAATCGAATTGGCCGAAATTGAAAGAGGTTTCTTATACTTTTTTTCACTAAATGCACTTCCGGTCTGAGGTCATCACTGAAATAACTTTCAGCCCCGATCTTTCTTGATCTCCTGGATCAGGCCCGGGACGATCTCGAACAAATCCCCCACCAGGCCGACATCGGCCACTTGAAAAATAGGCGCCTGGGGGTCTTTGTTGATGGCCACGATGACATCGGCGGATTGCATCCCCACCACGTGCTGGCTGGCGCCGCTCAAGCCTATGGCGAAGTAAAGTTTAGGGGAGACGGTCTTGCCGGTCTGGCCGATCTGGTGGGCGTAAGGAATCCAGCCCGCGTCCACCGCGCCCCGGGTAGCGCCCACCGCACCCCCCAGCAAGTCCGCCAGTTCCTCCAGAAGCTTGAAGTTTTTGGCCTCTTTCAGGCCTCGGCCCCCGGCCACGATGACCTCCGCGGCAGAAAGCGGGATGCGCTCCTTGATTTCCGCCACCGTGGCCACAAAATTGCTGCGCGGCGAGCCCGCGAGGCACGCCAACTCCACCCGAACCACCTCTCCCTTGGGGGTAGCCGAGGGCGCGGCCGGCTTGAAAACTCCGGGCCGGGCCGTGGCCATTTGGGGAAAGGTCCGGGGCGTGATGATGGTGGCCATAATATTACCGCCGAACGCGGGCCGGGTTTGAAGCAGCAAGCGCTTTTCCGGGTCGATGGCAAAGGCGGTGCAGTCCGCGGTAAGGCCGGTTTTCAAGGCCGCGGCTACCTGGGGAATAAAGGCCCGGCCCAAATAAGTGGCCCCTGCCAGAATGATTTCGGGCTGATATTTTTGCGCCAGTTCAACCACGGCCGCAGCATAGGTCTCTTCCAGGAAATCGCGCAGGAGCGGGTGCTCCATCACGTAGACCTTATCAGCCCCGGCCGCCAGCAGGGTCTGGCTTAAGTCGGCAATCTGTTCCCCCAGGAGAACCGCGGCCACCTTAACGCCCAAAGGCTCGGCCAGCCGCCGGGCTTCTCCCAGGAGTTCCGCAGTCACCGGGGCCAGGACGCCGCCGCGCTGTTCCGCAAAGACCCAGATGCCGTCTGGCGGCACGGCAGGCCGGATCGATTCACCTGCGGTTTCGGGGAGGGCCAGGGCCTCCACCTCGCAGACCTCGACGCAGGCGCCGCACAGGGTGCAACCTTCGCCAATGATGAGGGTCTCGCCCTCCAGCCGCAAAACCCCAAAGGGACAGGCCTCGACGCATTGGCCGCAGGCGATACATTTTTCGGAGTAAAGAATCAGGCTCATATTTTAGCAGTCAGCGGTTAGCAGTTAGCATGTAGGGCGGGCACTGCCCGCCATATGATGCGCCTTGCGCACCATATCTTCACCGGCCAGTTGTGGCCAATACCTTGGTCTTTTTCTTCAAATATCTGATGGTCAAATAAATAACCGTGCCGCCCAGGAAGATCTTTATCCAGATAGCATCCAGAATTAATCTGCCGGAGGAAAATATTCCACTCAGCAGTTCCAACACCGTAAAGGTGACGATGATGGCATAAAAGGAGCCGTATTCCCTGACAAGGGCCGATTTCCACGAAAAGGGCAGAGACGGCGGCCGCCAATTCTTGAGGTTGGGAATAATGACCGGGGTCTTCTCGGCCCACTGCAAAAATTCGTCCCCAAATTTTTCCCGCAAAAACCGTTCTTCCGTAAAAATGATCCGTTCGTAAAAAATCAAGAAAAATAAAATAATTAACGCCGTGAACCACCACAATTTCATGAACAGCGACAATCCGAACCAAATGATAAAATTGCCCAAATAAAGGGGGTTCCGCACCGCCGCATACATGCCTGTGGTGTTCAGGGTTTCGGCCACTTGCCCCTTGGTATTGCGGCCAGAAGTGCCCCGGGGCACATAGCCCACCGTAAAGAACCGAAGGCCCTCGCCCAGGAGAGCTACCGCCAGGCAGAAAAAATCCCAGGCCAGGTTCAGACCTGGGTTATTAAAGGGAGTGCGATAACCGATCAGGGCCAGGATAAATAAAATGGCCATGATTAAGGGTAGATAGCTTCTCCATCTGAAGAAGTATTCCCCGGTTTTTTCAAATTCTTCTTGTAAGGCCATCTGGTACCCGGCGTGCCGGTTAATTCCATTGTTCCTTTCTGGTCCCTTGCCTGGTGGGGAACCAGGACCGGAAAGCGCCGGCGTCACACCGGTCTGTAGGGGCGGGTTTTAAATCCGCCCTGCAATTCCATTCAGCTAAACAGCTTTGCTCTGCGCCTTCAACCGCCCCCACAACCGGCCCGCCAGTTCCTCCGGTGCGCCGGTCCAGATTTCCGCCTTACCCCTGGCAGGCGGGGGAAAGACCTTGACCACCTGGGTGAAGGAACCGCTCAGACCCACCTCCTCCGCGTTCAAGCCCAGATCATCAATGCCCCAGACGGGAATAAGTTCTTTCTTGGCCTTGAGTTTGGCCTTGAAGGACGGCACCCGGGGCTCGTTGATCTCCTTGATTACCGTGATTAATGCCGGCAGGCTCGTGCCCACCGCATCGTAGCCGTGATCCAAAAGGCGCTCCACCGTCAGATTGCCATCGGCGAAGCTCAGCTTCCGGGCCCAGGCGACGTAAGGGATATCCAGGATGGCGGCCAGCATGGGCCCCACCTGGGCGGTGTCGCCGTCAATGGCCTGCTTGCCGCAAAAGATCAGGTCAGCGCCGCCCAGCTTGTCCACGGCCCGGGCCAACGTCAGCGCCGTGGCCCAGGTGTCGGCCCCGGCAAAATTTTTGTCCGACAGGAGAACCGCCGTATCGGCGCCATAACCCAAGGCCTCCCGCAGCGCGGCTTCGGCCTGGGGCGGACCCATGGTGATGACCGTCACCGTGCCCCCCTGGGCATCTTTGACCCGCAACCCTTCTTCCAGGGCATAGAGGTCAAAGGGGTTGATGATGGCCGCGATGCCCTCGCGCTTTAAGGTATGGGTCACCGGGTCCAGGCGGACTTCCTGGGTGTCGGGGACTTGCTTGATACAGACGATTATTCGCATAGGTTAAATTTTTGGGGAGGCGACCAGGCAGAGAGGCGAAAAGACGAAAGGGGAAAAGTGGATAATTTCAACCCATTTCGCCTTTTTCCCATTTTGCCTTTTCCCCTTATTTTTTCTTGGAATATTCCTTATTCAGCGCCAACCCAATAACGTTGCGCATGATCTGGTTGGTGCCTTCGTAGATCTGGAGGATTTTGGCGTCCCGCATCATCTTTTCCACCGGGTATTCCCGCATGTAGCCATGCCCGCCCATGACCTGGACCGCGTCCACGGTGGCTTTCATGGCCATATCCGTGGCGAAGAGTTTGACCATGGCGCCTTCTTTGGAAAAGTCCTTGGGCTTGGAGTCGATGTGCCGGGCCACGGCGTAGGTCAAGGCCCGGGCCGCTTCGACGTTGGTGGCAATATCGGCCAGAAGGTGCTGCACCGCCTGGAAGGAAAAGATGGGGGCGCCGAACTGGTGGCGCTCCTTGGCAAAGCTGGCGGCCTCATCCAAAGCGCTCTGCGCCAGGCCCACGGCCAAAGCCCCCGCGCCGGGCCGGGCATTGTCCAGGGTCTTCATGGTAACGATAAACCCCATGCCCTCTTTGCTGATGAGGCGGTCTTTGGGGATGCGGCAGTCTTCCAGGATGATCTCCCGGGTGACCGAGGCCCGGATACCCATCTTCTTTTCTTTTTTGCCGAAGGAGATGCCCGGGTCGTTTTTCTCCACCACAAAGGCCGAGGCCCCCCGAGCGCCTTTGGTCCGGTCGGTCAGCGCGATGATGGTGTTGAATTCGGCTTCCCCGGCGTTGGTGATCCATTGCTTAGTGCCGTTCAACACGTAAAAATCGCCGTCCTTGATAGCGGTGGCGGCAATCGCCCCGGCATCTGAGCCCGCCTGGGATTCGGTCAGGGCAAACGCGCCCAGAGACTCACCCCGGGCCATGGCCGGCAGATACCGGTGTTTCTGGGCGTCGGTGCCGTAGAGCAGGAGGGGATACGCCCCCAGGAAGCTGGCGGCATAGGTGGTGGCCACCCCGACGCAGCCCTCGGCCAAAGCTTCCAAAACCAGGCAGTTCTCCAGGCACCCCAGCCCCAGCCCGCCATATTCTTCGGGGATGATGGTGCCGCACAGGTCGGCCTGGGCCAGGTCGGCCATAACATCCCAGGGAAAGATTTCTTCTTCGTCCAATTGCGCCCGGATAGGCTTGATGCGCTCATGGGCGATCTGGCGGGCCAAATCCTGGAGCATCTGCTGCTCTTCGGTGAGCAGATAATCCATGGCGCCCTACTCCGCCGCTTTCGGGATTACCAGCCGGCCCTTGTAAAAGCCGCAATGGGGGCAGGCATGGTGGGGCAGCCGGTGCTCATTGCACTTGGGGCAAGTGGACAACTGCGGCGGCGTCAGGTGGTCATGGGAGCGGCGGCTGTTTTTCTTGGAAACGGAGGTTCTTCTTTTTGGTAACGGCACGGGCGTTCTCCTTACATTTTCACCTTTGTCAGTTCGGCAAAGGTGGCATTAGCGGCTTCGGGTTGGCAGTGGCAGGTCTCGCGGTTGAGGTTGGCCCCGCACTGAGGACAGAGACCTTTACAGACTTCGTCACACAGGGGCTTGACGGGGATCATGAGAATAATCTGTTCCCTCAGGATGCCTTCCAAATCCACTACCTCCCCGGTATAATTGTCCAGATCCAGATCGGCGGGGCTCAATTCCTCTTCTGCCGCGGCCGCCGTTTCGGGTGCAGGCGCTAAGAGGAGGTCGAAATCTGCGGCCACCGGATAGGTAAAGGACTCCAGACAGCGGCTGCAGGCCAGGTTCAGATGGCCGGAAAGCTGCCCCCGCACCAGGATATCGTGGCCGTGTTGCGACAGGCTCACCGCGCCGGTGATCTGACCGTCGGCAAATTCCAGCCCCGGGTCCTCTTCACGCCACCGGGCGAACCACTCCGGGCCCAGGTCGATGGCGACCTCTTTGCCGGTATCGCTGATGGCTTTGATGGCTATCTGCAAGCTCTTTGATTTCATAACGTTAAAAAGCCCTTTATTCCCACGGCCAAAATAAATTAATATATAAAAATCTGAGCAACTGTCAAGATATT
This sequence comes from Desulfobacca acetoxidans, assembly GCA_022736495.1. The sequence goes on from DZCR01000001.1 coordinate 19,950, forward strand.
AAGGGAACGGTGACTCCCGGCGCGATATTGGTTTATACTCTCCGGTAAGGGGGTTTCCGGTCCATCTGCCAAATATCCTGGACGCTATTGCAATTGATTCTCAGTAATGATAGAAAGCTCATGGGCTTTTTGATCTTTTGCAAGGAGATTCGCCTCAGGCGCCACTCATGATTATTTCTCTCATCGGCCAACCCAATTGCGGCAAGAGCACCATTTTTAATTACTTCAGCGGCTATAAGGCCGCAGTCTCCAATTTTCCCGGCACCACGGTAAAGTACACTGTCAGCAAGGTGGCGTTTGAGGGTGAGGAACTCACCTGCGTGGATTTGCCTGGGGTCTATTCCCTGACTTCCATCGACCCGGCAGAACGGGAATCCCGGAACTACCTCCTGGCGGGCGAATCCGACGTCATCATTAACGTGATCGACGCCTCCCTCCTGGGCCGCAGCCTGGAACTCACCCTGGAGCTGATGAGCCTGGAGCGCCCTTTGGTATTGGCCCTGAATATGATGGATGAGGCCGCTCGTAAAGGCATCGTGATCGAGGCGGCCAAACTCTCGGAGCTTTTGGGGGTGCCGGTGGTGACCACCGTGGCCGCGTCGGGCCGGGGCCTGACCAAGCTGTTGCGCGAGGCGGTCAGTGCAGGCCGGGCCGGGGTGCGGCCCGCCCAGATCCAGTTCAGCCGGGATGTGGAAGAGGAGATCGACTCCCTGGCCGAGCAGTTGGATTTCAGCTTCTCCCAAGACCTGGGGATGCCCTGGCGCTTTGTGCTGGTCAAGGCCCTGGAAGATGACCCCTACGTTATGGAGGAGATCGGGCGCCGGAATCAAGAGGCGGTCCACTGGGTGAAAAATAGCCAAAAAATCCTGGCCCAGTCCCATGGCCGACCTCCGGAAACCGTAATCTCCTCGGAGCGCCATGCCCTGAGCGTTAATCTTTTCGAGCAGGTGGCCAAGGTCAAACCCGCGGAAAAGCCTGACTGGCGAGAGCGCCTGGACAAAATCGCCACCGACCGGTTCTGGGGCTACGTTATCCTGGTTGCGGTCCTGGCAGGTTTCTTTATGGTGGTCTTCAAGGTGGGGCAACATGTTGAAGAATTCTTTATGGATTATTTAACCGCGGCCCAGGGTCTGGCCAAGGCCTGGGTGGGGGTCAACACCCTGACCTATAGCGTCGTTGAGGGCCTCTTAATGGGCATCTTCGGCGGAGTGGGCATCGTGCTGCCGTATCTCTTGCCCTTCCTTCTCGGGTTGGCGCTGCTGGAGGACAGCGGCTACCTGCCCCGGGTAGCCTTTCTGATGGACAACCTCATGCATTTTCTGGGGCTCCACGGCAAGTCTATCATCCCCTTTATCCTGGGGTACGGCTGTAGCGTCCCCGCGGTGATGGCCACCCGCATCCTGGAGAGCCCCCGGGACCGCCTGGTGGTTTCCATGCTGGCGGTGCTGGTCCCCTGTTCGGCCCGGTCGGTGATCATCTTCGCCCTGGTGGCCTACGCCCTGGGGCCGTACTGGGCCTTGGGGGTCTACTTCTTCAACCTGGTGGTTATAGCCCTGCTGGGAAAAGTCTCCACCTGGATCCTGCCCGAGGTTTCCCCGGGCCTTTTGATGGAGATTCCGGAGTACCGGTTACCCACCGTGCAGAATGTGGCCCGCAAATCCTGGCACAGCCTCAAGGAATTCATCGTGGTGGCCTGGCCCATCCTGATCGTGGGGAGCCTGGTTCTGAGCCTCTTGCAGTTCTGGCACCTGGAAACCTACGTCAATGACCTCTGCCGCCCTTTCACCTATATCCTGGGCCTGCCCGCCGCGGTGGGTACTACCCTGATCTTCGGGATCATGCGGAAGGAGCTGTCCCTGATCATGCTCACCGAGGCCCTGGGCACCACCCAGATTACCACGGTGCTGACCCTGACCCAACTCCTTACTTTTACCATTTTTGTCCTGTTCTATATCCCCTGCGCCTCCACCATCGCGGCCATGAGCCGGGAGCTGGGCTGGAAGGGTGCAGCCACGGCCGTGGGCCTGTCCCTCATCCTGGCCCTGGTGCTGGGCCTGCTCACCCGAGGCTTCGGCGCCCTGGTTTTTTAAAGAAGAGTTGCAGGAAGGGCCTGCTGACCAAATCTAATTGTCAAACAAAGAATAACCGCATCCATTAAATTCTTTAAGAAATTATCCCGAAGCACCCATACAATTTCCTAGCCGGACCATGCTGATAAAGATTAAAAGTCATCTCAAAAACTTCTTTCTGCTCGTGCTGGGCTGCCTGGTGGCCCTAATGGCCCTGGAGGTGTTGCTAAGGGTCTACAATCCCCTGGAAATTCGCTTTAAGCCCGACCGTATCGTCCTGCCGGTTAACAAACATTACTTCATCGATAACACCGCCAAGTTTACCAAATTGCCGCCGCGTACCATCCATACTAAAAATAACCTGGGGTTCCGCGGTGCTCCCCCTCCCCCCGATTTCAAAGATGACCTGACCATCGTCACCATCGGCGGCAGCACCACGGAATGTTTCTACCTTTCCGACGGCCGGACCTGGCCGGACCTGCTGGGACAGGAACTATCCCGCAATTTTAGGAGGGTGTGGGTCAATAACGCAGGGCTGGACGGGGCCACCACCTACCGGCATATCATCCTGCTGGAGGACTACCTCATCAAGTTGCGGCCCAAAGTGGTGTTATTTCTGATTGGCATCAATGACGTGGGGGCCGGGAACCTGGACCAAACCGGGACGCAGCGGGGAAGCTATCTAAAAAAGCTGTGGCGGGGCCTCTTATATCGCAGCGAAGTCTATTCCTTGGAACAGAACCTCTATCACTACCTCATAGCCCAGAGCCGGGGATTGCGGCACACGGAAATTAACCTGAAGCAAGCCAAAACCCTGGACCTGCCCCCGGAAGGCCTGGAATCACAGACTTTACAAGCATATCGCCGCAACTCCTTGCCTTTTTTTGCCCAGCGGGTGGAAAAACTCGTGCGCCTCTGCCGGGCGCACGGCATCGAGCCGGTGCTGATCACTCAGCCGACCCTTTATGGTCCGGGCCTCGACCCGATTACCGGGGTTAATCTCGCTACCATCAAAGTCCAGGACCACTTTAACGGCCTGATGATGTATGACGTTATCGAACTGTATAACGCCGTAACTCGGCAGGTGGCCCAAAAAGACGGGGTTCTGCTGATCGATCTGGCCCGGGAACTGCCCCGCAACTCCGCCTATTACTATGATTACCTCCACTACACTGAACCTGGAGCCTCAAAGGTGGCGGCTATCATCGACCGGGACCTGACCCCGTGGTTGGCCCGGCGCTATCCAGATTTCTCCCAAAAGCCCGGGCCTTAGAGATAGGGAGGCAGAAGGAGCAGTCTAACACTACTGTGTCATAAATAGATTGCAAAAACTTACAAACTATGCCCAAAAACCTTTTCCGACGGCTTCGCTATCTATGTGTGCAATGCTACTTAGGAGATATTGCATTGATATGGTTAGCATAACTGCATTTCAAACTTGAAGTCCAATCACCCTTTTACTGTGGGCAGCATTTTCCTTCAGACCAGGTCCAGCCGATAGGCGATAGGCCCAGGGTCCCCGTCAAATTCCGGGGCTCGCTTAAAGCCTATTTTTTCATAGAGGCGTTGGGCGGCGGCCATAAACGTGCCGGTGTACAAAAAAATGGTGCCGATTCCGAGTTCCCGGGCCCGGCGCAGACAGGCTTGAGTCAAGAGCTCCCCGACCCCTTTACCACGACTGGCCAGGCGCACCGCCAGCATCCGGATGGCCCCGGCCCCTGCGGGCCAATGGCCTTGGTGGGCCTGACTGGCGTCGGGATAGAACGTGACCGCCCCTTCGATCTTCCCTTCTCGTTCCGCTACCAGCACGATACCCCCAGGAGCATGCATTGCCTCGCTGACATTACGCATCCATCTTTGCCAGATTGCTTCAGGCATAAAACCCTGAAATTCCTGATACGCAGTCTTCACCAGGCGTTCAATCTCTGGCAGCTCGCCGGGGACTGCTTCCCTGGTTAAGAGTGTCGGCGCCATGCTTGATCCGGACTGAAACCAGTAACCAATCGGTTCTCCCCTACTTTCCCCGCAAAGGCGCTTTGAGAGCTGCGATAAAGTCGCCCACCTCTTTGATCAGCTCAGGCCCCTGGAGCCGGGCCACCCGCTGGACAATGGCGCTGCCTACCACCAGCCCATCCACGTACGGGGCCAGGTTCGCCACCTGCTCCGGCGTGGAGATGCCGAAGCCCACGGCCAAGGGACATTTCACCAGCGAGCGCACTTCCGCCAGTGATGCGGCCAGGTCTGGGGGTAGTTCAGTCCGGGCCCCGGTAATCCCCGTTACCGAGACATAGTAGAGAAATCCCTTGGTGAGGCGTCCCAGGTGCTTAATCCGTTCTACACCGCTGGTGGGGGCGGCCAGGAAAATCGTGGCGATTTTTGCCTTCAAGGCCGCCACTCGCCAGGGGCCCGCTTCCTCCGGGGGCAAGTCCGGGATGATGAAGCCATCCACTCCCCGGTCTGCGGCTGCGGCTGCGGTGCGCTCCAAGCCGTACTGCAGCATGGGGTTGTAGTAGCCCATGAGCACCAGGGGAATCTGAGTCTGGGCCCGCAAGTCCCCGGCCAGGTTGAGGACATCTTCCAGATGCACGCCGGCCTGCATGGCCCGGAGACTGGCGGCCTGAATGGTGGGACCATCGGCCAGGGGATCGGAAAAGGGCACGCCCAACTCCAGAATATCCGCGCCCCGGGCGGCCATCTCCAGGGCCAGGGCCCGGGTGGCGGCTAGATCGGGGTCTCCTGCGGTGATAAAGGGAATAAGGGCTTTTTCGCCTCTAGCCTTGAGTTGCTTGAACACCCGGTCAATGCGGTTCACCGGACACCTCCATAGCCCCGGCCACCGCATCCACATCCTTGTCGCCCCGGCCGGAAAGATTGACGATAATGATATCCTCAGCAGAATATTCGGGGGCCAGCCGCGAGAGATATGCAATGGCATGGGAGCTTTCCAGGGCGGGGAGAATACCTTCGGTCCGGGAGAGCAATTGAAACCCTTCCAGGGCCTCCACATCCGTTACCGCCACGTATTCGGCCCGGCCCTGGTCCTTGAAGAAGGCGTGCTCCGGTCCCACCCCGGGATAATCCAGCCCCGGCGCCAAGGAGTGGGCCTCCTGGATGTTGCCCCAGGGGTCTTGTAAGAGATAGCTAAACGCCCCATGGAGAACCCCCTCCGACCCGGCCACCAGGGTGGCGGAATGATGGTTGCTGCTGATCCCATGGCCCGCGGCCTCCACCCCCACGAAGCGCACCGGGTCGTCCACAAAAGCATGGAACAGCCCCATGGCATTGCTACCGCCGCCGACGCAGGCCACCAGGCACTGGGGCAGCTTGCCGGTGCGCTGCCGCAGTTGGGCCCGGGCCTCCCGGCCGATGACCGACTGAAAGTCCCGGACAATCATGGGATAGGGATGGGGTCCGCCCACCGAACCCAGGACATAGTGCGTGTGGCGCACGTTGGTGACCCAATCCCGGATGGCGTCATTCATGGCATCCTTCAGGGTGCGGCTGCCCGATTCCACCGGCACGACGGTCGCCCCCAACAGCCCCATGCGGATGACATTGAGGCGCTGGCGCCGGATGTCTTCGGTGCCCATATAGATGTCGCATGACAGCCCCAACAGGGCCGCCACCGTGGCCGTGGCCACCCCGTGCTGGCCCGCGCCGGTTTCGGCGATGAGCCGGGTCTTACCCATGCGCCGGGCCAACAACCCCTGTCCCAGGGTGTTGTTGATTTTGTGGGCCCCGGTGTGGGCCAGGTCCTCCCGTTTGATGAAGATCTGCGGCCCTCCCAATTCAAAGGTCAAATGCCGCGCAAAATACAACGGCGTGGGACGGCCCACATAATCTTTTAAATACCAGGATAATTCCTGTCGGAATTCCGTGGTGCGACTGATCTTGCGGTACGCCTCCTCTAACTCCAACAGGGCGGGCATCAGAGTCTCCGGCACAAACCGACCCCCATACCGCCCGAATCTTCCGTGTCTGTCTGGCAACAAAACAACCTCCTTAGGGTTTGTTTTGAGGGGGGACCGGGGGACGTTTGCGTAAGATTCCCCGCCCTTCCCTCAAGCTCCCTCCCATCCCCCTGTAAGGGGTTTGGCTTCGGGGAAGGAGGCAGGGGTGTCCAGCCCTGGCACCCTCCCCGATCCACTCACTTCATTCTTCTCGTCGCCGAAAAAAACGCCCTGAGCTTCTCCGGGTCTTTTTTACCCGGTGCGGCTTCAGTGCCACTGGCCGTGTCTATAGCCTCAGGTTGTGCCACTTCGATGGCCTGGGCGACGTTGTCGGGCGTGAGTCCCCCGGCCAGCATAATCTGGCCATACTTTTTGGCCTCCCGGGCCACCCGCCAGTCAAAAGTCTCTCCCGTACCGCCCACCTGCCCCTTTTTATAGGTATCCAACAAGAAGGCCTGGACCGCGCCCTGAAAAGGCTCCAGGTCTTTGAGGGAGCTTTCATCCTTAATGCGAAAACCCTTAATGACCCTCCGGCCCAAGCTTCGGCAATAATCCGGGGATTCCTGGCCGTGCACCTGGATCCAGTCCAGGCCCGCCTGCGCCGCCAGTTCCCTTACCACCTGCGTTTCTTCATCCACAAAAACTCCGACGCTGGTTACAAAGGGGGGCAATTGGGCGATGATTTCTCGGGCAGTCTCTGGGGCCAAGTGCCGGGGGCTTTTGGAGTAAAAAATAAACCCCAGGGCATCGGCGCCCAAATCCGCTGCGAGCAAGGCGTCGGCCAGATTAGTAATTCCACAGATTTTGATGCGAACCATACGTTACAACCCTTATGATTATTAGCTGAAATTTTCGATATTAAACTTGAAATTTAGAAACTCTTTGCAACAATTAAGCATTAGATCACCAAGACCAATAACCTTTTCTTGTTTCTAAAGGATATGGTTTCTTTTATAAATAGATACAGTAATATTATCCTGAAAACCAATTTCCAATTTTATACCCTTTACCAAGATAAAATTCTAATTCCAATTTCATTAAACGAAAGGCTTCTTCATTAGTGATTTTCGCAAGAGGAAGATACATTGTTTCCGCTTCCATTAACCATCTGGGGATTTTCAGAATTTCTGGTTTATTTTTTGTAATAAATTTCCAACTTATCATATTATCTAAATAATCGAACGTTTTGATTGCACGAATTTCTTGAGATTCCTCCATAATGAGGTGCCACTTTTTGATCTTGCTCAACATCTTCATCATTGGCGTCTCGTCAGCAGGACGATACATAGTGAGAGCTTTTAAATAAGTAGTTACCGGTTCCCCGAAAACATCACATACCTCTTTCTCAGATAATTTTGTATCTTCTAAAGTATCATGCAAGAGAGCAGCCGCAACCATGTCAGCAGTAGTATTATGCTCATATTTTTCTAATAAGAGAGATACTCTCAGAGGATGAACTATATAAGGACTACTATCTGCACGGGTCTGTCCATAATGCGCATTGACCGCAAGGGCAAGAGCTTTCTCGATCCTAGCAATTTCTTCGTTTCTGTATTTATTCTGTATTATTTCTAAAAATATTTTTTTTGTGATAGTTTCATTATAATTTATTTGAAAATTATATTCCACGACATTACCTGTTATTGCTATAATTATAACTAATAAGTGACCTCTTCCCGCCTTCTTTTATCCACCACGCCTCCCCAAAAATTCCTGCAACGCCGCGCCCGGGTCCGCCTGGGTCACCAGCATCTCCCCGATGAGAAAGGCGCGGATGCCCGCAGCCATATAGCGTTCCAGGTCGGACCGGGACTTTATGCCCGACGCGGCCACCAGGGTGACCTCTTGCGGCGCCAGGGGAGCCAGTTCCAGAGCCCGCTCCGGAAACATCTCGAAAGTATGCAGATTCCGGGAGTTGATGCCGATCAAGTTGGCCCCAACCTTGAGCGCGGTCTCCATTTCCGCCGCGGTGTGCACTTCCACCAGCGCCTCCAGCCCCAGAGATCGGGCCAGGAGCAGCAGGGCCCTAAGTTTCCCCAGATCCAGCAGGCTGACGATGAGCAGCAGGGCGTCAGCCCCCAACGCCGCAGTCTCGTAAACCTGAATAGGCTCCAGGATGAAATCCTTGCGCAGGATGGGGAGCTGGATCAGCGGACGCATCTGCCGGATAAATTCCGGGTCGCCCTTGAAATAGTGGACCTCCGTCAAGACGGAAAGCGCAACGGCGCCGTGGTCCTGATAAATTTGGGCCAACTCCACCGGGTCCCAGCCCATGCCCAACTCCCCCTTGCTGGGAGAGGCCCGCTTGATCTCCGCAATGATGGCCGGGCCCGCGCTGGCGTCCAGGGCGGCCTTGAGGCTCTTGGGCGCCGGCCGCCGGGCGATGTCGGTTTTGAATTTGTCCGCCACCGCGGATTCAAAGAGCTTGCGGGAATCCTCCAGCTTCCGGGCCACGATTTCTGCTAAGAAGTTCATAGAATTGTTTCTTTCTTCTCATGCCGATTCGGCGGGCAATGCCCCCCCTACACCTCATTGCTAAACGACTTGCTCTTGGCGATCAGGGCTTCCAGTTTGGCCATGGCCTTGCCGGTGTGAATAACTTCCCGGGCCAGGTCAATGCCCCGGAAAAAGTCCGGCACCAGCCCTGCAGCGATGAAAGCCGCGGCGGCGTTCAGCGCCACCATATCTTCCCGGGGTCCCCCCTCCCCTGCCAGGACTTTGCGGACAATGCGGGCGTTGTCAAAGACGTCGCCGCCCTTTATATCTGCCAGCGTGGCGCGTTTTAGTCCAAAGTCCTCGGGAGCAATGTCGTAGGTCCGCACCACCCCGTCTTTGAGCTGGCTCACCTGGGTAGGCCCCACGATGCTGATCTCGTCGAAGGAGCCCTCGCCGTACACCACAAACGCGCTCTTGCCCCCCAGGTTGCCCAACACCTGGGCCAGGGATTCGGTGAGCCGGGCGTCGTAGACCCCCAGCACCTGAACGTTGGCGTTGGCCGGGTTGGTGAGCGGCCCCAGAATGTTGAAGATGGTGCGGATGCCGATCTCCCGCCGGGGTCCGATGGCGTAGCGCATGGCCCCATGCAGTTGGGGAGCGAACAGAAACCCGATGCCCACCTCCAGGATGCACCAGACTACCTGGTCCGGTGTCAGCGCCAGGTTGATCCCCAGGGCCTCGATGACATCCGCGGAGCCGCAGCGGCTTGAGACCGCCCGGTTGCCATGTTTGGCGACCTTCAGCCCCGCACCGGCCACCACAAAAGCGGTGGTGGTGGAGACGTTGAAGGTGGAGGTGGCGTCGCCGCCAGTGCCGCAGGTGTCCACCACCGTCTCCCAATCCACGTTGATCTCATCCCGGTCCAGGTCGATGAGGCCGTCCGAAATAGGGATACGGGTGGCCTTGGCCCGCATGACTTTCGCCGCGGCGGTAATCTCGGCCACGGTTTCGCCCTTCATCCGCAAACCCGTAATAAAGGCTCCGATCTGCGCCTCGGTGGCCTCGCCCCCCATGATGATCTCCATGGCCTGGACCATCTCGGCTTCGGTCAAATCCTGGCGGGAGACAACTTTCAGTATGGCTTCCTTTAACATCATTCAACCCCATGGCACTCTTTTTTATTATGTCCCAGATTTTCAATTGAATGTCCATCTTACCGTTAAGTAGCACTTTGGTTGTGCCCCAAACAAATTTCCGGTAAATTTGACCCCGAAAAAAGTCCCTCCCTATTGACTATTTCCTGAGGTTTCCTAACTTTCCCCGTATTCCTTCCGGCCCGTAACCCCGCCTCCCGCCTGAACTGCGGCAATCCCGGCGGCCAGGGCGCGGCGGTTCAAATCTTCCGTGCCTTTGGGCACCCGGGCCAGTACCGCCGCTTCCAGGCTTGCAAGGGACACCGCGCCGGTGAGCTGGACCAGGGCTCCCAGGGCGACGATATTGGCCACCAGGGTTTTCCCCAAGTCCTCCCGGGCGATCCGGGTGAATGGCACGGCCAGGGACTGGCTTAAGGGCACCTCCGTGACCAGGTCCGCATCTACCAGGAGCAGGCCCCCTGACTTCAGGTCAAAGACATAGGCATCCAGGGATTTCTGATTCATGGCCAACAGCACGTCGGGCTGGATAGCCTTGGGATAATCGATCTCTGTGTCGCTGATGACTACCTCAGCCTTGGACGCCCCAGCCCGGGCCTCGGGGCCGTAGCTCTGGGTCTGGCAGACAAACTTGCCATCATAGACCCCGGCGGCCTCAGCCAAAATAATCCCTGCCAGGATCAACCCCTGCCCCCCGGACCCGGCCAAGCGAATTTCGTAGCGCATAATTGTCCTTGGATTCTTGGGGGAGAGGGCTAAGGGCGAAAGCCCTTACCCCCTCCCCCAATCCCTTACAGGGGGTTGGATGGGGGATTGGGGGAAGGCGGGGGAATTTGTCTTCTCCCGGCCTTCCCCCAAAATTATCGTCGCTCTCCCTCCATCGTCCCTCGGGCCGCGTCCCGAATTTTTTGGTACTCTTCGGTATAGATGGGCAAGTCCCGGTCCACCAGGGTCCCGATGGTGATCTTGCCTTCCAGTTCTTCCGGGCTCATGGTCTGCGCCTTCTCCACGCGCACCGCCAGTTCTTTCTGGCGGCGCATCATTTCCACCGGCCCCCCCAGTTGATTCTTCAGGCCGAACTGGGTGTGGCAGTGGCTGATGACTTCCACCACCGCAAAGCCCCGTTTCAAAATGGCCTGTTCCATAAGCTGGTCTAACAGGGTGGCATGATACACCGTGCCCCGCCCCACCAGCGCAGCGCCCGCGGTCACGGCCATCTCGGCGATGTTAAAAGCGTGCTCGATGTGGCCGTACGGTGAAGTGGTAGCCTGGGCCCCGTAAGGCGTGGTGGGCGAATACTGGCCGCCGGTCATGCCGTAGATATTGTTGTTGATGATAATGGCCGTGAGATTCAGGTTGCGCCGGGCCGCATGGATAAAATGATTGCCGCCGATGGCGGTGGCATCGCCGTCGCCCATGACCACGATCACCTGGAGCTTTGGATTGGCCAGCTTCACCCCCGTGGCAAAGGTCAGCGCCCGGCCGTGGGTGGTGTGCAGGGTGTTAAAATCCACGTACACGCTCATGCGGCCCGAGCAGCCGATGCCGGAGACCAGGACGATATCGTCCTTTGCCAACCCCGTGCGGTCGATGGCCCGGATCAGCGCCCCCAGCACGATGCCGTTGCCGCACCCCGGGCACCAGACATGGGGGAACTTCTTCTCGTGCCGCAGGTACTTGTGAACGAGTTTGGTGACTTCGGGCATGGCGTTCCTTTAAGCGCAGGGTGCGTCCTACGCACCAATAGTTATTATGGGGCGCAGGGCACACCCTACATATCACAGCTTCAGCAGCCGTTCTAAAATCTCCCCCGGTGTAATCAAATCCCCATCAATCCGGTTCAGGGTCTCAATCCGGGTCATGCCCTGGTTGACCCTTTTGACCTCCCGGGACATCTGGCCCATATTGAGTTCCGGCACCAGCACCGCCCGGACTTTGTGCAAGAGCGGTTCCAGAAGACGCCGGGGAAAGGGCCACAGGGTGACCAACTGAAACAGCCCGGCTTTTATGCCTCGCTGTCGCGCCTCCCGGACGGCCCGGCGGGCGGAACGGGCCACCGAACCATAGGCCACCACCAGGATTTCGGCGTCCACACTCTGCTCTTCCGCCACCATCAGGATATCGCTAAAATGTTGGGTGATCTTGCGGAAAAGGCGGTTTAAGAACGGCACGATCTCGTCCTGGCGCTCGGTGGGAAAGCCGTGCACGTCATGGATGAGGCCGGTAACGTGATAGCGGTAGCCGTCCCCGAAGATGCCCATGGGCGGCACCCCCCGGGTGTTGTCCGCGTAAGGGACGTACCATTCCGGCGGCACGGTGGGGCGCAGGCGATTCACCATTTCCACCGCCGCATCCGCCGGCAGCACCACCTTTTCCCGGGTGTGGGCCACCACTTCGTCGGTGAGTAAAATCACCGGCGTACGGTATTTCTCCGAGAGGTTGAAGGCCCGAACCGTTAGTTCGAAGCAGTCCAGCGTCGTGGCCGCGGCCAAAACGATGATGGGATGATCGCCGTGGGTGCCCCACCGCGCCTGCATAACGTCGCCCTGGCTGACGTGGGTGGGCAGACCCGTGCTGGGGCCGCCCCGCATGACATTGACGATGACGCAGGGGACTTCCGCCACGCAGGCGAACCCCAGGTTTTCCTGCATCAGGGAAAACCCCGGACCGCTGGTGGCGGTCATGGCCTTGACGCCGGCCAGAGACGCCCCGATCACCGCGCCCAGGGAGGCGATCTCATCCTCCATCTGGATAAAGGTGCCGCCTACCCCAGGCAGCCGCTGCGCCATGACTTCGCTGATCTCCGTGGCCGGGGTGATGGGATACCCGGCAAAGAACCGGCAGCCTGCGGCCAAGGCGCCTTCCACCACGGCTTCGTTGCCTTGCAGCAGTCGGGGTTGTCCAGGAGATGTGTTCATTGAGCACTCTCAGAACTTTCCTCTTTAGGTACCACTTCCCTGACACAAATGGCAAAGTCCGGGCAGTGCAACTCGCACCAGCGGCAGCCCGTGCAGCGCTCGGCGTGGTCCACCACCGGATTGCCATCGGCGTCCAGGCTCAGGCACTGCCGGGGGCAAAAGGCTACACAGATGCTGCACGATTTGCACCAGTCCCGATAGATGTTGATCCGGTATTCCGGGTGGGACTTCTCCTCCGGATGATCCGGCGGAGGCGGAGCACCAGATTTCCGTGCCTGGCCGGCATTTTTACCGGAATCACCTCTATGCTTCATGGATAGCTCACCGCCGTTACTCTCACACCGCCAGCATTTGCACGAAAATGTAGGCAGCGTACAAAAATACCAGTATGAAAGTCCCGGAACTCATCCAGCGCAAGGTTTTTTTCTGGGGCCGGTACATCATTTCCGTGGCGGCAATGCCCGTCATAATGATCGCCATTATCCCAGTGCCCATGTGTTTAACAGACACTGCCTGCAATAAGGGGGCTTTCACATAGAGGAAACCCATGAGCCCCAGGATGCCCAGGTTGATCAGGTTGCTGCCAAAGAGATTGCCCACCGCCAGGTCCACCGCACCCAACCGCAGCGCGCTCAGCGTCACCACCATTTCGGGCAGGGAAGTAGCCGCAGCCACAAAGACGGTGCCCACTACCGATTGCTGCCAGCCCATGAGTGCGGCGATCTGATCTGCCACCCGAGGCAGAAAAACGCCGGCTGTTACTACTGCCAAGGCACTGGCGGCGAATTTAGTTGCAGCAGACCCCGTCCCGATACTTTCATACATCAGGATTTCTTCATGCTCCTCCCGGTAAACCGTCCGCTCCCGCCGCTGATAGCGGAACAGGGACCGCATGGCCACCAGGTAGCAGAGGAGCAAAGCTGGGCTGCTCAGACCCAGGTGTCCTATAGTAACGTCTGCCAGAGATGGCGGCTTCACCAAACCCATAAGCGCCACCCCCAGCATCACCACGCCGAAACAGGCGGCCAGCAAATGGCCGCGAGCGGCGGCCGTAAGCACGGGCCCGGACGGGTAGAACAGGTCCACCACCGCGAGGATTAACAGGTTGAACATGCAGCTTCCCAAAAGGTCGCCCACGGTGATGTCCGGTACGTGCACCCACAGAATGGCACTGGCCCCGGTGGCCAGTTCCGGCAGGGAGGTCACCGCAGCCAGCACCACCAGCCCCAGCCAGGTGCGGCCCATGCCGGTCTTTTCCGCCAGTATGTCCCCGTAGCGCGACAACCGGGACCCCGCCACGGTGATGACCCCGGCAATGAGCAAAAACTGCAGCCACGCGCTCCAACCGGTCAACCAATCACCCCCTCTGGCGCTTCAGGAAATTACGCAACAGATTGATGCCCTCGGCGGTGAGGATTGATTCAGGATGGAACTGGACCCCGAACACCGCCAGGGTCTTATGGCGCAACCCCATAATCTCTCCCACTGAAGTTTGAGCCGATACCGCCAGGCAATCCGGCAGGCTCTCCCGCTCCACGATAAGCGAGTGATAACGCGTGGCCTCGAAGGGTGAGGGAATCCCCTGGAAAAGGTCTTTCCCGTCATGATAGATGAGGGAGGCCTTGCCGTGCATCAGGCGCGGGGCCCGGATCACCTTGCCGCCGAAGGCCGCGCCGATGGCCTGATGGCCCAGACAGACCCCCAGGATGGGCAGACGCCCGGCAAAGTGCTGGATAACCGTGAGAGAAATACCCGCCTCGTTGGGGGAGCAAGGGCCGGGGGAGATCACCAGGCGGCTGGGTTGGACCTGCTCCAGGCCTTCCAGATCGATCTGGTCGTTGCGAAAGACCCTGACGTCCTCTCCCAACTGGCCGAAGTATTGGACCAGGTTGTAGGTGAAGGAATCGTAATTGTCTATCATTACTAACATATTTACCTCAGTGAGCAGTAAGCGGTGAGCAGTAAGCAGAAGAACTTTCCCGCTGTCTGATAACCACTCACTGATCTTAGGTGAGGATGTCGAATTATCTTCATTTTTAACATAGTTGCCTCCGCAAACGGTGGACAATGATCAGAAAGAACCCCAACTGCCAACTGCTAACTGCTAACTGCCAACTGCTCCCTTCACATCAACCCCTCATCCGCCCGGTCCAGGGCCCGCATCAGGGCCATCCCCTTGTTCACGGTTTCCTGGAATTCCGTGGCCGGGTCCGAATCCGCCACAATGCCGGCCCCCACCTGGAGATAGACCTTGTCCTGGTAGATGGTAAAGCTGCGGATGGTGATGCAAAAGTCCAGGTTGCCGCCGAAACTGAGGTATCCCACTGCGCCGGCGTAGGGGCCCCGCCGGGTGGGCTCCAGTTCCTCGATGATCTCCATGGCCCGCACCTTGGGGGCTCCGGCCACGGTGCCGGCGGGAAAGGTGGACTTGAGCAGGTCCAGGCCGTCGTGTTCCGGGGCCAGTTCCCCCTCCACCTGGGAAACGATGTGCATGACATGGGAATAGCGTTCGATGCTGAACAACTCCGGCACTCTAACGCTGCCGATCTTGGCCACCCGGCCCACGTCATTGCGGCCTAAATCTACCAGCATCAGATGTTCGGCCCGTTCCTTGGGATCAGCCAGCAGCTCGGCTTCCAGGGCCTGGTCTTCTGCGGTAGTCGCACCTCGGGGGCGGGTGCCCGCAATGGGCCGGTAGCTGACCTGACCGTCCTCCAGGCGCACCAGGATCTCAGGCGAAGCCCCCACCACTTTGATATCCCCCTGGTCCAGGTAGAACATGTAGGGCGACGGATTGATGGAGCGCAAGGCCCGGTACAGGTCAAAGGGGTCGTGGCGCAGCGGCGTGGAAAAACACTGGGACAGCACCACCTGGATGACATCCCCCGCGGCGATGTATTCTTTGGCGGTGCGCACCATGTCTTCAAACCGCTCCCGGGACAGGTTGGAAGCCAGGGGCGGCGGCAGCGCCGGCAACTGTAATGCGCCCAGGGGCACCGGCTGGTGCAAACGTTTGATGAGCACCTCGATGGCCGCCAATGCCCGGTCATATTGGTCCCTTAAAGGCGCCTCCGGGTCCAGGTGGACTATCGCCAGGATCTTGATGGTCTGGCGCAGGTTGTCGAAAATCAGCAGGTTATCCGCCAGCATCAGCCGGGCCTCGGGCATGTCGGTGGCCGGCGTCAGATTCGGCAGCCGCTCGATGTAGCGCACCATGTCATACCCCAGATAGCCCACCAGGCCCCCCCAAAACCGGGGCAATCCCTCCATGGCTACCGGATGAAACCCGGCCAAAAGCTGTCGCAGGTGCTCGAAGGGGTCGGCTGTAGTGTCCAACACTTCGTTACGCCCCTGGCGCTGGATGGTGGTTTGCCCTCCCTTAACCTGAAACATCAAGGACGGATTGAGACCCAGAAAGCTGAAGCGGCCCCACTTCTCACCGCCCTCAACACTCTCCAGGAGGAAGGAGCAGCCCTCGCCGCGCAACTTCTTATAGGCCGACACCGGGGTCTCCAAATCCCCCAGAATTTCGCGATAGACCGGAATCAGGTTACCCTGCCGGGCCAGATCGGTGAACATCTCAAAATCGGGATAAACCATGCCTGCTCCGTAATGATTATGAAAATCTATAGGTTAGTGGGGCAGACCTCCGCGCCCGCCAGCCAATCATCATTGGTGGCACAGGCGTCTCGCCTGTGCATCTATCTATTCACTATACCATCAAAACCATAAAAAGCCGTGCACCCTTGGGCCACGGCTTTCTCGCCTGAAAAAACCAAGGCCCCTCTCGTGAGGGGCCCCAAAATATCACACCTGTTGCCGGACGCACCTCACGATCCCGCCATCACGCGCCACCAGCACCAGTTGTCTTGATCATTCACTTGCTTTCTTTCCATGGGTTTTAATATATAATCATTTCAGAAAATTCGTCAATATATTTCTTGAGAAAGTGAATTTCTTCGGGAGGAATAAACGTGAGATTTCTTATCACCATATTCCAGGATGAAGACGGCATGTATATCGCTGAATGCCCTGCTATCCCCGGTTGCGTCAGCCAGGGAGCAACGGAGGCCGAAGCAGAAAAAAATATCCATGAAGCCATTAAAGAGTGCCTGGCAGTGCGAGCTGAAAAAGGCATGCCCCTTACTGTTCCTACACGGCAGATTGAGGTTGAGGTACAATGGGGACAATCCCCCTTTTAAGGCCTAAAGAAGTAGTAAAAGCATTCGAAAGACTTGGCTGGAAAACAACCCGGCAACGCGGCAGCTACATCATCTTGACCAAGCATGGTCACATCGCCACCCTCTCCATCCCCGATCATACATATGTCGCTCGCGGTACTTTGCGTAGCCTCATTGCCCGAGCCGGGATATCTTTGGAAGAATTCTTAGAACCCCTAACTTAATGCAGATGTCTTCAATCTACATTTCTTGGTCTATAAATCATCTGCATAGGTAGGCCTCGATCATCGAATTCCGGCGGGTTAGGCAGGCAACTCAAAGCACCAGGGCCTGTAAAAGCAGTAATGGCAGCCACTAAAGCGTCGAGGATGTCATCTTTTGCCACATCTCTTCTCCGGTAATTACTAAGAGCATATGAGACAATTGCGGCTGTATCGGGATGACAAGATTTTAAGACTTGGAAGCGCTCTTTAAATCCTTCGGCGTGCTTTTTATTGTGCTGCATAGGATTCCCGGCAAAAGCCCAAAAACATAACTCAGGGTGGATTTCTTTTACGCATGATAAAGCAGATCGATTTCTTTCAATAAATTTATCCATTTCCCGAATCTTTGGAATTATCCCCCATGTCATAGGAGATATGCGAGTCCCCGTTCGCCGTTCATTAATTTCGTTAGCTTCATAATAAGTCGCCGCATAAACTGCTTTGCGGCAGGGAACCCGAAACACGCTCGATGCCCTTGGGGGACGAACTATTCTCCTTGCCTCTTTATCACAACGACGCTCTAAGCCCCCTTCTTCTTTAATTCCAATGGGAATGTCAATAAGGATTACAGAAGCTTTTTTAAACTTCCTCCATAATTCGCTAATATTTTGGAAAACCTCCGTTTGCCATTGATTTTTCCCGACAATGAGAATAGCAAACCAACCTGTCTTGCATCCATCTGCTCCCACATAGAACGGTTTATTTTCAAAATCCAGCATAGAACCCCTGTTTACTATGGCTATTCGTTATAGGCAATATATTAATTCAGAATGCAACCCCCCATTACTCACCACAATATTAGGCGCGAAGATGTCGTAGTCGCCCCCATCAAAAGTAGTAATCTCCCCCCCGG
The DNA here is from genome assembly GCA_022736495.1 of Desulfobacca acetoxidans. The sequence goes on from DZCR01000001.1 coordinate 37,771, forward strand.
CCTCTGTGACAATGACCACCCCCGCGGCGGTATCCCAGGGTTTCAGGTTTTCTTCGAAGTAGCCGTCGAAGCGGCCGCAGGCGATGTAGCTCATATCCAGGGCCGCAGAGCCGGCCCGGCGCAACCCTTGAGAAGCCGCCACCACCCGGCCTAAGCGGGCCATGGTCTTGGGTATGCGCTCCCGGATGTCGTAGGGAAACCCGGTGGCGATGAGGGCCCGGTCCATCCGGGCGGTATCGGAGACCCGGATGGGTTGACCGTTGCAGGTGGCCCCCCCGCCCCTTCTCCCCTCGAAGAGCTCATCCCGCATGGGGTCGTAGACCACCCCGTATTCCAGCACCCCGTCGGCTTCACAGGCGATGGACACGCAGAACGCCGGAATCCCGTGGGCGAAATTGACGGTGCCGTCCAGGGGGTCGATGATCCAACGGCACGTCGGCGGCGCGTCGGCTTCCCAGGCCAGACCGGGGGGGCCAATCTCCTGGGCAGCCGGGGGCGTCTGCCCCACCTCCCCCTCCCTTGCCGTTTCCTCCGCCAGAAAACCATGGTCCGGAAAGGCTTGGCGGATCATGCCGATGATGATTTCCTGGCATTGGTAATCCGTTTCGGTCACCGGGTCGATGGCCCCCTTCATGATAATCTCATGGGGTTGCTCGTAATTTAAGCGCATCACCGCGCCCGCGGCCAGCGCCGCTTGCCGCCCGATCTGGGCGATTTTGTCCATCATCTGCTTTCCTTGTTTTCCAGTTCAAAGTTCGAGGTTCGAGGTTCTAAAACTTTGAACTTTGAACCCTTTGATAACTATTACTAAACAATCCCATTATTTTTTCTCCGGCCCCACCGTCAGCAACTGAAACCCGGTCTCCGGGTCTTTCCGGCGCAGGGCAGCGGTCCCGACAATCTCCAGCACGACAACCTCGCCCACCAGCCAGACGTCCATCCCGGCCCGGGTGCAGCCCACGGTGGCCCGGCCTTCCCGGCCCGAGGCGGCGTGCATGTGGAGCACCGGTGCGCCTTTCTCGTCGGGGAAGAGCGTGCCCACCGCCAAAACCTCCTGGGACCCCCGGAGCATATGGATAAGCGGCACCACGGCATCAACGCGGTCGGCATCGGGGCCCACCACCACCTTGCTGCCGCTGGCGGCGCCGCCCAGGTAAAAGGCCAAGGCGTGGGTAAGATTCTGCTCCCAAGCAAAGGCCTCCAGGGTGTCGTTGAGACGCTCCCCGTCCTCCAGTCTCAGCACAAAGACTCGTCCCATCCTGCCTTCGGTGTAGTGCATAATGTCTCCCTTCAGATGATCAGGGCGGACACAGGTCCACCTCTACAACTTATCATATTAAGGACAACCGTATTAGCCTTAGATTTATTTCTCAATGCTTACTTTTTCTTGGCCTTACCGGCTGCTTTCTTCCTTGGCGCGGTTTTGGCATTAACCGGGGCCGCAGCCATGCTCACGGGCGTGAACAGGTTGACCGTGAGCAGGCCCATAAAGAAGCCCCCCAGGTGGGCCATCCAGGCCACCGCGCCGCCGCTGCGCAGGCCGTAGAATTGCAGCGCCAGCCATAGTCCCAACCAGACAAAAGCGGGGATGTACACCGCCTCCGGGCGCAACCGCCAGAAAACAATGGTGCAGATGGGAGACTTGGGCAGCCGGATCAGATAACCGCCCAAGACCCCGGCGATGGCGCCGCTGGCGCCGATCAGGGGCGCAGCCAGGCTGGAGGCCGCCAGCACGTGAAAGATGCAGGCGAAAAAACCGCAAAACAGGTAAAAACTGAGAAACCGAACGTGCCCCAGGTCATCTTCCAGGGCTTCCCCAAAGACCCAGAGAAACCACATGTTGCCGATAAGGTGCACCCAGCCGGCGTGGAGGAAGAGGGAGCTGAACATGGTGGGCAATAGGCCCAAAGACTGGCGGAAGCTCAGGACCTTGAGGCGGCTCAGCTTGGAGGCTACTGCGCCCTTATGATAAAACAGATCCGTCGTGGCGTCGGAGCCGATGTGCAGTTGATAGAGAAAAACTGCCAGATTGACGGCGATCAGGCCCAGAGTGATCCAAGGCCACCGGCGTTGGGCCGGCGCCCCGCGCACGGGAATCATGCCGCGGCTCCGGGCTGATTAATCGAGGCTTCTAATCGGTGGTTTTTGTCCACCCTGACCCTGCGGGAAATCCCCTCTATCCCCCTTTTTTCAAAGGGGGGAACCCGGCAGGGTTGTTGGAGTGCGGCGCGGTTTGCGATGGCCATCATAGTTCTCTGGGCAAGACTCCTTCTCCTGGCGGCAGGGTAGGGAATGAAGCTCCTGGCCTTTGCCAGGCGCATTGTACTCCAATGCCCCGGAGCTGTCCAGAGCCGGAAAGTTGAGTTGACAAGGGGGGGAGTTTCTAATAAATAGAATACATGGTTGGGGCGCAAAGGAAACTGTATATCCGGACGTTTGGCTGCCAAATGAACGTGGCCGATTCCGAGCTTATGGCCCAGGTTTTGGGCCGGGAGTATGCCCTGACGCCCCATGCCGAAGACGCCGACCTCTATCTGATCAACACCTGCGCCATTCGCCGCAAATCCGAAGAGAAGGTCCGGAGCCTTTTGGGAAGCTTAAAATCCCTGAAGCTCAGGCGGCCTCAACTGATCCTGGGCGTGGGCGGCTGCGTTGCGCAACAGGAAGGCGAGCGGCTGCTGGCCTTTGCCCCCCACCTCAACCTGGTGTTTGGCACCCAGGGCGTTTACCGGCTGCCGGAACTGGTGCGCCGGGCCTCATTGGGCGAACGGCCGGTGGACGTAGCCCTGGAGCGGGAAATCCCGGATTTGCCCCATTACGGCTGGTCGCCGGGGAAGGTTCAGTCCATGGTGACCATCATGCAGGGCTGCGATAATTTTTGCACTTATTGTGTCGTCCCCTATGTGCGAGGTCGGGAGCACAGCCGGGCCCCCGAGGCCATTCTGGACGAGGTCGCCGCTTTTCTAGCCGCCGGCGGCAAAGAAGTGACCCTCCTGGGCCAGAACGTTAATTCCTACGGCCGGGGCTTGGCTGCGTCCATCACCTTTCCCCAGTTGCTGCAGCGTCTCGATGGGCTGCCGGGACTTGATCGCCTGCGGTTCGCGACGTCTCATCCCCGGGACCTTTCTCCTGCGCTGATCAGCTCTTTCGGCCAGTTGCCGACCCTGTGCGAGCATCTTCACCTGCCGGTGCAATCCGGAGCCAACCGCATCTTGAAGAAGATGAACCGGGGTTACACCCGGGAAGAATACCTGAGGAAAGTTGCGGCTTTGCGCCAGGCCTGTCCCGATATCGCGCTCACCACGGATCTCATCGTGGGTTTTCCGGGAGAGACGGCAGCGGACTTCAAGCAGACCCTTGAGCTGATGCGGGAAGCTGGGTTTGACCAGGCCTTTTCTTTCAAATATTCCCCCCGCCCCCAAACCCCGGCGGCGACCTTTCCCGATCAGGTGTCGGAAGACATCAAAACCGAGCGCTTAATTGAGCTGCAAGCCTTACAGGATGAACACACCATGCGGTCCCATGTCCGCCTGGTGGGCCAGGAGCAGGAAGTGCTGGTGGAAGGCAAAAGTAAGCGTTCCCGCGAGGAGTTGTGCGGGCGACTCCGGAGTAATCAGGTCGTCAACTTCATCGGACCCCCGGAATTACTGGGATGTCTGACCCGGGTGGCCATAACCGCGGCGCACCCCCATTCTTTGAAGGGCCGGTGGCTAAAGCCTGCGTCCACTTCGTCAACGTAGGGAGGAGGAGCTGAGGGCATTCCCCAGGGAGGCACCATGTTAAGAGAAATGACGGTTTCCGGCTTGACCATCGACCCTTTCACCAACAGTCCCATCATGATCCTGAAAGATGTGGATTCGGACAAAGCCGTGCCCATCTGGATCGGGTTGTTGGAGGCCACCGCGATTGCCAGTGAGTTGGAGAACATCAAATTCTCCCGTCCCATGACTCATGATCTGTTGAAAAATATCATGGAGCTTATGGAGACCTCGGTGACCAAGGTGGAGGTCACCGACCTGCGGGATAACACCTACTTTGCCCTCATCTATCTCATCCGGGATGGCCAGGAAATCAGCATCGACGCCCGGCCCAGCGACGCCATTGCCTTGGCCTTGCGCACTAAGGCCCCCATCTTCGTGGCCGACGTGGTGATTCAAAAGGCGCGGCGGGTTGACCTGAGCGCCAAGGAGGCCATCACTACCGAAGACGCCAAGAAGTGGACCGAGGTGCTGGAAGGCCTGGACCCGGACGATTTTGGCAAGTATAAGATGTAGTTTTCTCTCTTTTCTCTCTTCTGTTGCCGTAAGTAACCAGAGCGGGAGAGAAACTGCCTTTTCCATGCATATCGGCAACGGAGGACTCCCATAATCCCCAAAACTACCTAAACCCTGCCTTTAAGAACAGAAACCAGAAAATAGGAAAGACAAAACCTTGATAGACCTCCATACCCATTCCCTGTATAGCGACGGAGAACTACTGCCGACGGAGTTATGGCGCCGGGCCCAGGTCAAAGGCTACCGCTATCTCGGCATTACCGACCACGTCGACGCCTCGAACTTCGAGGTGGTCTTCGCCCGGCTGCGAACTGCGGCCTTGAGCCTCAACCGGGGCGACTACCCGGTTCTTATCCCCGGTCTGGAGTTCACCCACCTGCCCCCGGCCCTCATTGCCCCTTTGACCGCCCAGGCCCGGGCGTTAGGGGTGCCCCTCATCGTGGTCCACGGCGAGACCCTGGCCGAACCGGTGGCCCCGGGGACCAACCGGGCCGCCATCGAAGCCGACATCGACATCTTATCCCACCCCGGCCTCATCACCCTGGAGGAAGCCGCCCTGGCCCGAGAGCGGGGTATCTTCCTGGAACTGTCCGCCCGCAAAGGCCATGCCTTAGCCAACGGCCACGTGGCCCGGATGGCCCTGGAGGTGGGCGCTTCCCTCCTGGTCAACACCGACTCCCACGGCCCCTCGGATCTCATCACCCGGCAGCAGGCCGAGCGCATTGCCCGGGGCGCAGGACTCAGAGAGCCCGCAGTCCAAACCCTCTTCGCCGACGCCGAAGCCCTGGCCCGCCGCCTGGCGGAGATCTAGGACAGAGAAACACGAGAAAGAATCGGGGGAAGCCTGCTTTTTCTTAAAAGCCAGGTTCCCCCAAACCCCCTCCTGGATAAATTGACATTATTCCCTTCTGGTATAACAATATGGATGCCGCACCATCTTGCGATGGAATTGTTGGAAGTATTTAACTCATTGACAATTCTTCCTAGTTCCATTAACACTTAATTCCAATGAACCCGGCTGATACTTCTGCATTGGGGTGGCTTAAACACTCCGCCTGTTCCATCCTGGAATTCTTCCTGCCCCGGCTCTGTCTCTTCTGCGGCGCGGCGGTGGGGGAGGAGGCGGAAGTCGCAGTCTGTCCGGAGTGCGAGGGTAAGATCGTGTGGGTGGAGAGCCCCTTGTGCACTCGCTGCGGGGCGGTGTTTGCCTCCCGGGACGGGGCCGATCGCGTCTGCGGCGACTGCCAGGCCGACCCGCCGCCCTTTACCCGGGCCCGAGCCGCGACCATTTATGACGGCGCCGCCGCCCAAGCCATCAAGCGTTTCAAGTTTACCCGCCAGATGCCCTATCTCCCGGTAATGCAGCATTGGCTGCAGCGTCCCCTGTGCCTGGAGTTGGTGGCGGACGCAGACTTGATTGTCCCCGTGCCTCTCCACCCCAAGCGCCTGAAACAGCGCGGCTTCAACCAGGCCCTGCTTCTGGCCAAAGCCTTTCCCCAGATCCCCATGGGCAGGGAAGCGGTGGTCCGGGTGCGCCACACCGCGCCCCAGGTTGAACTCAAGCCCAAAGAGCGCCGGGACAACGTCAAGGGCGCCTTTGCGGTGCCCGACCCAGCCCTGGTGCAAGGTAAGAACGTCCTGCTCCTTGATGACGTCTATACCACCGGAGCCACGGTCCGGGAATGCGCCAGGGTCTTGCTCAAGGCCGGCGCTTGCCGGGTGGACGTCCTCACCGTGGCCCGGGTGAAACATGATTGAAAAGCAGGGGGAAACGGGGAAACAGATGTAGGGCGGGCATTGCCCGCCATCGGTGCCCATCTGCACTGCACTTAACCAACCACAGGCGAGACGCCTGTGCCACTGGTCTAATAGGTAATGAGACTTTCATGACCGAATGCGCCACCAGCCATAAGGTGATCGCTAAGGAAGCCGCGGCCCTTTGGGTCAAAGGGCTCCAAGGTCAAGGCAAGCTGGCGGTTTTCACCAACGGCTGCTTCGATCTCCTGCACCGGGGACACGTGGCCTATCTGGAAGAAGCCCGTTCCCTGGGGGATGCCCTCATCGTGGGGGTCAATACCGACGCCTCCGCGACCCGCTTGACCAAAGGTCCCGGCCGCCCCTTGACCCCGGAAACCGATCGGGCGCGAGTTTTGGCTGCGTTGGCCTGTGTGGACCGGGTGGTGCTGTTTGGCGAGGACACGCCTCTGGCGCTCATCACCTTGCTTGCCCCCGACATCCTGGTGAAGGGCGGCGACTACCAGGTCCACGAAATCGTGGGCCGGGAAGCGGTGGAAGCCCGGGGCGGCAAGGTGTTGTCCCTGCCCTTTCTGCCGGGTTACTCCACCTCCGCCCTTATCGCCCGCATCCGCTCGGGTCGTTAAGGTAATCGACCTCGACGGGATTCAGGCGCGATAACTTGCACAATATATAAAAATTCCTGAAACGGCTTGACTTCCGCGAGGCCGCCGGGAGATATTTAAAGCCAATACTGCGAGTCCTCCAGGAGATAAACTGATGAAACAACTCGTCCTCCTCAGACACGGCGAAAGTATTTGGAACCGGGAAAATCGCTTTACAGGCTGGATTGATGTGGGTTTGAGCGACAAAGGCGTCCAGGAGGCCGAAGAAGCCGGGCGCCTGCTCAAGGAGGAAGGGTTCGTCTTTGATGTCGCTTACACTTCGGTGCTCAAGCGGGCCATCAAGACCCTGTGGATCGCGCTGGAGGGGATGGACCTGATGTGGATCCCGGTGCATCACAGTTGGCGCCTGAATGAGCGTCATTACGGCGCACTCCAGGAGCTCAACAAGGCGGAGACCGTGGAAAAATATGGCATGGAGCAGGTGCAAATCTGGCGCCGCAGCTACAGCACCCCGCCTCCGGCCCTTACCCCGGATGACCCGCGCTACCCCGGCAAAGATCCGCGCTACGCTGATCTGTCGGTCAACGAACTCCCCCTGACCGAATGTCTCGAAGACGTGGTGGCGCGTTTTCTGCCGCATTGGCAGAAAATCATCGCGCCGGCCATTCTAGCCGGGAAAAGGGTGCTCATCGCCGCCCATGGCAACAGTCTGCGGGCTTTGGTGAAGTACCTGGATAAGGTTTCCGACGAGGATATCGTGTCCCTGAATATCCCCACCGGCATCCCGCTGGTGTACGAATTGAATGATGATTTGACGCCCATAAAAAGCCGTTATTTGGGCGACCCCGAGGCGGCAAAGAAAGCGGCCCAAGCCGTGGCGAATCAGTTAAAGGGCGGGAAATAGTCACTTATATCGTTTGCCGCAAATTCTGGCCAATTGCTGATTTTTAAATGCCCCTAAATCCAGGGCGGCCGCCTGAGTCCGCGGCAAAAGAAAAATTATTTATGAAGCGCATCTTGGTATTACTCCCGCAAACCCGCGTAGGCTAAGGGCAACAGGGCCAGGCTGATGGCCCCGGAGACAATCAGCGGCACCTGGTAGCCATAGGCCCCGCCCAGGGGGCCGAAGATCAGGGAGCCGGCAAACACTCCCAGGGTGGTGGTGAGCGCAATCAGGCTGGCGCTGCCGCCGATGCGGTCCACGTGAAAGAGCCGGGTGATGGTGGTGTAGGTTTCCATAAGGATGAGGCCATCCCCGAATCCATGCACCGCCCGCCAGGCGAAAGACCACGCCAGGTCCGGATAGGTCATGCAAATATGGCCGACGCCGGAAAACACCAGGGCCAGGGCCAGAAAGGTCAGGGGCTTTAAGCGCCCGGCCCAGAATCGCCCGTAGAGATAGGCGGTGAGGGCCACTACCCCGAATTCCCCAGCCATGTAGACGCCCACCCCCAGGGGCGACAAGCCTAGGTTGTGCTCCAGAAACAACGACAGGCTGGTGGCTTCGGCCCCCCAGTGCAAGGTGAAGAGAAAGAGCCAGGTGACGAAAAACAGCACCGGGGCCGCCAGAAAATCCCGGCCGTAGTCAAACCAGGCCGTGCGCACTCCCCGGGTCACCGGCAGGCGCACCGTGGGCGCGATCAGGAGCAGCACCCCCAGACTGAACAGCTTCAAGGTGATGGTGAAATCCAGCCAGTAATACGCCGCGCCGCCCAAAAGCACCCCCACGAACATCCCGCCCATGCGCATGGCGTTGTACTGTCCCAGGCGCCGAGGCGCATCCGCATGGTCTTCTTTGAACAGGAGGGTATCTAAGGAGAGCCGGAAAAGCTGGATGCTCAGGCCGAACCCCCAAAAGGCCGCCAGGAAGGGCCAGAAACTCCCCACCAACGCCAGCCCCCAGAGGCTGGCCCCGGTTGCGGCCAGCCCTATCCGGGTGAGAATCCGGGCGGGATAACGGTCGCCGATGACGCCCACGGGGAAGGACACCAAGATGGCGTTCAGGCTGAGGACTGCGTAGAGGAGCCCGATCTGGCCTCCGGAAAAATGGAGACTACCTTTTAGGTAAAGGGGAAGGAGAAAATAGATGCAGGAGATGACCGCGGAATAGACACTGATGTAGAAGGGGAGCACAATCTAGGCCGTTTTAACGCATTTCCCAGTTCAAATACAATAATTTTGCCTGCAACTTTGGCAGTTTCCTACCTTAAACCTTAAATTACAGGGCGCTCCGGTCGAGGCTAACCTCCATGGCCCGAGCCGGACAGACCGGACAACACAGCTCGCAGGCGCTGCATTTGGTGGCGTCAAACAGCACCTCCATCTCCGGCCGCTTGATGAAGAGGGCCCCGGTGGGACAGACCGCCGTACAAGCGCCGCACTGGTAACAGCGCTCTTCATTACGCCGCACATCCCGGGCGACCCGCTGGACCTTAACCCCCGCTTCCCGCAGGTATTTGAGGCCCCGGCGAAAATTCTTCGGGTGCCCCCTCAACTCCATGACCATCACCCCTTCTTTGCGGGGATAGATGGTGGCCTTGAGCAGATTAAACTCCAGGTCGTAATCCTTGACCAGGCGATAAATGATGGGTTGATCCACCACCTCCTGGGAAAATCGCAGCACTAACATTTCCGCGTGCATATCCTAATCCTCAATAAGCCGTCTTATGTGAAATGCCTTCACGCGTCGCAAGCGGCTTGGTTCTTCAGATAATCTTTGGGCGTCAGTTTTCCCATCATAAAGTATGCCAAGCCAGCCCCTCTTGTGAATCTCCTTTGGTTTTCCTGGCTAAGAAAGCTCCGGCGCCCAGAAAGGGCGGGTCTGGGCAATTTCTCTTATAGCGCCCACAAATCCGCTTAAATAATCCTGCTTGCGGGAAACATAATCCAAGCATAACCGTTTTTGGAAAAAATCCCCTGAAAACAATTTGACCAAGTCTGCAAGTTGGATAATGCCTTCTTCGGTAGCAGGATCAAACCGGATCCAGTTGCGGATGTGCTCTTCCGACCGGAAGAGATTCATGGTGCTTCACGCATGGGGGAGACGGCCCAGCCATTTCGAGAATGGCACCGCAACGTACCCTAAAGTTTCTTCCGGTACCGCTTTCAATATCTGCCCATCCCGGATTTCAATGTGAACCGGCAAACCGCAATCAAGGCACGGGGCTGCAATCTGGACAACCTTCCCTGGGAAAAGCCAGCAAACTGCCAGCGACTCAAAACCTCATTGACCAAACCACTTTTGTTTGCCATCCACAGTGATGCGATATTGGGTGGGGAGATTACTGAAAGGGGCAAAACTGCTTATGTAGTCAGTGTCGGGAAACAACCAAATTCCTGGAATCCCTGCGGACATCAGGTCGTGAAGAGCCCTGCGGGCTTCCTCAAGCGGAATCTGCAGCTCCCCCGCTAACTCCGTGTAGTGGGGCGCCTGACCCGACTGCACCATCCTTGTCAAGATCGCATGGTATACTTTATCCAAGAGGCTTGGTGAGCTCATTGTCCTTACCTCCCCTAGGTAAGATTACGTAAATTATATCAGATAATTGGCCTTCCTCAAATCAGGTCGCCAAAACGGCGCTCCCAGGCGGACTTGAGGGTTTCCAATGGGGCCGCCAGCATGGGCTGCCCGTGCCGAGAAATCTCTACGGTTTGATCGGAGCGCACCTGGCCGATTAAGGTAAGGGGCTGGCCGCGCCAGAGTTCTTCCAGGCGGACCTGGTGGGCCGGGTCGATGCTCACCAGGAACCGCCCGGCCGACTCGGAGTAGAGACTGGCGTAGGCCGGAGATTCCGGGGCCACCCGGCTCAGGTCCGCCTCTACGCCCAACCCCGCGGCCAGGCTTGACAGAACCAGGTGCACCCCCAGGCCGCCCCGATAGAGGCCGTGGGCCGAGGCCAACAGTTCGGCCCGGATCGCCTCTTCGAGCAAACGGTAATAAGCGAGAAATTCCTCGGGGTGAACCTCAGGCACACTCAGGCCCACATAGCCCAACATCTCGTAAAATTCCGAGCCGCCCAGTTCGGGCCGGGTGTCGCCCACCAAATAAATGAGGTCTCCGGGCCGCTTCCATTCCGGGCTCAGGGCCCGACGCAGGTCCGGCAGCACGCTCACCGCGGTAAAAAACAGGGTGGGCAGACCGCTTACCCGGTGCATCTCCCCATAGGCGCCGGGTATCACACCGTCCACATACATGCTGTCTTTACCCGACAACAATGGAACCCCGTAAGCCAGGCACAGATCCTTGAGGGCCAGGCAGGAGCGCACCAGTTGGGCCGCCTTGTAGCGCCCGTCGGGATTCACGCCTGGATCGTATTCCACGCTGGGCCAGCAGAAATTATCCACCCCGCCGATGTGGTCCAGGGTCCCGCCCACCGCCAGCAAACGCCGCACCGCCTCGTCGATGGTCACCGCGGTCATGTGATAGGTGTCGATCTGGGAATAAGCGGGGCACACGGCCAGGCTCAGGGCCAGCCCCCGGCGGGAGTCCGGCCGGGGGCGCAGGATCGCGGCATCGCCGGGCACCGGGGTGAACTCTCCCACCAGGGGTTTGATCACGCTGGCCCCCTGGACCTCGTGGTCGTATTGCCGGGAGATCCACTCCCGGGAGCAAATGTTGGGCCGGTCCAGCAGGGCCAGGAGAACGCCCAGGTGGTCTCCGGGGTCGCTCAGGACCGGCTCGGTCAGACGGGTCTCCGGCGGCAGCCATTCGGCTGCAAACTCCCAGGGAGGGAACTCCTCCTCCAGGAATGACAAATCCATATAAGCGCAGGTGCGGCCCTGGTATTTTACCTCCAGAACTCCGCGGTCGGTATAGCGGCCCATGACGGTGGCCTCCACCGCATGCTTCCGGGCCAGGCCCTTGAAGGCGGCTTCGTGCTCCGGCTTGACGGCCACCACCATGCGTTCCTGAGATTCGGACACCCAGATTTCCCAGGGGTCCAGCCCCTGGTATTTGAGGGGTATCGCCTCCAGCCAGACTTCGCCGCCGCCGGCCATTTGAGCCGATTCCCCCACCGCCGAGGACAGCCCGCCGCCGCCGCAGTCGGTGATGAAGGTGATGAGCCCCTGGTCCCGGGCCTCTAACAGGAAGTCATGCATGTTCTTCTGGGTGTAGGGGTCGCCGATCTGGACGTGGCCCGCCGGGGTGCCGGGAGAGGAGACCTCGGACGACGCAGTAACCCCGTGGATGCCATCCTGGCCCACCCGGCCGCCGCAGGTAACGATCAGGTCGCCGGGGTGCGCGGCTTTGTCGGCCCCGGGCTCGCCGTTGATTTCCCGAGGCAGCAACCCCACCGCGCCCACAAACACCAGGCATTTACCCAAATAGGCGGCATCGAAATAGAGGGCGCCGTTGACGGTGGGCACCCCGCTCTTGTTGCCGCCGTCTTTGACGCCTTCAATGACGCCGTCCAGGAGCCGCCGGGGGTGCAGTCGGGGTTTGAGCGGCCCGGCATAGTTCCGGGGACCCACGCAAAAGCCGTACAGGCCCCCGATGAGGCGAGCCCCTTTGCCAGTCCCCAGAGGGTCCCGGTAAACGCCCACAATGCCGGTAAGTGAGCCGCCGTAGGCCTCCAGGTTGGAAGGGGAATTGTGGGTCTCGCCCTTGATCACGTAGGAAAACTCGTCGTCCAACTGCCCCACCCCGGCGTTATCCCAGAGCACCGAGACCACCCAGGGTTTGTGTTTGCTGATCTCCCGGGTGGGTGCGGAGATGCAGGTCTTGAACGGATTTTCCAGGATGAAGCTTTCCCCGCTCCTCAAATCCCGGTAATGGAAGCGCCCCCGGAAGGTGTTGTGGTTGCAGTGGTCGCTGCGGGCCTGGGCCAGGTATTCCAGTTCCACGTCAGTGGGGGCGGACAGCCCCACCGCAGCCCGCCGGGCCTGGACTTCCGGACGCTGAAAGTAATCCAGGATAACCGGTAGGTCGGCATCCCGGAGCGCCAGATGACGCTGGCAGCTCAGGTGCTTGAGGACTTCCGGCGAGGCGATCTCAAAGGCCTCCACCGCGGGGGTGTGGGCCAGCGCCACCCGAGGCAGAATAATGCCTATGCCTTTATCGGAGTCCCAGGTCTCCCGGGAAAAAATCCGGAATTCCTGGACCATGTCGTTAGCCAGGAGTTCCCGGGCGATCTGGGCCGCATGGTTCCCGGTGAGCTGGTCGCCGGTTAACAGGAAGAGCTTGGAGGTATACACCGCGGCCCCGGTGGGTAGGGGCTGCCCCAGATAGGCTTCCAGGGCTTCCCGGGCCACAGCCCCGGCCGTATCCCGCACGCCGGGCTTAAAGCCCACCCAAATGGCCCATTGGAAATCCCGGGCCAGGGTTTGAAAGCTGGAGACTTGGGTGGTGGGATGCGTGAAGATCTCCGTGCGGATCGCCTCCAGGCTCGCCAGGGGAAGATCCACATCCAGCATGAGCACTCGCAAAACCCGGACAGCCGTGAGGTCAAAGCCGAAGTATTCCCGGGCCTGGCGACGCACCCCCTCCCCTTCTGCGTCGATCAGGTCCGGGCGCCAACCGATTTCCAGCCGCACTGCCATAGCTCTCCCCAGATATCCATGGATTGTTATGGGGAATATACCTCAAGGCAAACCGGATAGAAAGGCTAAGTTTTTCAGAGAATGGCCAGCAGAATCAAGTCCAGAAGCTCAAGCTGCGCGCCGTTACTGCGTTCAAGACAGAAATAGCCGCTTTGAAATAGCGTTAGTTCGCTTCCCGAAGCTTCGGGGGCTGATTTCAAGCGCCCAAGGCCGGCATAACCCTAGCAGGCATTGGAAAATTGGCGCTGTGGCTTCGCATAAACCTGGAAGCTCAAACGGTGGGTCTTACCATGGTCACAGATATAGGTGTGATAATTGCCATCCTGCGGGAGGTTGGATAGGACGCCCATGATCATGAGGGTTGTCAAACCCTCGAGGTTGAACTGCAGCAGTTCGTGTTTTTGGCAGCCGGAATCAACTAACGTAAGCATTCTCGGTTCCTCCTTGAACTGAGACACTTGGTGCTCTTGGGGTAAGGCGCATCCTTGCGCACCCCGATCTTGCTTCCTATTATGCATAAATGCGTATTTTTTTCTATAGGTAAAATTGCACAAAAGCCTCTAGGCAAAAATACCTAAGTTAAGAAGATAAAAAATAAGATGGGCTCGCTGATGTTGCCGGTAGCGGGAAGTCGCATTCGTCCAGCCTGCTGCACCAATTCCTTATGCCCTGGCCAGCACCGCCGCGAAAAAGGCATCCAGATCATGGTCCTCCGGAGAGCTCCGAAAAAAACCGGGGGCCTGAACCAAATCCCGGGCCTGGGGCGGCAAAAGGCTGGCATCGGTGGCCAGATGAAATTCCGGGTGTTCGGCAAGGAAATGGTCGATCTGGGCCTCATTTTCCTCGGGTTCGGTGGTGCAGGTGATATAAAGCAGGCGACCGCCCGGTTTTAGGAGCCTGACGGCCTGGGATAGCAACGCGGCTTGCCGGGGTGGGAACGTGGCCAGGTCAGATTCCTTCAGCCGGCCTTTGATCTCCGGGTGGCGCCGCAGGATGCCCAAGGAAGAGCACGGCACGTCCAGAACCAGCGCATCCATGATGCCGCTTTTTAAGGGCAGGGCCGCAGCCGCGTCGGCACGAAGGGGCTGCACAATCTCTACTCCCCAGCGTCGCGTATTCAGCTTTAATTCCCGCAGCCGGCCCGGATGGCTGTCCACCGCCACCAGCAAGCCGGTATTTCCCATGATTTCAGTCAGGTGGGTGGTCTTGCCTCCTCGTCCCGCGCCGATTTCCGTCAGGCGCAGGCCCGGCCTCAGGGGCAGCAGGCCGGCAAGAAGCTGAGCCCCCTCGTCCTGAAAGAGCCAAAGGCCTTCCCGGTAAGAGGGTAAGTCCGTAGGCGAAGCCTGAATCGTCTCAAAAATGAGGCCTGCGGGAGAAAAGCGGCCGCGCCGGGCAACCACCCCTTCCCGGGACAACCGGGCCATGAGGCGGTCGGGATCGGTTTTCAAGGTGTTCACCCGCACGGAGCGGGGCGGTATCCGGTTGTTGGCGCCCAGGCGCGCCGCGGTGCCTTGCCGTCCATAGCGCGCCAGCCAGCGTCTTACCAGCCAGGCGGGGTGTGAGTGCAACACGCTTAGGGCCACTACCGGATCTGATTCGGGATCGGGCAGGGGGGGCGTTTCCCCTGCGGCCAGCCGGCGCAATACCGCGTTGACAAAGCCCACGTGACTCCGGGGCAAGGCCCGGGCCTTGGCCAGATTCCCGGCTTCATGGAGAACCGCACGGGCCGGCACTCGATCCAACATCAGGATCTGATAGGCTCCAAGGCGCAGAAGTTGGAGGACCAGGGGATGGAGTTTTTTCAGGGGCAGTTGAGAGAGTTGGGATAACACATAATCCAGCCGTATCTCCCAGCGCTTCACTCCTTGGACCAGCTCCAGGAGCAAGCCCCGCTCCGGCCGCGACAGCCCTGGGTGACGCTTGAGGGTGGCGGCAAGCAACTCCTCCACCGACCGTCCCTGGCGAGCGGCAGCGGCCAGAATATCCAGGGCCAACGCCCGGGCGCCGGTTGGATGCGGTGATGGCCGGGGATTATTCATGGGGTCAAACTTACCGCGCAGTTGGACATGCCGATATTTTTAAACTATGCCTCTCATACTTCTCGATTCATCATAGCAAAACTTTTTATCATCCCTAACTTAATTCAAGGCCCGCCAGCACCTATTTTAGTAAGCCCGTTCCCTGGCGGGGGGAGAGGGATAGGAAAACTCGCGAATTTCTCTTGCCTCCTGCAAGCGCTATGGTTTTAATATCTTAGCAGAGAATGATTGCCAAATTTCAGATATTAACATGAGTCCCCCTGACAAATTGTTAACCCGAAAATCCCAAAAAGGGTGGCGCCGCGCTCTGAATTGGCTGCTGGCGCTGCGGCCCGAGTGGCCCCTGGCCCTGGCCCTGATGATTGGCGGCGCCTTAAACATCGAAACCGGCCTCCGATATAACCTCGTGGCCTTCAGCCAGATCGGACCCCTGAGCAGTTTAGGCCGTTCATTGTCGGTCCTGGGCAGCAGCTCCCAAGTCTTCCTGGGGGCCTGCCTGCTCCTGGTGGGTATTGGCTTAATGAGGCGGTTGGCCATAGCCTGGGCCTTTGCGGTGCTCCTTTTGGCCGTAGTCGTTGGGGTTAACCTGGCCCAGAGTTACCGGGGGGCCAGCCTCATCCTTTCCAGCCTGGTGCTCCTGGCCCTGGTGATCCTCCGGCGGTATTTCACCCGACGCACTAACACGGCCAATTACCTCTTCTCTGTTATGGGCATCCTGATCACCCTGGCTTATGGCAGCTTTGGGTCCTATATGCTGGGGGCGGGATTTCACCCCAAAATCCCCGACCTGACTTCGGCTTTTTATTTCACTATCATTACCCTGTCCACGGTGGGTTACGGCGATATCGTTCCCATCACCTATGAAACCCGTCTTTTTGTGGTATCCCTGGTCATCGTAGGTTTGAGCGTTTTCATCACCGCCATTGCTTCGATTTTGGGACCGGCCCTTTCCGGCGAAATCTACCGCTTTTTCAATCCCAGAGAAAAAACCATGAAACCAAAAAATCACGTCATCCTGGCAGGGGAAGGGTCGCTGGCTACCAACACCGCTCGGGAACTCCAGGCCAGGGGCATCCCTTTCGTCCAGATCGTCTCCTTAGCCTCTACTCCCCCGAACCTGCCCGAGGAACTGATAGTGCGCGGCAATGCCGGCGACGACCAGGTGCTTAAAGAAGCAGGCATCGGGGATGCTGTCCTGGTCATCGCCGCCCGGGACGACGATGGTGAAAACGCCTTTATTTCCCTGGTGGCCAAGGATTTGAATCCCAGCGTCAAAGTCCTGGCAGTCGCCAGCACTCGCGGGTCCATCCGCCGGTTGAGGCTGGCCAGGGCTGAAGTGGTCTTTGCGCCGTCGGTGGTGGGCGGCCGCCTGCTGGCCAACATCGTGGAAGGCAAGGAAATCCCTACGGAATTTAAAGACCTCCTGGAGGGTTCAAGGAAAAAGACCTGAGACACCCCTTAGACAGTCACCCCATACCCGGGAAAGTGGCACGAATCTACGGCCTGCGCCGGGATACTCGAGATCAGGTGTCTTCCAACTACCCAGTAGCTTTTTGTCCCAAGAATTGATCAGCGCAGCAGATATAGCCGATTCAAGCCGACTGGGGCTGGGGCTTCTCGGCGGGCACCGCCGGGGAGGGCAGCAGAAAGATGCTCAGGGCTTCTTCCACCTTCTCCAGGTCTACCAGGGTATCATAGCAGGGGCCATGGGGCCGTTGATTAATAACGCCGAAGACCGGCAACGGATAGCTGTCCTGAATGCCGCTGCTGAGATCCCGCTCGCAGGCCACCGCGATAATCAGGCGGGGTTTGCGTTCCACCACGATCCGCCGTGCCAAAGTGCCGCCGGTGGCCACTGCTAGCCCCACCCCGTATTTTTCCGACAGGTCCATTAAGCCGGTAATGGGACATTTGCCGCAGCGTTTGCAGTGCACCGTACTGCCCGTAATCCGAAACTGGCATTCGTGGAATTGCAGGCAATGGGGCATGAGCAGGAGCAATTTATCCGCAGTAGTCTTTAGGTGTTGCGCCAGGACCAACTGATTGTTGATTTCGATGAAAGAGCGCCGCACCTTCTCCTTGGAGACGCCGGCTAATTTTCCCACCCCGGTCATCAAAGGCAGCAGCAGCTTGATCACCAACCCTCGAAGTTTACGGGAAAAAAACAGGTCCCGCCCCAGAACCACGGTAAGGGCCAGCGTGACCAGAATGCCCAGCACCAGCAGCAACAGGACGCCGAAGATGATTCCCAGGATCAAAGGCAGATCGGGATGGATCGTGGTTAGCCCCACGTAGGGCACATACCAGAGGATGGCCAGCAGGACCGTGAACAGAACGCAGGTTATGACCAGCAAGCCCAAAAAGATGCGCTTTTGGGGCCGCAGGGAATTGCCGCCGTTCAAAATTTTGACTGGCTCATCCATGAGTATTTTTATTCCAGTACTTGCCCGATCAGGGGTTGGCCCCGTAAAAATTCGGCGGCTATCAGGCGCTTGTGCCCCGCCGCTTGCACTTCCGCCACCGTGATGCTCCCCTGACCACAGGCGATTTCCAGACCTTGAGGGGTCAGGCGCAGCACCGTTCCTGGCGCAGCCACCTTTCCTGCGCTCTTCTTAAGCCGGGCTCCGAAAACCTTGAGAACCTGGCCTCGCCATTGGGCGGCAGCGCCGGGCTTCGGGTCCAGGGCTCGAATCCAACCCGCCACTTCCGGGGCCGGAAGTTCCCAATGGAGGCGGCGCATCTCGCGGCTGATGGGTGGGGCCAAGGTAGCTTCGGCCTCATTCTGGGGGACTTTGATGGTTTCTCCCCGCCGCAATACGTCCAGGGATTGGACCAGTAAAGTTGCGCCTACCTCCGCCAAACGGGCGTACAACGTCCCGAAATTGTCTTCTGCAGCAATGGGCACTGTCTCCTGAAGGAAAATCGGTCCCGCATCCAGTTCCTGGCGCAGCCACTGGATGGTTACCCCGGTCATCTTATCCCCCTTTACCAGAGCCCAATTGATAGGGGCCGCCCCGCGGTAACGCGGCAGGAGGGAAGCGTGGACGTTGAGGGACCCCACGGCTGGCAAAGCCAGAATTTCGGGGGGGAGAATCCGGCCGTAGGCCACGACGATCATCAGGTCGGGCGCCAGCGCCGCAAGAGCCCGGGTAAACTCGGGGTCCTTGAGGCGGTGCGGCTGCAGTACCGGCAGATTCCAGGCGCCAGCCAGTTCCTTCACCGGTGAGAATGTGACCACCTGTCCCCGCCCCCGAGGCCGGTCCGGTTGGGTCACCACCGCAGCCACCTCTTCCCCCGCGGCCAGGACGGCCTCCAGAGACGGCACGGCGAACTGGGGAGTGCCCATGAAAATCAGGCGCCAGGGTCCTGATTTCACCTGGCGGCCACCTGCTTCTTCATTCGTCTTAAGTAGAGTCCCCGCTTGAGGCGGCTGATATGGTCGATAAACAGAATGCCGTTCAGATGGTCGATTTCGTGCTGCAGAACCACGGCCAGCAAGCCCTCGCCGGTGATCTCTATGGGCTTGCCTTCCCGGTCCAGGCCTTTCACCAGCACTCGCGCATGGCGTCGCACCTCGGCGGCATAGTCTGGCACCGACAGGCAGCCCTCCTCGTGGATGATTTCACTTTCCGCCTCAACAATGCAGGGGTTAAGCACCGCCTGGAGCTGGCGTGACCTAACCTCCTTATGGGCAATATCAAAGACGATAAGGCGCTTGAGCTCTCCCACCTGGTTGGCTGCCAGGCCTATACCCGGCGCGGCGTACATCGTCTCCGCCATGTCATCGATCAGACGCTGCAGGTTGCCGTTAATATTGGCAATCTCCTTGGCCTCCCGCCGCAGCACCGGATCGGGTAATTTGCAAATTGGTAATACTGCCATAACCTTGCCATTTTTCGGATAAATTAATTTCCTTGTTTAACTTTAAGTCAGAATCGGAAAATTTTCAAGAACTGAGCAGAAGCACCGGTAAAAATCTGCACGCAGCAACGCCGGCTCGGGCGTTGGCGGGGTCAGACAAAAAGGACAAGGGCAGCTTTCGCCGCCCCTGTCCGTGTCTAAGGGGGATTAAAAGATGAGAGAGAAATCTTACTTGGCCGGAGGGCCACCGGGGCCCATGCCGCCACCGGGACCGGCCATGAGGCAACCGCCAGGACCCATACCCATGCCGTGGCCACCCATACCCATGCCATGACCAAAACCCTGTGCCAGCTGCGGGGCGATCTTGCGGGCTTCCAGACGAAAGGCCACACTCTTTTCCTGCATTTGGTCCTTCAGGGCATTCAACTCTTTCTGTTTGGCGACAATGGCCTTCTCATCGGGAGTTGCGGCCTTCCACAGCGCCGCCAACTCCGCGTGCTTGACCACCATCTGTTTGCGCACTGCCGCGGTATCATTCATGAACTTCTGTTTGAGGTCAAAGAGCTTCCCGGCCTGATCCGGGGTCAGGTTCATGGCTCCCATCATGCCGCAACCCATACCGCCGCCCCAGGGGCGGGCCCAGGACGACGCCGCCAGACCCGCGGTCAACGCCAGGGCCAACAGAACCACCAGGGACATCTTACTCGCTTTCATCGGTTGTATCTCCTTTAATCTCTGCTCAGGTTTATAAGACCGGTAATCCGGCCTTTAATAGGTTAAACCCCCGGCAGGGACAAACCCGGCGCGACGGTGTGATTTTTTTTTGGCAAAGATAATTTGCAGAACGCAGTCTTTATGAAGGGATTTTCTCTAAGTGGTGGGCAAAAACGTACTTCCAGCCCTCGAGGCCCCGGATACGCTGCTCGATACCGTCGGTAAGAAACAGGGTGCCGAAATTCGCCTGCCTTCGGGCCAGCAACTCTGAGGAGGCGCCTGCACCTTTGCCCTGGTTCACGCCGCCCCCTTGTTCCGGCGCCACTTTCCATAGATTTCCGGGGGCGCCGAGGTGAAACTGATGAGGGCCTCGCACCGCCCGCCCTCCAGACGCGTCACTCCGGTGACCTTGCCGTAGATATGACCCGGCATCGGTTCTAACGTATCATCCAACAATGTCAGGCGGACATCCTCCCATTCCGCCACCGTCCCTTCCAGGTTGACCAAGGCGGCGGTGTCGCACAGATGCGTAACCCAGGCCTGCCTGGCGGCGGCCCCGGTGACAATCTTGTCTTTGAGGTGGTGCAGGTGCACCATAATCTCTTCCGGTAATTTTACCAGCGCCTCGGACTTGTCCGGCAGCCGGATATTATAAGGGGGGCCGATTCCCTGGACATCATAGAGCGTGGCCTTGCCCGCCATTCCCTTCACCTCCACCTGCATCACATTTCTTACTTCCACCAGGTCCTTGACCCTGCTGTAGGTTGCAGCGCTGATGAGCACCTCTCCGGCCAGGGCGAAGCCTTCCATCCTTGAGGCAAAATTCACGTCGGAGCCCACCACGCTATACTTGGTCCGCCTTTCCGAGCCGATGTTGCCCACTACCACGGCGCCGGTGTTCACCCCGATACCCATGGCCAACAGGGGCAGGCCGTCGGCCAGGTTCTCAGCATTGATTTCATCCATGGCAGCCTGCATCTGCAGGGCGCAAGCGACGGCCCGGGCCGGATGATCCTCCCGAGGCTCGGGCGCGCCGAAGAAGGCCAGGATGCCGTCTCCCAGGATTTCATCAATGACCGCCTGGTTATCCAACAGGATTTCTATCATCTTGCTTAGATAACGGTTGAGAAAGGTGATTATCTGCTCCGGGTCCATTTCGGCGGTGATGGCGGTGAAGCCCCGCAAGTCCGACATGATGATAGAGACCTCCCGGGTCTCTCCCCCCATTTCCCGGGCCTCTTTGGAAGCTAGCAGTTTACTCACCACTTCCTGGGTGACGTAGCGCCCAAAGGTATCCCGGATGAAATCCCGTTTGGCAATGTAGTCGATGAGCTGCTGTCCCAGTTCGTTGAAGGAATGGGCCAGTTCCGCCACCTCGCGCACGCCTCGTTCCGGCACGGCCACCGCAAAATTACCTTCCCCCACCTGCCGCACCCCATCCCGGAGACGAGAAATGGGCCGGGAAATGGCGCCTGCAAACCACAGCCCCGAAAACCCTCCCAAAAGACACAAGGCCAGCCCGGCAAAGAGGCCGCCCCACATCACTTCCCGGTTGAGGCCGTTAAAGTGCTCTATAGTCTGTTGCCTGGCTTGCTCCGTGGCGAGCCGGCAGGAGTCCTGCATGCGCTGCTGGGTCGGTAGAAAAAATTCATCCAGATTGACGATAGCCCCAGCAATGAAAGGGGTGCCGGGAATATGGACCCTTACCGAGAATCTCCGCCGTTCCCGCTTATCCTTATCGAAAAATGTAAAATAACCTTTAACCCGGTCGGTGGTGAAGGAACGCCGGATCAACGCTGTGGTCTCCGGGTATTCCTTCTCCCAATCCAGTTGGTTGCGGCCTTCCACGCTTTTATCGGGATGAAACAGGATGTAGCCGTGCTTATCATATAAATCTACATACCCGGCGGGACCATCCGGCGTATAGATCGACTGGGTGGCGATCTTCCTCAGAAAGAGGTCCCGGCGCAGTTTGGCGTAATCATAGGTTTTTTTCCCCCCCAAGAGATAGCCCAGCTCTCGGGCCACATCTTCCGCCTTATCCTGGACGATATATTCCCCCACCTGCGTGAGAATGTGGTCCGATTGCCGCACATTCGCCTCGCCCAACTGACTGACGGCGCGATCTGCAATGTTAATGGAGTTCTTGCTGAGGTCGTGCATCACGTAATCGTCGATAAACCAGGTGCCGATCCCCAGTATGGCAATGAGCGCCAGATAGGACAGCAGCAGATAAGTGCGCAGTTTCATGGATACCCCAATCTCCCCCTGATCTGCTGAGAGAAAAGCTCGCAGCCGGGACCACTGATCTGGATCATACAATGTTTCGGCAACTTCAGGAAATATAATGAATTGATTTCGGCAAGAACAAAAGCATGCAAGAGCGCGGCCCGTGGCAACCACAATTCATTAGGCCAGCGTGCGCAATACGCCCCCATAAAAAGAAAATAAAATCCTTTCAATATAAAAAACAGCGGACTGCTTGATCAGGGGTAGATCCGATCCAACAGGCGCGGAAAGGGAATGGTCTCCCGGACATGGTGCAGCCCGCAGAGCCAAGCCACCAGGCGCTCGATGCCCAGGCCGAAGCCGCCGTGGGGCACGCTGCCGTATCGCCGCAGGTCCAGGTACCATTCCAGGGGCCCCTGGGGGAGGTGATGTTCTCGGATGCGGGCCAGTATGGTGTCGAGATCATGGATGCGCTGGGAGCCCCCAACGATCTCGCCGTAGCCCTCCGGGGCCAGCATGTCCACGCAGAGCACCAGCCGGGGATCATCCGGGTCCGATTCCATATAGAAGGCCTTGGCCTCCTTGGGGTAGCGGTGCACCAGCACCGGCCGGGGAAACCTCTGCGAGAGCACGGTTTCCTCATCACCGCCCAGATCGTCCCCCCAGGCCAGGTCCTTGCCTTCCTGCTTCAGGAGTTCCAGGGCCTCGGCGTAGCTCAGGCGGGGAAAAGGTCCGGCCACTTCCCGAAGCGGCGCGAGATCCCGCTCCAGCAGGCGCAGGTGCGGCTCCTGGTGTGCCAGCACTCTTTCCACCACGGTGCGGACCAGGGATTCGGCCAGTTCCATAACGTCGTCCAGGGTAAAAAAAGCCGCCTCGGCTTCCACCATCCAGAACTCGGTCAAATGCCGCCGGGTCTTGGATTTTTCCGCCCGGAACGTGGGCCCGAAGCAGTAGACCCGGCCCAGGGCCATGGCCGCGGCCTCCAGGTAAAGCTGGCCGCTTTGGGAGAGATAGGCCTTGCCCCGGTCCAAATAATCCGTCTCAAACAGGCTGCTGGTGCCTTCGCAGGCGGTGGGGGTGAGAATGGGCGTGTCCACCAGGACAAAGCCGCGCTCGTGGAAAAAGTCGCGGCAAGCCCGGCAGACCTCGTCCCGAATCCTCAAGATGGCCTGCTGCCGGGGCGACCGCAGCCACAGGTGCCGCCGGTCCATGAGAAAGGCCACCCCGTGTTCCTTGGGGGAAATGGGATATTCTTGGGAAATTTGCACGGGAACAATCCGGCTAACTTCCAGCTCAAAACCCCCGGGGGCCCGAGGCTCAGCTTTGACGCGGCCTGATAGCGTGAGTGAGGATTCCAGGGTAAGGTGCTCGAATTGCTGAAAATCCTCTTCCGGCAGATTCCCCTTGACCAAAACCCCCTGGGCCAGGCCGGTCCCATCCCGAAGCACCAGGAAGCGAATCTTGCCGCTGGAACGCAAATGATAGACCCAACCTCGCAGAGTAACGACCTGGCCGATATATTGGGGAAGATCGGAGATAACCGAAATTATAGGCTTTTCTATCATCAGCGCCCTTATTGACCCTTGGCCCCTTACTGCTTACCGCTCACTTTTCTAAAGCATAACTTTGATATGGGCCTTCTCCCTTAAGGTTTTAACCCATCCGGTGAACTCCTTTTCCATGTCCTGCTGCTGCAACATCCGCCGAATCTCCGGGGCTACCTCCTCAAAGGGGCGGGCCTCGCCGCTGCGGCGGCCCAAAACCTGTATTAATTGAAAGCCTTGCGGCGTTGCCACCGGCATGACTTCCTTCGGCTTTAGTTTATCCAGATGTTCGGCCAGCCGGGGATCCAGGTCGCTTTGGGACACAAAGCCCACATCCGAGGGACTGAGGGAGAGCTTGCCCGCCGCCTCCGAGAAAGGCATGCCCTGCTTGATATCCTTTAAGATGGTTTCAGCTTTTTGCTTGGTTTCCTCTTTTTGGGCATCGGTGGCATCGGGAGGAAAAGGCAGCCTTAAGGTGAGGATATGCACCTGGGAGCCGCCTTGCTTAAAGCGCTCGTTATACACCCGGCGAACCTCGGCGTCATTGACGGTGATCTTGGACCCCACCGCCACCGCCAATAACCGGTCCTGGGTTATTTGATCCGCTAGCTGCTGCTTGAATTCCTTTAAAGAGAGACCCTGGTTGCTCAGGGCTTTGGCCAGGACTTCGTCATTAGGGATATTGTTGCGCTTCTTGAAGTGCTCCAGGGCCTCGTTTATCTCGTTGGGACTCACCACGATACCCCGGCGCTTGGCCTCCGCCTTGGCCAGCTTACGGTCAATCAACGCCTCCAGCATTTCCCGCTGCATTTTTTTATCCGTGTGTCCGGTGGGCTTAATACCGGACTGCGCTTGTATTGATTTAGCCAGGTTGTCCAACTCCGACATGGTGATAATATCGTTGTTTACTTCGGCCACAATCCGGTCCACCACTTCAGCCGCTCCCGGTCTTGCCAGGCCTAACTGGACCAGGATAACCACGAGAGCAAACACCCAACATCCTGCGATTTTGGTCATCGGTTTAATCCTCTATTTCAGGCTTAACAAAAGACTGCGCTTCTTTCAAGCAATTTTGCAATCGCTCAATCAGGGAGCCGCTTTGCGGCAGATGGATCCGCAAGGTTTGCTCCGGTGAGAGGCGATAGGTGCGCGGCTTTTTTTTAAGCATATCCAACAAACGCGGCAAATCCAGTCGGTCCGGATAAGCAAACTGCAACACCGCACAACTGTCCTGCATATCCAGGCGCTTGACCCCCAACTGCCGCAACTGGTGTTTGGCCCGGACCACCTCCAGGAGATTGCGCCCCTCTGTGGGCAGCGGGCCAAAGCGGTCGAGAAATTCCTCTTCCAATTCGCTCACCATGGCCGGGGTTAGGCGGCCGGAGAGACGCCGATAGAGCGCCAGGCGCTGCTGCACATCGGGAACATAATCTTCGGGCAGATACGCGGCCAGGGGGAGATGGATTTCCGGGTCCGGCGTCTCATCGATGGGCGCCTCTCCTTTAAATTCTCGAATGGCGCTCTCCAGCAGTTGCAGATAAAGCTCGTAGCCTACTTCCGCCACCTGGCCCGACTGGGCCTGCCCCAAGAGGTTGCCGGCCCCTCTGATCTGCAGGTCGTGCATGGCAATTTTGAACCCGGAGCCCAGTTCGGTGAACTCCATTAAGGCCTTGAGACGCTTTTGGGCCTCGCTGGACAGCGCGGCTTCATCCGGCACCAGCAGGTAGGCATAGGCCTGGGCCTGGCTGCGCCCCACCCGGCCCCGCAACTGATAGAGCTGGGCCAACCCCAGGGTATGGGCCCGATTGATAATGATGGTGTTGGCCGCGGGGATGTCCAGTCCGGCTTCGATGATGGCCGTGCACACCAGGACATCCACCTCCCGGTGCCAGAAGCGCACCATCACCTGCTCCAGTTCCTTTTCCGGCATCTGGCCATGGGCCATGGCTACCCGTGCTTCCGGCGCCATTTCCTTAATGTGCCGGGCCCAAACGCCCAGGCTGCGCACCCGGTTATGCACGAAAAAAACCTGACCGCCCCGGACCAGCTCCCGGCGGATGGCGGACTGGAGCACCCCAGGTTCCGGCCGGCAGACATAAGTCCGAATGGCGCGCCGGTTCTCCGGCGGGGTATTGATCAGGCTCAACTCCCTGAGACCCGTGAGAGATAACTGCAAAGTGCGGGGGATGGGGGTGGCGGTGAGGGTAAGGACATCCACGGTGCGCCGCCATTCCTTCAGCCGCTCTTTCTGGCGCACCCCGAACCGCTGCTCTTCATCGATGATGGCCAGCCCCAAATCCCGGAACGCCACGTCCTTGGACAGCAGGCGATGGGTGCCGATAAGGATGTCCACTTTGCCTTGGGCCACCTCCGCCAGAATACTTTTTTGTTCCTTGGGTGTTTTGAACCGGCTGAGCACCCGCACCTCTAAAGGGGAATGGGCCAGGCGGCGCCGGAACGTGTCAAAATGTTGCTCCGCCAACACCGTGGTGGGCACCAGAACCGCCACCTGCTTGCCGTCCATGGCGGCCTTAAACGCTGCTCGCACCGCCACCTCGGTTTTGCCGTAGCCGACGTCGCCGCAAATCAGGCGGTCCATGGGCTTCTCCGAGACCATGTCCCCCAGCGTGTCGGCGATGGCCTGCAACTGGTCGGGGGTCTCCTCGTATTCGAAGGTGGCCTCGAACTCCCGGTAAGCCGGGTCCGGCGGGGAAAAGTGATGGCCCGGCAGCACCCGGCGCAGCGCATACAGCTCCACCAGCTCCCGGGCGATTTTTTCCACCGCCTTTTTTACCCGGGACTTGGAGCGCTCCCAGGATTTGCCCCCCAAGCGCTCCACCCGCGGGTTTACGCCTTCCACCCCCAAGTATTTCTGCACCAGGTTGAGGCGATCCACGGGGAGATACAGCCGGTCGCCCCCTTGATATTCCAGCTCCAAAAAGTCGTTGACTTCACTGCCCACCGTGAGTTTGACCAGCCCCCGGTAGATGCCGATGCCGTGGTCCAGATGGACCACAAAGTCGTCTTCCGTCAGATCGCCCAGGGAGGCGAGATCCTGGGGCGGGGGCGCAGCCTTGCGGCGCCGGCCTTCCGGCCGCAAACCCAGGGCCTCGTCTTCGGTGAGGACAATCAAGCCCTCCGAGAGCAGCTTAAAGCCCCCGGTCAATTCACCCACCGTGATGTCCACCCGGGGTCCGGGCTCCCAGGTGGGCATGGGGAGGAACACCGCGTCCAGGCCTTCTTCCCCCAGCAAGCGCGCCAGACGCTCACCTCGATGCCGGCTCAGGGACACCAAGACCACGTGAAAGCCGGAACTGCGCCATTCTCCCAGACGTTGCGCCAGGGCCGGGATGAGACGCCCGGCTTCCTCAGAGTCCCGGGCCAGTTCTTCAGCCAGGTGGTCGTTTTTCTCGACCTGGAAGGTAATATCCTGCTCCTGGTCCGGGTGCCCCCAGGCCAAGACAGGGCAGAAAATCCCGGCGAACCGGCGGCGCTGGTCCTCCCAGGGCGTCTGGTCCAACCAGCCCGGGGGTTCTGCGGCCGCGGCCTCTTCCTGCTGCTGCAGTTCCTGGCCCAGGATCAAGGGGTCCCATTCCACCACCACGGTATCTTCAGGCAAAAAATCCCACAGGGTCTGGGGGTTGTCATAAAATTCCTGCAAATGGCGTTCGATGCGGGGGAAATGCCGGCCCTCGTTGACATGACGCCAAAATTCCGGGTCCTGCCGCCGGCTGCGGCCTGCCAGCGCCCGCTCTTTGACGGCTTCATCCAGCACCACTTCATTGGCGGGAAGCACCGTCAGGTCATCCAGGGTTCCTTGGGAGCGCTGGGTGGCGGGATCAAAAAGCCGGATGGACTCAACCTCGTCCCCCCAGAACTCCAGGCGCACCGGCTGATCATACAGGGGCGGAAACAGGTCGATAACCCCGCCCCGGACGCTGAACTCACCTTTTTCTTCCACCACCGGGCGGCGCTCATACCCGCCTTCCAAAAGGTGTTGCAGAAATTCCGGCCGCTCCAGATTTTCTCCTGCCACCACATAGGCCAGCAGATCCCGGAGACGTTTTGCCGGCGGGAGTTTCTGGCGCACGGCCAGGGCCGGGGCCACCATAAAAAACGGCTCCCGGGAAGTCAACGCCACGTATGCGGCCGCCAAGCGGGCGCAGCTTACGTCCGCGTCAAAGCTCAGTTCCCGGAAAGGCAAAACTTCGTGGGCCGGGAACAGCACCACCCGTGACTCCGGGCCGGTGGCCTTGACAATCTCCTCGGCAAGAAAAAAATTTAAATCCTTAAAAAAATGTTCATAAAAGTTGACATTTGGCGTAATGAGGAGAATCGGGCGCTGGATTTGCTGAAAGAGACGGGCCAAAACATAAGCCCCGGCCCCAGGAGTGAGCCCTTGGAGATAGGCCTGCCGCGGTTCCCGGGAGAGGGCGGCGGCCAGGTGCGGCGCTTTGGCGCTGGCTGATGATGTTACTGCCACTATATAAGAATATCCTGAAGGAAGTGCCTTTTCAAGTATAGCAAATTAATGTATCCGGCGTTGCAGGTTTCCCTTGAAGAACATATGGTTAAATTATGAAACAATCGGCCTGACGGAAAGTCGCATGATGCGATATTGACACCCCGCGGAAAAATTTTTTTACTTTTTTGGCTGATTAATGCTACCAAGGCCTAAACCCATCTCACCCTGGAAAGCCGGAGTTCCCAAGCCCATAATTTGCGACGGATCCGCTCGGGGGCAGGCAACGTGCTCAAATGGCAGGCTGTTGGTAACGGCCCCGGTTTTCACCTGACCCCGTCACCCTAAAATAATTTCCCTCAATGTAGGTCTGGCAACAAACTTGCATAAGAATCTGAATAAGAGCGCCGGGATCAGTAATTGGTTAGAATGCTTCTATGCAGGCATAAATCAGCCGCCTTTCTCATCATGTGCGGCAAGCGGCCGGCGGATCCGCACCTCCGGAATTAATGCCGCCGGGGTTGCTTGCCGATAGGGAATATAATACCTTTAAAGATGACGGGGACAACACGTGCTCATCCTTACCCGCAAAGTTGGTGAAAGTATTATCGTCGGCGACAATATCCGGGTGGTGGTATTGGAAGCCCGCGGCCGGCAGATCCGATTAGGCATCGAGGCTCCTCCAGAAATCGTGGTCTTGAGAGAGGAAATTGCCCAGCGCCTGATCAATGATAACCTCTCAGCAGCCAGCTTCAACTACCGTGACGCCGAGGAGGCGGTCAGGGTGTTTGCCAGCAGTGCTGCCGGCGCCCTGGCCATGCCGTCGCCCCACCCCGAATCTCCGCTCGTCACCATCTACTCCAACGCCCTTGGCCGGGTCACCGTCTCCGAGGATCAAATCATCACCTTCCCTTCGGGGCTGCCGGGATTTCCCAATTACCAGCGCTTTGCTCTGCTTTATGACCATTTGAAGTCGCCGTTTTACTGTCTCCAATCCGTGGACAATCCCTCCCTGGCGTTTGTGGTAACGGAACCTGCGGCCCTGGTGCCGGATTATCAGCCCAAGAACGGCGCCAACGATTTAAGAGATTTGCAGGCTAACAGTCTTGATGATCTGCAAATGTTGGTGACCCTGACCATCCCCCCCGGCCGGCCGGGGGAGATGACCGCCAACTTGATGAGCCCGCTCCTGATCAACCGGGCCCAAGGATTGGGCAAACAGGTGGTCATCGACAAGCCCCAGTATTCCCATCAACACCCGGTTATCACGGCTAAACCAGGCTGCCAGTCTCAATGGGGTATCAACGGCAAAGTGGTAAACAATGGCCATTAATGTTCAATTAGATGAACAATTTCTTCACCCATAAACAGGATTAACCCCAGACAAACTCCCTCAAAAGCACCAGGCGGGCCCCCTGGCCCGCCTGGTGCCGTGTGCCCCCCGCCAACAAAGTTCACATAGGCTTGGTTTCCATGGTGGACTCATCTCCCAAGAATTTCCAGGGCGAGAGACCGGCTTCCGGGGAACCGGTATCATAGTCAAACAATTCTTTCACCAGCAGGTTCCCTTTTTTGTAGAGCACGCGCAGGGGGATGTCCGCAGGACAGTTCTCTTCGCACAGGCCGCAGTCAATGCAGCGGCCGGCCATATGAATGGCCCGGACCAGTTGAAAGATACTGTCCGGGGGCACCGTCCCTGTGCTCATTAAATCGGGATGCTCCAGGGAGCATTCCTTGCAAAAGCACATGGGGCACACATCCCGGCAGCCGTAGCACTTGATGCAGCGGTTGAACGCGCCCAGCCATTCCTGAAAGGCCTCATCGCTCGCCAAGGCATCGATGCGGTCCACCCGCTTACTCCGCAGCACCGGTTCGCACTTTTCCCCGTAGTCGATGACCGAAGCCCAGGGGCCGGGACATTCGCAATAGTCCGCCTGATCCTGGGGGCAGGCAATGCCCACCAGCACCACCTTTTCCGGGTCCAACTGGCCCCATTTGTAGAGCTCGTTGAGGCCCCGTTCGTCGCAGCCTCTGACCTGAATGGCAAAGGTGTCCCTCGGGTAGCGGGAAGCGACCTGCTGCAAAAGTTTGTCCAGGGGATAGCGGGCATCCCCCGGCGCCACAATGGCCTCCTTCACTTCCTCCAGGTGTTCCGCAGTGAACATGTGGGGCAGCGGGTGGCCTTCCTTCATTTTATATCCCAGATATCCGGCCACCTTGCCTGCTTTGAGCAGGTTCCGGACTTTTTCCCGTAGCCTATCCATACGCTTTTATCCTTATGTTGCCCATAGGCGGGTTACGCCGCCTGGGGGGTCCGCTTCAGGCGCGAGGGGCCCATTTCCCTGATTTTTTCGGTAAAATCCCGGATCGTTTGGGCCAGCTTGGGACCTTCCGCCGCGGAGATCCACTCCAGGTGCAAGCGGCCGTCTTCGTAGCCGGTGAATTTCAGGAGATCCTGGAGGAACCGCATGCGTTTGATGGTCATGTAATTGCCCCTCAGATAGTGGCAGTCGCCGATGTGGCAGCCGCCGATGAGCACCCCGTCGGCGCCTTTCTGGAAGGCCCGGAGCACGTGGTGGGGTGACACCGTCCCGGAGCACATAACCCGGATCACCCGGATGTTGGGAGGATATTGCAAGCGCGAAACGCCGGCCAGGTCGGCCCCGGCATAGGTACACCAGTTACAGAAAAACCCAATGATTTTCGGTTCGAACTTTTTGTCGGTCATGCCCCAATCCTTATTACGGGAATACCTGAAATGAAGCGAGGTTAGGCCCCCGCAGCTTCTCCCAGCTCGGTTTCCAGGTCCTTTAACGCCTCATCCACCTGGGTGTAAATCTGTTTGTGGCTGAACCCGAACAGCGTGATGCACTCGGAGGGACAGTTGGCCGCGCAGGTGCCGCAGCCTTTGCACAACGCCTGGTTGACCTCGCACACGTCGTCCCGTTCCTTGTAATCGATGGCCCCGAAGGGACAAACCCCCACGCAGGCCTGACAACCGGAACACGCCGCCGCATCAATCTGGGCCACCACGCCCCCGGCCCGGATCGCCTCCTGGGCCAGGACCACCGAAGCCCGGGCCGCCGCGGCCTTGGCCTGGGCAATGGCTTCATCCATGGGTTTGGGGTAGTGGGCCAGGCCAGCCACGAACACGCCATCCGTGGCGAAATCCACGGGCCTGAGCTTCATGTGGGCTTCCAGAAAGAAGCCGTCGTTGTTCAAGGGCACCTTGAACAACTGAGCCAGCTTTTCCTGGTCCTTGACGATGATGGCGCTGGCCAGGGTCAGAACATCCGGGGTGATGGTCAGGGGGATGCCCAGGATGTTGTCCCGCACCGTCACCGTCAGGCCGCCGTCTGCGGACTGCATCACCTGGGGTTTGTTCTCCAGGTCGAAGCGGATAAAGATCACACCCTTGGCCCGGGCCTCTTTATAGAGGTTTTCCCGCCGCCCATAAGTGCGCAGATCCCGATAGAGGATGTAGACATCCATGTCGGGATTGATTTCTTTGAGCCTGAGGGCATTATCCACGGAATGGGTACAGCATATCCGGCTGCAATAGGGCCGCTCCGGCTCCCGGGAGCCCACGCATTGGATGAAGACCGCGCTCTTGGCCCCCATGACCAGGGGATCCTGTTCCCGCAAGGCCTTGTCCATTTCCAGGTTCACCAACACCCGGGGATTCTCTTCATAAAGATATTCCTTGGGTTTAAAGGAGTGGCCGCCGATGGCAATGACCGCGGCGCCATGCTCTACCTCGGTGGAGCGGCCTTCACCGGTGATGAGAGACGTAAAATTTCCCACAAACCCCTGAACGCTGCTGACTTCGGAATTGAGGTGCACGTCGATCTTGGGGTGACCGTTTACCCGCCGCACCAACTCGTCCACATAAGGCCGCACCGCTTCCCCGTTCCAGGTCTGGTTGAGTTTCAGGGCATGACCGCCCAGGAAACCCTTTTTTTCCACCAGGTCTACTTTGTAGCCTTGGCTGGCCAAACCCAGCGCGGCCTCCATGCCGGCCACGCCACCCCCGATAATGAGACCGGCCTTGCTGACGGGCAGGTCAAATTCCTGCAAAGGCGGCTGCAGGCCTACGGTGGCCACGGCCATGCGCACCTGGTCTTTGGCCCGGTGCGTTGCGGCCTCGGGCTCGTTCATGTGCACCCAGGAGCCCTGGTCCCGGATGTTGGCCATTTGAAAGAGGTACTTATTGAGGCCGGCTTCCTTGATGGTCTCCTGGAAGGTGGGTTCATGGGTGCGCGGCGTGCAGGAGGCCACCACCACGCGATTGAGGTTGTGCTCCTTAATGCGCTCCTTGATAAGTTCCTGGGTATCCTGGGAGCAGGCAAACAGGCTGTTCTCCACAAATGCCACGTTCGGCAGCGTCTTAGCGTAATCCCGCACCGCTTCCACATCGATGACGCTGGCGATATTGATGCCGCAGTGGCAAACAAACACGCCGATGCGGGGGACTTCCTGAGACACATCCCGCTCGCCGAAAACGGGTTTTTTCTTGGCCAGGGAGTACCGGGCGTCGGCCAAAAGTTCGCTGGCCGCCGCGGCCGCGGCCGAGGCCTCCATCACCGATTGGGGGATATCCTTGGGGCCCTGGAAAGCGCCACAGACAAAGATTCCCGGCTGGTTGGTCGAGACCGGCGTAAACGACGAGGTTTCGGTAAAGCGGTCGGCGTTTAGTTCGACACCCAGAACGCGGCTCAATTCTATGGCACTGGGAGCCACCTCCAGACCGGTGGACAGCACCAACAAGTCGAAGGTTTCCACCTTCAAGGCGCCGTCTTCGCTCAGGTAGCGGATACTGACGTTTTCGGTGCCCGGCACCGGATCGATGCTGTGGACCCGGGAGCGGATAAACCGAATCCCGAATTCTTCTTCGGCCCGCCAGTAGTATTTCTCAAATTCCTTGCCGTGGGTGCGCATATCCATAAAGAAAATGGCGGCGTCCAGGGGCTCTTTGCTATGCTCCTTGGCAATCACCGCCTCCTTGATGGCATACATGCAACACACCGCCGAGCAGTAGCTGTTATCGCAGTGATGCAGGTCCCGGGACCCCACGCACTGCAGCCAGGCGATCTTTTTGGGCTCTTTATGATCTGATGGCCTGACCATGTGGCCTTGGAAAGGCCCGGCGGCCGCCAGGATGCGCTCAAACTCCATGCCCGTGATGACGTTGGGAAATTCGGTGTAATGATAACCCGCATATTTGGCCGGATCGTAAGGCTTAAAACCCGGGGCCAAAATCACTGCGCCCACCGTCACATCCTTTTCCACATCCTCCTGCGAGAAATCCACTGCCCCGGTGGGACAGAACTTTTCGCAGGCCCTGCACTTGCCCCCTTTCTGAAAATAGATGCAGACATCCTTATCAATGGCATACTTGGGGGGGATTGCCTGGGCATAGGCCATGTACGCGGCCTTGCGGGGGGCCAGATTCAGGTTGAATGCATCGGGGACTCTTTTGGGGCATTTCTCGGCGCAGAGACCGCAAGCAATACACTTGGCCATATCGATATAGCGCGCCATCTGACGCACCTTAACCGAGAAATGGCCCGGGTCGCCGCTGATGCCCACGACCTGGGCCGGAGCCAGGATCTCGATATTAATGTGCCGGCCGACCTCGACCAGCTTGGGCGAAATGATTCACATTGCACAGTCATTGGTGGGGAAGGTCTTGTCAAGCTGCGACATGACCCCACCAATGGCCGGCTTCTCCTCAACCATATAAACAAAATATCCGGCATTGGCCAGATCCAAAGCCGCCTGCATCCCGGCAATCCCGCCGCCGACCACCATCACCGCGCCAATCGGTTGCTTTTTTAGCTCATTTGCGCCCATCAGGTTTCACCTGTATTCGTTCAAATTCGGTTCGCATGATTGGAATCCGAAAATAACCCCATCTCTGGTGCCAAGTTTTTAAGGATTATTGTGACTTATAGTATAAACCGTCGACTGTATGTCAAGGGAAATCGGCCTGTTCACCGACCTCACAGGGTCTTGATTTTCCATAGGGGCATCTTAACGTATCTCGCATCACCCTGTCTTTAATTATACAGAAATGGGGAGATACCGGCATGAATTTTAACCTGAAAACCCTGACCCTGGCTCTGGAATCTGCGCTGCTGTTATGATCCGCCTCACCTGTGGCGGCCGGCACGATAAAAATCGTCTGACTTTACCAGGACGTGAGCTTTGTTGTCCCGCGAAATTATGCTATAATTTTATTAGCCTGAACCGTAAGGATGGTGTGGATGTCTCACTCCCCCGGAAGTTTAAAGAAAAACCCCCAGGCGAATTTTTTTCCGGAGCCTATCAATTATATTGACATTTTCCTTTGTGCGCATATATTATGGCCTGGAAAGGAGTTTGGTGGCTTTTTCTCAATATACTCCACTGGGGGGGGAGAAGCCAGGTATCAACTTTAGGAACAAGGAGGAAGGTGTATGCGGTCTAAAGTGGTGGTTTGGTTGCTGGTGGTAGTGGTAGCCGTGTTCTTCGTGTCTTCTCTCGCCTCAGCACAAGCGGGAACCGCTAAGTTGCTTTGCGTTTCCAAGAAACAGCTGAAAGGGGATGAGACGGTAGCTTCTTGCCTGGCCAAAGGTGAACGGTTTGCGATAGTTGACCCTTATGGCATGGTGCGGATTTTGACCCCGGAAGAAATCGAGCTGACTAAGGCTTTCAATCCCAAAGCCTTCGAGACCCGGGCTTTCGGCATGAATTACATCAAGATAGCTCCGGCACTGCCGCCGCTCTCTGTTCCCAAAGAAGCCAACTGATTTTTCCTGCTGCTTAACCCGAATCAACCTGCTGGTTGGCCCCCAAAGCCCGCTTTGGGGGCTTTTCCGTTGTCCCGGTCGAGGCTCTTATGCTTGCAATTGATGACCTTTGGGTGAACATTGATGGCAAAGAAGTGCTCAAGGGGGTCAATCTCCAGGTCCCCGTTGGGGAAACCCATATCCTCTTCGGCAAAAACGGCTCTGGCAAATCCAGTCTCCTTATGACCCTCATGGGCTTCGAGCGTTATCAGGTCAAACAGGGGCGGATCAGCCTCCTGGGTAAAGATATCACTCACCTGCCCATCTATGAACGGGCTCGCCTGGGTCTGGGCATTGCCTTCCAACGTCCCCCCACCATCCGGGGGGTTAAAACCGCGGACGTCTTAAGGGTGTGCTCTCGGGGGGTCATCGCCCCCGAGGTCCTGGGCGCGCTCTACGACTTCACGCCGTTTCTGGACCGAGAAGTCAATTACGGCTTTTCCGGCGGTGAACTCAAGCGCTCCGAACTTCTGCAGCTCCTGGCCCAAAACCCCAAGATGGTGCTCCTGGATGAACCGGAATCCGGCGTGGATCTGGAGAATCTGCAGGTGGTGGGTAAGATTATCGCCCACTTGCTCCAGAAGCATCGCCGCCGCCAACGCCGGGAAAAGTCTGGTCTGATCATTACCCACACCGGCTTCATCATGGATTACGTCAATGCCGACCGGGCTTATATCCTGAGCGACGGCCGTCTGTGCTGTCAGGGCAACCCCCAGGAATTATTGCATGATATCAAGAACTATGGTTACGAGGAATGCGCCAAATGTCGCAGATAAAAGAACGCGCCGAAGCCAGTCGGCATAAGCAGGCGGCCTTTGGGACTGACCTCAATCTGGAGGAGTTCTCCCGCCAGGGGGGGGCCTGGGATTATGACCCTGACTACCGGCAGTTTTCCCCGGAGGAGCGCGGCCGTCTCCTCACCACGGGCATCGAACTCACCGACGAAGACCATGCCGGCACCTTCCTCCAGGCCGATAAAGCCATTGTCCACTGCCATTCCCGGCAATCCGGCGTGGAAGTTTTGCCCATTACCGAAGCTGTCAGCCGGCACGACTGGGTCAAAAGCCTCCTCTGGGGTCTGGTGGCGGTGGATGCCGATAAATACACCGCCGAGACCGAACTTGCATTGGATAACGGCTATTTCATCCGGGCCCTGCAGGGGGCGAAGATCGCCCAACCGGTGGAATCTTGCCTTTATATTCGCACCGACCGTTTCGCCCAACACGTGCATAATCTGGTGATCGTGGAAGAAGGGGCCGAACTCCACATCATCACCGGTTGCGCTACCCACCCCGGGGTCCGCTCCGGCCTGCACATCGGCGTGTCGGAATTCTACGTCAAAAAAGGTGGACAGCTCACTTTCACCATGGTCCACAACTGGGGCGAAGACGTCCATGTCCGGCCCCGCACCGCAGTCATGGTGGAGGAAGGCGGCCGCTACATCTCCAACTATATCCTGCTGCGGCCGGTGAAAACCGTGCAAACGTACCCCACCGTCACCTTAAACGGCGCAGGCGCCATGGCCCGCCTCCAGTCCATCCTCATTGCCCATCCCGGCTGCGAATTGGACGTGGGCGGCCGGGTGATCCTCAAGGCCCCTCACACCCGGGCCGAAGTCATTGCCCGCACCCTGGCCATCGGCGGCTACAGCATGGCCCGGGGCCACCTGGTGGGCCTGGCGCCGGACATCAAGGCCCACCTGGAGTGCCGGGGCCTCATCCTGGGCAACGGCGTGGTCCACGCCATTCCGGAACTGGAAGGCCGGGTGGCCGGGGTGGATATGTCCCACGAAGCCGCGGTGGGCAAGATCGCCGCCGAGGAAGTGGAATACCTCATGGCTCGGGGCCTGGACGAAGAAGAAGCCGTTTCCACCATTGTCCGGGGTTTTCTCAATGTCAAGATCGAAGGCTTGCCCCAAGCCCTTGAAGGCGAACTGGAGCAGGCCATCCAAGAAACTAATAAGGGCCTATAAAACCAGCTAAAGGCAGCAAACGGCTTCTGCCGCTAATCCCTTACTATTCCCCCATGTGCCTCAGGGATTTTCAGTAGAAGAAAGACACTCCGGACATGCTGCTTCTTTATCCAATTTAGAAAGGGGCGGAGAATCTCCGCCCCTGACCATTTTGCTCAATCTGCGGTTAGCCCATGGCTTCCGCCACCTCCACCCGCAAGAGAGACCGCACGTTTTCAATCTGGTTAGCTATCATCGCGGAAGAGGACCCGGCAAACAGCAATCCTACCGCAACCCCATCCAAAGTAGTCACCAGGGAACCTGAATCACCCCCGGCCGACATATTCGTGGTCACGATTTGATCCTTGAACCTCGCCACCTTGCCTCCGCCATAGCCCACGTCCACTGTGGCGTTGATCGCCGTGATTCTCCCGGTGGTAAAATTGGTGGTGCGGCCTGTCTTTTTCACCAGCAAGCCAACCCCGATCAATGCCTTCCGCCGCCAGGCCCGCACCGGCCCAGTCCAGTAAATTTCCCGGTCGAGATCGTGGAATTGCCCTTCGGCAACGGCGCAATCCACCAAGTTGCGGTGCAGGGTCCGGGATATGGGGGGTTCAAAGGTGATGGGGATAAATCGACTCAACGTGGCGATCCGGTCGGCCGGGTCCGTACCCCCATCATAGGGTCCGGGCTGAAGAATGGGATCACCGGGGCTGGCTACGTTGGAGTTGGCCAGGACGTGGTTATTACTCAGGATGTAAAATTTGGGGGGAATACCAATGCCTTGGGCGGGCGGACTGACACCCCCTCCCGGCAGGATGTCATAGACGCACGTGGCAATGGTGCCCGCCGTAATTTTGAAATGACCGACGCTGTAGCCACCTTTGGCGGGACGAACACGCTTCCCGAGGGTTTGTATTGAACCCGTCAACTCTCCGCCCCCGGCCATGGGATAACCTATCGCCAAGACGTCGGTTTGCATCTGGGCTAGTTGCTTGGGCACCATATCAGCCACTCGGCACTGCTCCTCTTCCACCTTTTGGCTCACCAGCACCACCAGGGCCGGTTCCCCCGTAGGCTGACCATTCTTCCATTTGACTCCCACCCCCATGCCCATAACGTTAGCAAGTTGTTTCTCAGGAATATAAAGAAATTCTTCCACGCTGGCCTCAAAGGCTTTTTTGGCCTCTGCAATGGCCGCATCCGCTAACACCATTTTGTTTAGGTTTACCTTCATGGCAACCTCCTTCCCGATTCCGGGGTGGTTAGGAAATTTCGTCCCTCATAGCTGGGCCACGATCTCCCCGACCTCTTCCACATCAGTCTGGTACCCCTCCAGAATTTTGGGGACAATTTCGTGAGGCTGGAGGGTAGATTCTGGCACCTTTTGCACCACCAAGACCTTAATAACAGGTTTCCCGTCTTTCTCCCCGATCGCTACCCCCTTCACATTGGGGAGCTGCATCAATTGCTCTTCATTTTGTTCCATCACGTTTTTGATGGTCATTGGTTAAAGGCCTCTAAAGATGGTCATATCTTGTAGTTTAGCTAGATTATAATGATTAATCACTAATAATAGATGTTCAAGAGGCCTCAATAGTTTTCTCTTTAATTTTCTTTCCGCTGGAGATACTCAAAAAAAAGACACCAGACAGCATGCAGATCCTTTTTTGGGGCGCGGTCCTGCTGGTTCCGGCCAGACCCTGGCCACCGAGCGCGTTTGGAAACCGTGCCCCACGCAGCCCGGGAGGACACCGTACTTTATCCCGCCTTCCGTCGGTAATCTCCCCCAAAGAGTTTATGGCCCTGAGGGAGACCTTTGAAGACAAGGAAGAGAAGTTGTTTGGGAAAAACGGCTTCGAGAAGATCGTGGGTCAGGGGTCCGACCTGGAAAAGCAGTTGGGGATCTACGAACTATCCCGATTTACGCCTGAGGTTAGAGCCTGGCTACTTGTCACTCGGCGCCAAAGGATTGCGATCTATTTAATATAAAAGGCGATTTTCATCCAACTTAACTGAAAACCGAAAACTGTTTTATTTGGATGTGGCCGGGGGCGCCTCTTTCACCGGGACAACCAGGTTATCCCACCCTTGCCGGCGGCTCAGCCCTGAACTGTGCGTCACCAGGCTGACGAGAAACCACTGTTGCTGACCGCCCGGAAGGGTCAGAAGCTGGAACCGGGCCGCATAGATCACAGGTTTTTGCCCCTTATCGCTGGGGTTCCCGATGAGCACATAGGCCAACTGGTTGCCAGCGTTCTCCTCGGATCTGTAGAATCCGTAAAAATCCGCTACCTTGCAAAAGCTGGGGTTCCAACTGTCCAACGTGTTCTGGGCCGCTGTGGGCGTCAATCGGGGAGTCTGGGGGGTTGAGGGCACGGTACAGCCCAGAAAACAACACAACAAGAGCACTATCGCCGCCAAGCGGCGCCGGCCTGACCACTTCATGCCCTTCTCCTCCTCATAACTTGGCCTGGAGGCCGTCCGGCTCCTGGCCGAGTCTTAAGCCTGGATACTCAATTCATTCTAACTATATCCGGGCCGAGATGATACTGAAATTTGTAGGGCGCCCAAGAACCGGCCGTCGCAGTCGTAACCCATAGGGGTCCCATAGTGTTTACATAGTGCTTGAAATTTCCGTTGTCAATCATTTTCCCGGAGAACCGCCGGTTGGCTCGGTATTCAAAATCAAGGGCAGGCCGTCTTTGCCGCCTACGATGACAAGTTTGGTGTTATTGGATTCGGCCAGGGCCCGGGTCGTTTCGATCCCTTTCCAGCGCAGCAACTGCTCGGACAAGCCCTGGGAGATGATCCTCTGGAAGTCCTGGATGCCCTGGGCTTCGATACGCTTGCGCTCCGCTTCCTGGCGTTCTTTATCCAGGACGAAGCGCATCTGTTGGGCCTGCTGGTCTGCGGCCAACTTGGAGTTAATGGCGTCCACCACGAGCTGGGGCAGTTGAATGCGGCGCAGCAGGATGGCTTCCACGACAAACCCCCGGGGTTTCAAATCCTGAACCAATTCCGTAAAAATCTCGGTAGTGATCACTTCCCGGCCTGAAGTATACAGATCTTTGGACTCGTGTTTCACCGTGTTGTTACGGATGGCCGACCGAAACTGAGGTTTGACCACCACATCCTCAAAATTGGGGCCCAGCTCCCGGTAAACCTGGTCCGCCTTATCGGGCGTCAGGTGATAGAGGCAGGAAACCTCCAATACCACGTTCAAGCCTTCCTTGGATGGCGCCTCGGCGTGTTCGAAAACCTCCTTGGTGCGAACGCTCATAAGTTCCATGGAGGCCAACGGATTTACCAGGTGAACTCCCTCGGGGATAGTGCCATATACCTTCCCCAGAAGCACCAGGACCCCGACGTTCCCCGGGGGCACTATCTTGGCCGTAGAAATGGCCACCGTCGCCACGATCACCAGAATAGCCAGCAACCAACGGATTTGCGGGTACTTCTGGAGTTGCGGCACGTTGCGCCCCAGCACCACCAGGGCCAGGGCAATCAAAACACCTAACAGGACCAAACTCATACTTCCCTCCATCCTTGAGGCCCGGAGTTAACGGATTAGCCAGAAATTTAGTGGTACAAGCCTCTGGCCTGTGGAAACCAGGAAGCATCGTTACCGCAGGGTTAAAGGAGACCGGCAGGCCGGGAGAGCAACTGTGGTGATATCGGGCTCCCACTCTCTTAAGAAGCCGTTCCGGGAGGCGCATCCGAAGCACCCCTATTTTTGCAAGAGACGGCTCCGGGAGCGGCCCACGTTCTGGAACACTGCCTGAAAGTCTCGATAAAGTCTTTTGTTATGCCGGACCCGGTGCCCCTTTTTCAGATAAAGTTGAGGATCGGGATTCTCGCCCAAAAGGTCCAGACCCTCCCAGCCACCCGGCCGGGGGAAGGCGTAATACGGATATTCCTTGGGGATGCCCCGCACGTAGGTCACCTGGGGGACCACCCACTCCAGCCGGGCCTGATAAAGCCGGTGCATGCCGTCGTTGATGATCAAGGCCACCGTGCCGTCCGCTTCAAAGGATTCCTCCACGACGGGAGGGTAGAGATCATAGACCGCTTCCTCGCCGTCGGCCTGCCGCACCGTGTACGTGACGTAACCGTCAAGGCGAAAAAGGTCTACCCCCCAGTCTGCCAGACTCCAGCGCAATTCCTGGGTTTTGCGCAATTCCTGGAGCCAAATATAATTCTGCGGGGGGTTAAGGCACCGGGTATGAATCTGCTCCAGACTGATCAAGGCCTGCGAATAAATCAGGACATCCGTCCTTTCTAGCAGGGGCACCCGCCTGAGACGGTCAATCAAGGCTTCCTGAGGATGATGTTCGAGCGCGATAATGTCCATTTCTTTGAACGAAATTCCGGTAAGAGTTCACAAATTTGAATCAGGAGAAGCTGATAGAAGTGTTGTTTGATATTAACATCATCTGACGGGATGTGGGGAAAAATTGTGCAGCGGCAACCAAAATTCAGGAAAATGGCCGGGCCCTCCAGTCGCATGGGGAAAAGACCCCGCTCTCACCTCAAGAAGCGGCGCCTAACACTGTCCCCTCAAGAAGCGCGTCGGCGGGCTCAACAAGAAAGGGCCAAACCAGTCCCGCACGATAAACCCGAAGTTGGGCTCTGCCGGGCGGGGAGAGCTTTCTTCCTCAGCTTCAGCATTTAAGAGCTCGAAAAAACTTTCAGCCACAATCTCTTCCGGGAGAGATTCGGGCAGCCAGATGGGAAAATGTTCTTCTTTTCCAACATATGCCATAATAATTTTTCCTTGCCCGATGTATTGCAACTCCCGTACCAAAAATCGGGCAAGTTCTACTCCTCCGGCCAGCCTTGCACGGGACAGGCATCACACTGCGGTTTAGGACGGCACCAAGCCTTGCCCAGGCGAACCAGTAAGGCGTGGTATTCCTGATACAGGGGCACCTGGGGCGGCAGATGCTCCATGAACAATTGCCGCAATTCTTCATAAGCGTAGGTCTCGGGAATGAAGTCATGGCGACTGAGAATGCGAAAAGTATAGGCATCAACGACAAACGTGGGTTTAGCCAAGGCGTAGAGAAGAATGCTATCCGCCGTCTCCGGACCGATCCCTTTGACGGCCAAAAGCAACGGCCGCAAGTTCTCCAGGCTGTCGCCAGCCATAAGTTCCATGGAATTCCGATAATGGTTCGCCAGAAAATTGAGAAAATTCTTGAGCCGCCGGGCCTTAATATTATAGTAACCTGCCGGCCGGATCAGCCGGGCCAGATCTCCCTCGGGTAGCTCGTGCAAGGCTTGCGGCTCCAGCACCCCATGCTCTTTTAGGGCCGCGATGGCCAGAGTCACATTTTTCCAATTGGTGTTTTGGGTCAGAATTGCGCCCACCGCCACTTCAAAGGGCGTATCACCCGGCCACCACCCCTGGGGTCCGTTAACCTCCCACAACCGTTCATAGAGTTCGTGCAACAATCTGCCCCTGCGAGCTGCCCCCATAATCTCTCCTCGCAAATAACTTCCCCTCGTGTTTTGCATTCTATCATATCCGGCCAGGCCCCCAATTCCCGCTCTTCCGCAATGTTTTTTCCCAGATCCCCGGACCTACAGCAACATGTTCTTAATAATTTAGCATTTTTTTTTGCCGCCACCCTGTGATAGAATGCATGGAGCTTTCCGAGATTTCGGGGTCAATTCAACTCTTCTCCTCACAGGACGAATCTTGAGCAAGCGCATCACTTTCAAGCCATACGAGATTACCATCGAGGTCCCGGACGGAGAAAACCTGCTCCGGGCCGCCTTGCAGGCCGGCGTCCACATCAATGCCTCCTGCGGTGGCGAGGGCGTCTGCGGTAAGTGCCGGGTCTTGCTGGAATCGGGAGAGCTCACCAGCACCCGCTCCGGGCTGATCAGCGACGAGGACTGGGATCTGGGTTACCGCCAGGCCTGCCAGAGCTGGGTTGATGCCGATGTGGTGATTCGCATCCCGCCGGAGTCCTTATTGGACCGGCGCACTCTTACCCGCCGCCGGGCCGGCATCGGTTTGCGCCCCAGCCCCATCGACCTCGCGGCCTTGAAGGCCGAAGGGCTTTATAACCCGGCCTTTCAAAAGAAATTCGTTGAGCTGCCGCCGCCTTCCCTGACGGACAATGTCTGTGATTTGAGCCGCCTGGAGCAGGGCCTGGCTCACCAGCACGGCCTGGACAACGTCGTCCATGATTTCTTTATGCTGCGCAAGCTGGCGAAGGTAATGCGGGAGGACAACTTTCGGATCACTGCTACTCTGGACTTTGCCCAGCGGCGCTCCCGGAAGCCTCGGATCGTTGACCTCGAAGCGGGGGACACCAGTGGGCGGCATTACGCCCTGGCCATCGACATCGGCACCACCACTGTCTGGGTCCAACTCCTGGACCTGGCTGCGGGCGCTATCATCGGCCACGCTGCGGATTACAACTCCCAGATGAGCTACGGCGACGACGTCATTAGCCGCATCGTTTTCAGCCAAAAAGAACCGGGGCTGCAAAAGCTGCAACGTTCCGTGGCTGCCACCATCAACCAGGTGATGCACCGGCTCCTGAAAAAGCATAAGCTGCCGGTAACGGAGATTTCCCACCTTACCGTGGCCGCCAACACCACCATGACCCACCTGTTCTATGGCATCGACCCCAAATATATCCGCCTGTCTCCCTATACCCCCACCGCCTGCCACACCCCGCCGGTCCGGGCCCGGGACCTGGGCTTGGAGGTGCCTGACCACGTCTTCATCTATTCGGTGAGTTCCGTATCCAGTTACGTCGGCGGTGACATCGTTTCCGGGGTCCTGGCCTCGG
Source organism: Desulfobacca acetoxidans (assembly GCA_022736495.1). The sequence continues at coordinate 81,387 of DZCR01000001.1, forward strand.
GCATCTACAAAGACCCCAAGCTGACCCTGTTCATCGACATCGGCACCAATGGCGAAATCGTCATCGGCAACGAACAGTGGCTGGCCTGCGCGGCCTGCTCGGCCGGACCGGCCTTTGAAGGCGGCGGCATCAAGTTCGGGATGCGGGCCGCCGCCGGCGCCATCGAGGAAGTCAGCATCAACCCGAAAACCTACGAGCCCATGCTCCTGACCATCGACATGGTGAAACCCAAGGGCATCTGCGGCTCCGGCTTGATCAACATCCTGGCGGCCATGATGGAGGCGGACATAATTTCCCCCAACGGCAAGTTTCGGGATGACTTGCATACATCCCGGATTCGCCAGGGGAATGAGGGACAAGAATACGTCCTGGCCATGGCCCCGGACACCCAGAGCGGGGAAGATATTACCCTGAGCGAGTCCGACATTGACAACCTGATGCGGGCCAAAGGGGCCATGTTTGCGGGTTACGTCACCCTGCTGGAGAACGTCGGGCTCAAGATCCAGGACCTGGAGCAGGTGATCCTGGCCGGGGCCTTCGGCAATTTCCTCAACATCGATAACGCCATCACCATCGGGCTCCTGCCCGATCTGCCCCGGGAAAACTACCACTATGTGGGCAACGCCTCCCTCCAGGGCGCATCACTGCTGGCCTTCTCCCGGGACTTGCTGGAGGAGGAACGCCGGGTGGCCGACATGATGACCAACTTCGAACTCTCCGAGACCCCAGGTTTCATGGACCAATACATCGCCGCCTTGTTTCTGCCTCATACCAAGATGGATTATTTTCCCAGCGTCGCCGAACGCCTGAAGGCCGCCAAAGACTGAGCCAGCCTTGCGCTGCCGCCATACCAGTTATATACTTGACAAACCCAAATCTCAGAAATTGAGCAAAAAAAATTCTGCGGACCTTTGAAGAAACCATAAAACGTCTCCTGGAAACCCTTTCTTCCAAAAAACCAAAGAAAACCCAGAAGACGTTACCGAAGTGATAAAAAGCTGTGGGTTTTGGATTTAGGCATCTTTTTAATCTTTTCAAAAAATTCTGACTCTGTTATCTCAGTAGCCCATTCCAATCTAACAAAGATATTATAAGTATTGTCCTCCTTAGTGAAGTCGATTGCACCAAGTCCTATTAGATGATTGAGGTCTCGAATGAAGGCTTTGTATGAATTGTTAAGATTCTTATAGATTAAATTAACTTTGTTATATAACTTAACCAAATTATAATTTTCGTCAAGAAGTAATTTTAATATTTCAATCTGTCTTTCAGCTATAACGCGTTTTCTCGTGGATTGAAGTCGGATAAATAAATCATACATATTATTCCTAAAGAGGGCCTTCGATATATTCTTCTTAATTTCATCAAATAATCTTTGGCATTGCAATTTAATCCCTTTTAGTCCAAATAAAATAAATGGTGTTAAGTTGTGATTACTTGCCCTTACCTGTGCAAGTGTGTTCAAATAATCATTCTTTTCCTCGTAATAATAATTTGACATTGCGATAAAAAGTGAATCTCTTAATCCTATTTTTTGCAGCATTAATGCCTCTAACGCCCTTGCAGTTCGGCCATTTCCATCAAGGAATGGATGCATGGCGGCGAAATGATAATGTGAGGCAAGAGCTTGGATTAGGGGGTCGTGACCAAGGAAATCTTGATTAATGGCTTTTATTAATAATGTAAATGCCTTAAGACACTGATCTCCACCTTCACAACCCCTATGTCTGGGCATCCCGAATATTACGTTCTGGTCGCGATTGCGGAGTTCGCCTGGAGGACAATGATCATCATCAGCATCTATAATAATTAACCTATGGATATGACATATTAATTCTTCTGTAACTGGTTCATCGTTATCTAGTCCAGCAATCCAGCGATAAGCTTTTACCGTTGCGGCCGCCTGCCTTTGCGAACGTGTAGTTAATTGTTCGATGTTTTCATTAAGCGCAGCATCGAGTTCCCCTTCGGTAAAGTCGGCACCCTCTATTCTCGATGTACCTGCAACTTCACGTTTTAACTGGACAATCTGTAACTCTTCGGCCCATCTTTTTTGATAGGGGATTGTTTTGAGGGAGAGTAAGGCAGCTTTGGCTTCGATAAGGTGATCAACAATTGCCAGCTTATCATATATCATCCATTTTTTAGGCAATTCATATTTAATCGACATGAGATATGATTATCACAGATAATTTCCATGTCAAGTAGTTTTTAATATATATAATTTACTGGAATATAAGTAAATTTAGTTTTTTGGCAATTTTGGTAAGCATTTTCATTTCCATCTTATTTCCAATAAATTATTTATCCAATTGTCTATTTCCTCCTTTTTTGGCTTGTAAAGTATAAAATCGCCTCAAAACACGCCGCGCTGTACCCTTACCCCCTATTCCGCCGAATCCCCAAACATCAGGCGCTGGGGCATATTCACCAGGCTGGCCTGGCCGGCCCTGTAGGTGATGATCCAGACCCGGTCGAACACGTTCTCCGGCCATGGGGGCGGTTCCGGGTAAACACCCAGGGCCGCAGCCATCCGGGGGATATACTCATGATCCCAACAGATAAGCACAGTTTTTTTTTGATATTTAAGGTTGGTAAGGACCTCTTGGGCCAGGTCGGCATAATCCCATTTGGCGTAGTGGGCATCGGGGAGCACTTTCAGGTAAGTGGACAGGGGAGTGATGGTCTCAAGAGTACGCTGACTGAATTCACCCGGGCCAATTTTGGCGGCAAACAGGGCCGTGGGCAGGCCTTGATAGATTAACTCCGGAGTTTGGGTAAAAAAGGGCACGAAGGCCATGGCCCGTTCTTGCCCCTTGAGGGACAGGCTGACGGCGCTTTTTTCCGAAGGCTTCTCGGCGTGGCGGATGATGAGAACCTGGGCCGGTTGGGCCAGGGCAAAAGATGCGGCCAGACCCAGGATAGTCAGTCCCAGCAAGGCCAGCCGGACAGGTCGCTTCATAGGGCTGCTCCTGACAAGCAAAGTTCCTTTGCAGATATTAAGGAGAGGTTGGCAGGATGCTCTGCCCCCCCTTAAAACGCCTCTACGCCAACTTTTTCAACAGCCAGGCCATATTATCCGCCAGGTCGGTGATGGTCTTGAGACCCTCGGCATCATTGGCAGCATCCCCGGGTTTCAGGCCGTAGGCGATGGGCCAGTAGCTGGAACCCGGCGTAACCATGCCCATGATGCAGAACCAAAACTGCAACTGAGCATAGGTGAAGTTGACCCCGGCCCGCCGGGCTGCCACGATGGGGGTGCTCACCTTGCGAGCGAAGGGGTTGCCTGCCCCTCCAACACCTTGAGCGCTTCGGTGAGCAGCAAACGGGTGTTCCCCTGGGGCCGGGGCGAACCCGATATGGCCAATACCTTCATCAGATGGTTCCTCCCACGACGGCATATTTTCCGCAAAGCAATAGCTTTTGAGTATACTCTGGGCAGACCCACAGTATCAAGGGGGAGAAGTCCAATCTCGTGCAAACCGGCGTTTTGAAAGTAACTCGTGATAGCCATTAACTTTATTGTCATTTCCAGCAGCCGCGGTGGCAATATCCACAAATACTTCTTACCGCCCGATAATCATTCTGCTGGCCCTACCTTGATTTTTACCTGCTCATGGGCTATTTTTTATAAAATAGATTAATTGTAGAGGCAAGCATGTCCCAAGAAGATGTGAAAGCCAGGATAAAAGCCGCGGCGCCGCATGGCAAGATCGCTTGCGCCGTGGCCTTCCGCCTGGCGGAAGAACTGGACCTCTCCCGGAAAGACTTGGGGGAGTTGCTCAACGAACTCAAGATTAAAATCATCCAGTGTCAGCTGGGTTGTTTTTGACATGGCCCACCTTTTCGGTCCGGTTCCGTCTCGGCGTCTGGGGCGGTCATTAGGGGTCGATCTCATCCCCCCCAAGACCTGCCCGTATGATTGTATTTATTGCGAGGTGGGGGTCACTACCCACAAGACCCGGCAGCGCTTTTCCTACCAAACCGAGACCATCATCACTGAACTGGAGGATTACCTCAACGATGCGCCCCAGCCACCCGATGTCATCACTTTGGCCGGTTCCGGCGAACCCACTCTTAACCTGGGATTGGGCCGCATCATCCGGGTCATCAAAGAGATGAGCCATATTCCGGTGGCCGTGCTCACCAACGGCGCCTTGTTGTACCTGCCCGAGGTGCGCCAGGAGTTGGCCGCCGCAGATATGGTCCTTCCCTCCCTGGATTCCGCCCGGGAAGCGACCTACCGGCTTATCAACCGGCCCCTGCCCGACCTTTCCCTGGAGTCGCTCCTTGAGGGCCTTACGTCTTTCCGCCGGGAGTACCGCGGCAAAATCTGGCTTGAAATCATGCTCCTTAAGGGGCTCAATGACACTGACGCGGAACTGACCCTCCTGCGGCGGGCCTTTAAGGAAATCGCTCCGGACAGAATTCAGCTTAACACCGCGGTGCGTCCGGTGGTGGAAGTTGCCGCCCGCCCTCTGGACAGGGCAGAAATGGACGCAGCCGCCGCGTTCCTGCAAGGGCCGGTGGAGGTCATCGCCTCCTTCAACCAGGAGGATATTGCCGAACTGCCCTGCCAGGATGAAGACCTTGTAGAAATGCTCTCCCGGCGTCCCATGACTGCGGCGGATATCGCCAAGGCCTTGGGCCTGTCTTTGGTGCAGGTAGTGGCCCGTCTGAAAGGCCTCCAGGACTCGGGGCGTATTACCCATGACCGTTATCACGACCAGGAGTTTTATCGCCATCAAACGTAAGCGACCTGCTCTCATGCCATCCAGGCATTGATGAATCTTTGCAACGAGCTGTCCGCAATTCGGGGGATACGAATCATGCACGGCAATTTTGACGTGGGACTGGATATTGGTTCAGTAAGTGTCAACCTGGTGCTTATGGATCCAAAAGGCGAGGTGCTCAAAGATGAATACCGCCGCCACCTGGGGGCGCCATCTCGCACAGCTTTAGACTTGCTGGAAAACCTGGGACCGGAGTTCCCCCTGGAAGAGTGCCGCCTGGCAGCATTTACCGGCTTGGGCGGCAAACGCCTGGCGGATATTCTTGGTTGCCCGTTTGTCAACGAAGTTATCGCCCAGGGCCGGGGCACCTATCACTTTGCTCCCCAAGCCCGCACCATCATTGATATGGGGGGCGAAGACGCCAAGATCATCATGGGGAATGAGCAAAACGGCCACCTGGTCATCGAGGATTTCGCCATGAACACCATGTGCGCCGCGGGCACCGGCTCCTTCCTGGACCAGCAGGCGCACCGGTTGGGTTACACCATCGAAGAGTTCAGCGAACTGGCCTTGAAGTCCACCACCCCGCCCCGGGTAGCCGGACGCTGCAGCGTCTTTGCCAAGACCGACATGATTCACCTCCAGCAGGGGGCCACCCCGGATTACGAGATCATTGCCGGCCTCTGCCAGGCCATGGCCCGTAACTTGAAAAGCAATATCGCCAAGGGCAAGACTTTTGCCCCGCCGATTGCCTTCCAGGGCGGCGTGGCCCACAACCTGGGCGTGCGCCAGGCCTTCCGCCAGGTCTTTAATCTGGACGAAGCCGGTCTCGTTATCCCGCCGCACTTCTGTTCCCTGGGAGCCGTGGGCGCGGTGCTGGTGGCCCGGGAAAACCCGCCTGCCGATTTCCGTCTGGATTTAGGTCCCCTGCGGGAACATCTGCTCAAAGATGACGACCTATCCCGACGCCTGCCACCCCTGGAACCGCCGCAGGTTTTAGGCCCGGAACACTACGAGGTCATTGACCTGCCCGAGGACAGCTCGGTGGCGGAAGCCTACCTGGGCATTGACGTGGGCTCCATCAGCACCAACGTGGTGGTCATCGACTCTGAAATGCGGGTGTTGGCCCGGGAATACCTCATGACTGCCGGCCGGCCGCTGGAGGCCATCACCGAGGGACTGCGCCGGGTGGGCGCTAAGCTCCAGGATCGGATAAAAATCATGGGCGCGGCCACCACCGGTTCGGGCCGCTACCTCACCGGCGACTTCATCGGGGCCGACGTGGTACGCAATGAAATCACCGCCCAGGCTACTGCCGCCGCAGCCATCGACCCCACCGTGGACACCATTTTTGAGATCGGCGGCCAGGACTCCAAGTTCATCAGCTTAAGCCACGGCGCCATCGTGGATTTCATGATGAACAAGGTCTGCGCCGCAGGCACCGGCTCCTACCTGGAGGAACAGGCCGAAAAGTTGGGCATTTCCATCAAAGGCGAGTTTGGCGATCTGGCCCTGGCGGGCAAAAACCCCGTGCGCCTGGGCGAGCGCTGCACGGTGTTCATGGAATCCGACCTGGTGCACCACCAGCAACGGGGTGCGGCCAAGGAAGACCTGGTGGCCGGGCTGTCCTACTCCATCGTCCAGAACTACCTCAATAAGGTGGCGGAAGACCGGCCCATCGGCAATAACATCTTTTACCAGGGGGCCACTGCGGCCAACCGGGGCATTGTCGCAGCCTTTCAGCACGTCTGCGGCAAAAAGATCACCGTGCCGCCTCACCACGACGTGACTGGGGCCATCGGCGCCGCGCTCCTCGCCATGCGGGAACGGGACTGGGCCGAGTCCAAATTCAAGGGCTTCGACCTGGCCGATCGCCAATACGAAATTACTTCCTTTGAATGTAACGGCTGCCCCAATAGCTGCGAAATCCGCCAGGTCAAGATCGAAGGCGAAAAGCCCCTGTTCTACGGCAGCCGCTGCGAAAAATACGAAGTGGGCAAGGCCCAAAAGCAATACGACCTGGCCGACCTGCTCCTGGAGCGCGAAAACTGGCTCTACGGCGAAGAGCCGCCCCAAGAGGGCAAACGAGGTCCCATCGGCATCCCCCGGACCATGTTCTTCCAGGAACTCATGCCCTTCTTCCGAGCCTTTTTCGAAGACCTGGGCTTCACGGTGGTCTACTCGCCCAAGACCAATAAGAAGGTGATCAACCAGGGGGTGGAAGCCCTGGCCGCGGAGCCCTGCTACCCAGTGAAGGTGGCCCACGGCCACATCCTGGACCTGCTCAAGGCCGGGGTCAAGCGCATCTTCCTGCCCAGCATCATCGACCTGCCCCACCCCCATCCCGAAATCGGCCGCGGCGTGGTCTGCCCCATGGCCCAATCCCTGACCTACACCGTGCCTACGTCCATCAATTTCGCCGAGTTTGGTGCCAAGCTGCTTTCTCCGGTGCTCTACTTCGGCCGGGGCAACCGCTGGCTGCGCCAGGGTTTGCGGAATTTGGGCAAGGAGTTGGGCGTCAGCGCCTTCAAGATCAACCGGGCCATGCTCCAGGCCCAGGCGGCCCAGCAGGCCTATTATGAACGCCTCCATGCCCGGGGCCGGGAAATCCTGAATTCTCTGCCTCCGGACGGTCTGCTCATGATTCTCATCGGCCGCCCCTATAACGCCCTGGACCCCGGCATGAACCTCAACCTCCACCGCAAGCTGCGGCAGTTGGGCGTCCTGGCCATGCCCATGGACTTTCTGCCGGTAGATGACGTTCAGGAATTGGATGAAATCAAACCCATGTACTGGCGCTTTGGCCAGAAAATCCTGGGCGTGGCGGAACATATCCGCCAGGATCCCCGCCTCTATGGCGTCTTCATCACCAATTTCGGCTGCGGCCCTGACTCCTTTATTCAGCACTTTTTCAAAGACCGGATGAGGGGTAAGCCTTACCTTGAAATCGAGATCGACGAGCACTCCTCCGACGTCGGGGCCATCACCCGCCTGGAAGCCTTCCTGGATAGCTTGAAAAACGTCACGGTGGAACCGACAACGGCCCGGATATCGCCATATCGTTACCGGGTCACGGGCAATCTCAAGCGCAAGATTTATCTCCCCCCCATGACCGACCAGGCCCTGGGTTTGGTGGCCGCGTTCGAGGCCTGCGGCGGCGAGGCCGAGGCCTTGCCGGACTCCGATGCCGAGACCCTGGAATTGGGCCGCCGCTTAACCAGCGGCAAGGAATGCTACCCCCTTATCCTTACCACCGGCGACCTGGCCAAACTGGTGCAGCGCCCGGATTTCGACCCAGACAAGAGCGCCTTCTTCATGCCCGCGGCCGACGGCCCCTGCCGGTTCGGCCAATACCACCGCTTCCACCGCCTGGTGTTGGATGATTTAGGCTTTCCCCAGGTACCGGTCTACTCCCCGGACCAGAACGAAAATATGTTCAAGGAAGTGGGCATGGTGGGCGATGACTTCTCTCGCGTCGCCTGGAACGGCGTGGTGGCCATCGATCTTTTGGAAAAGAAACTCCGGGAGACCCGACCCTATGAATCCGTCCCCGGTGAGGCCGACAAGGTCTACGAGCACTATCTCGACAAAGTATTCCAGGCTCTGCGCAGCCGGGGCGATGTCACCGGAACTCTCAAAGAAGCCCGCCGGGTTTTCGACGACGTCTCCGTGAGCGTCAACGGCGGCAAGCCCGTGGTCGGGGTGGTGGGGGAAATCTACACCCGGGCTAATAAGTTTGCCAATGAAAACGCGGTGCGGGAGATCGAATCTCTGGGGGGCGAGGTCTGGATGCCGCCCATCGGTGAGTGGCTCCTCTATGTCACTCACTCCTCCAAGCATGATGCCTGGGTCAACCGGCACTTTCGGGAACTCCTCACGGTTTGCCTGGAAGAACGGGTTCAGAAAAGGGACGAACACCACCTGGAAAAAATCTTTCACGGCAGTATCAAAAATCTGCTGGAGCCCTCCATTCCCCAAACCTTTGAGATGGCCAAAGACTATCTGCACCCGTCGTTTGAAGGCGAGGCCATCTTGAGTATGGGCAAGTCCCACGACTTCGTGAACAAGGGGGCCTGCGGCCTGGTGAACATCATGCCCTTCACCTGTATGCCGGGCACCGTGGTAAACTCCCTGTTCAAGCTCTTTAGGGAGCGCCACGACAACATCCCCTTCCTCAACCTGGCCTACGACGGCCAGGAACAGACCCACACCCGCACCCGCCTGGAGGCCTTCATGTACCAGGTGCGCCAGTTCAAGGCCCGGAAGGTAGGGGAAAGGTAATATGCAGGGGGGAACTCCCGCCATGAAGTGATTCAATTTTCCATAAAAAGGCAGGGCTTCGGCCCTGTCTTTTTTCTTTCAATCCACAATTCATATAAAAAAATACCAGCGGTTATGGCCTCAGCCCAAAACCCACCTGTGAAATTTATCCATCGCTGTGAAATCGGTATCGCCCCCGCCATCTGGCTGATTACAGCCTCCGTAACCCCCCCTACCATTTTATGCCGCGGCCCTCTTAGTTTAGGTGCGTTGGGCGTCTTTCGCCCCCTTATCCTCAGCGGCATTTTGGCCCTGGCCTGCGCCGCCCAAGTTATCTGGGAAGTCATTGTCCAGCTCCAGGCTGAATGAATATAAATATAGACTGTTTGCCAAGTCCTGCGGTAATTGATAACATCCCCATCGGCAAGGCTAGGCGATGCCGCCCAGGCGCCGACCCCATGACAAACGGAGGAAATCATGCCCTCATGCCCTAATTGCGGCCATCAATTATCCGGGGACGCACTCCATTGCCCCGTCTGCGGGCAGTCCCTGCCTTTGCCGCCGCCTCCCGATAACCGTCTCCACCCACGGACGCAACAAGCGTTGCCTCTGGGGTACTATATGCGGAGTGGCTGGGATTTATTCCAACAATATCCCTTTGGGTTTATCGGCTTTGGCCTGCTAAACCTCCTCATCCAAGTGGCCTTACATAACCTACCCTTCCTGGGGTCCTTGGCATCCTTCGCCGTCAGTCCCCCTTTGATGATGGGCAACTTTGTCGTGGCCGCCAAACTCATGCACCGGCAAACCCCACAATTTCGTGATTTTTTTTCGGGCTTTTACTGCTTTTGGCCCCTTTTCTTGGTTTCCCTGGTGAGTTCGATCTTGATCGCTATCGGCATGGTGCTTTTGATTATCCCGGGCATCTATCTGCTCGTGGGTTATCTCTTTGCTCCCAGCCTGGTGGTGGATCAAGGCCTGGACTTCTGGCCGGCCCTGGAGCTCAGCCGCAAAACGATAAACCCTGTGTGGTTCAGCTTTTTCGTTTTTATGCTCCTGCTGACCGGCGTTAATCTGGCTGGAATTCTGCTGTTCGGCCTGGGGCTTCTGGCAACCATCCCCCTATCGTTCTGCGCGTGGACTGTGGCGTACGGCGACCTCTTCGGTTTCCAGTCGGATTACTCCGGGGAGGCCCTTTAATTACTCTTTTATCTACGTGTTTTCCAATAATTTACTTTCTAATCTTTGGCAAGATGCATATACAAAGCGTCATCATTATTTGTAGTTTGCTCGGAATATTCTCTTTATCGCCTATCAATTTATTCTTAAATAAAATATCATTGTTGGGGCGAATATTTAATAAAGATTGGTCGGCTTTAATAGCCTTGTTTATATCAATTTCCTTTAATGCCTTGGCTCATGAATTACCCAATACCTTTGCCTGGAAATGGCGTTATCAAAATATGCCTTTCACTTCTCTGAAAATACTGGATGTCCCGGTAATAGTTCTTACCGTCGGTTGGACTTATTTAACCATTTTCGCTATCTCAGGCAATGAATTATTCTTCCATGAATCAAATTGAGCCCCCTGCGAAAATCATGGGGATGGCCTCCCTCTGGGAGGTGGCGGTGGCTCTTCCCCTCCCCCACCCTTTGACCTATCGGCTGCCCGCCGCCCTGGCGGCCGCGGCCCAAGTGGGCAGCCTGGTCCGGGTGCCGGTAGGTCGCCGCCAGGTAATGGGGTATCTCCTGGGCCCGACCCCTGAGACCCCTCCCGGGACCCTCCGGGACATCCAGGAGGTCCTCGACCCCATACCCCGCTTCGGCCCTGAGTTGGTGCCCCTGTTCCGCTGGGTTGCGGATTACTATCAGTATCCCCTGGGGGAAGCCTTGAGCTTCATCATTCCCGGCGGGACCCCGGTCACCAAGGCGCGGCGGGACCTCTGGGCCAGTCCTATGGACCAACCGGAAAACGAGCCAAGCCCTCCAAAGCGCCTGGGGCCCAAGTCTTTAGCCATTCTCACCCATCTCCGGGAGGCCGGCCCCACTGCGGTGAAAGAGCTTCAGGTCCTTTTCCCCGCCTGTCACGACAGCCTGCGCCGATTGCAAATTCGAAACTTAATTTTATTGGAAGATCGTACCCGCCTGCGCACCCTCTCGGCCGAAGCCCCTCCAAACAAAGAAGCATCTAAGCTCACCCTGGTCCCCGAACAGGAACAGGCTTTAGCGGCCATCGTTCAGGGGATCGACGCCGGTGGGTTTGCCCCCTTTTTGCTGCACGGCGTCACCGCCAGCGGCAAAACCGAGGTCTACCTGAGCGCGGCCTCCCATGCCTTGGCCCGGGGCCGTCAGATCCTGGTCCTAATGCCCGAAATAGCTTTAACGCATCCCGTGGCCCAGGCCTTTAAGCGCCGCTTCGGCCCCCGGGTCGCCCTGCTCCACAGCGGCCTATCCCAGGCCTTCCGGGTGGATCAATGGCGTCGTATCATGGTGGGAGAAGTGGATATTGTGGTGGGCGCCCGTTCCGCGGTCTTTGCCCCTTTACCCCGTCTGGGATTGGTGGTGGTGGATGAAGAACACGACCCCTCCTACAAGCAAGAGGGTGGCTTCCTCTACCAGGCCAGGGACGTGGCACTCTATCGGGGCAAACTGGCAGGGGCTGCGGTGGTCCTGGTCTCCGCCACTCCCCAGGTGACCACCTGCCATTATGCCCGGGAGGGCAAATATCGCTATCTGCATCTGGGCCGCCGGGTAACTCCCCAGGACCTGCCCGAAATCCACCTGGTGGACTTGCGGACCCAGCGAGGCGACAAAAGTCTCAAGATCATTTCCCGCTCCCTGTTCACAGCTTTGGAGGACGTGCTCCGCCGCGGCGAACAGGCCCTGCTGTTTCTCAATCGCCGGGGTTATGCCCGAGCCATGTTCTGTCTTTTTTGCGGCCAGGTCTTCCAGTGCCGCAATTGCAGCGTGGCCCTGACCCATCATCAGGCCCAGGATCGCCTGGTCTGCCATTACTGCGGTTATGCTGAAGCCGTGCCTTCAATATGCCCCCACTGCCAGTCCACCGCCATCAAGCGCTACGGGGTGGGCACCGAACAGGTAGAAGCAGAAGTTAAACGCAAGTTCCCCGGCGCCCGGGTGGCCCGGCTGGACCGAGATACCGCGCCCCACAGCGGCCGGGCCCTCACAGTCTTGCAGGACTTTGCCGCAGGGGAACTGGATCTTTTGGTGGGCACCCAGATGATCACCAAGGGCCATCACTTTCCTCAGGTTACCCTCGTGGGGGTCATCGCCGCGGATCTCAGTCTCTTTTTCCCGGAGTATCACGCCGGTGAGCGCACCTTCCAACTCTTATCGCAGGTAGCCGGACGCGCCGGCCGGGGTGCGGGCAAGGGCACGGTGCTGATCCAGACCTACCAGCCGGAGCACTACGTCTTCCAGACAGTGCAAGCCCATGATTACGACAGCTTTTTTCAGCGGGAGATAGAAAGCCGTCGGCAGTTGGGGTACCCGCCCTTCACCCGCCTGGCTCTCATACGGTTAAGCGGCCCCCAGGAGGAGCCCGTCATCCGGGAGGCTCGGCGCCTGGCCGCCGCCTTGGAGCATTTTCGGAGCAGCGATAAAGACTTGTGCGCCCAGGTGCGGCTCTTGGGACCGGCCCCCGCAGGCCTCACCCGCCTCCAGGGCCGATTCCGCTGGCAGATTCTCATCAAAAGCTACGGCCGCCCTCCCCTGCTCCGCCTGCTCCAACACCTGCGCCAAGTCTGGACCCCCGCGCCCCGCGCGCGTCTCAGCCTCACCCTGGATATCGACCCGACCACCCTGTTTTAGAGCCAGTGGCACTGGCTCCCAGCTTGTGGGGAAATCTTTTGAAATATTTGGGGATTTTCACAAGCCTGGGTCTGTGCGCAGGCCAACTCAGGCCGCCACCGCTATCACCCGGTCGCGCCCTTTTTTCTTGGCCCGGTAAAGGGCGGCATCCGCGGCCTGAATCAGAGAGCTGCCCGAACGGCCATTCTCGGGAAAGACAGCCAGACCGATAGAAATAGTGATGGGGTGTAAACATTGGGCCACCCCACGAGATGGGGATGCCGCAGGGACGAGCTCTTTTTTGGCTGTACGGTTTGGACGGATCGGTAAAATTTCTCTTCTAGGTGATCGTAAGACGAACTTGACCGAACTGGCTAAATTAGCTACCATTTTAAGGGGAGTTTTATTTGTTGCGCGCCAACGACCGGCCGAGCGGATTGTGGCATGGAAAGCGATGGTAACTACCTTGAAGCGCACCTGGCGACATCTTACCGAAACTCCGTCGGTTAAGACCCAGGCGAAGCTGGTCGACGGATACACGCATTTTCAAGCCTGGGTCGCTGCCAACAACCAGGTTTTGAACCTGATGGCGGACAGGGAAGCAAAGCCTTCAGGCGCCCACCTCTTTGAGCTGCATGATCTCAATGCCGCAGTAAGTCAACTCCACCGGGAAACCAGCACGTTGGTGATGGCCATAAACGGCTTGCGGAGCAATCGCTCTCAAGCCCTGGAGCCGCGCGTGTGCGTCCATGGAGAAGACGTCCTCAACCGCGGCCGGAAGATTTCCTGTGGCCCCCGGTATGTTAAACAACTGGACATCTCGCAGCATTTCGATAGTATGATTTATTAGTGCCGTGCCGACTTTTTAGGATAAAAATAGATTATGCGCCGTTTTCCGTTCTTCGCTTCCCGCTACGCGCTGGCCCTGCTGTTGACGGTCAATTTCGTGCTTCTGGGGACCAGCATCTATCTGGGGGTCAAGTCCGCCAACCAGATGAAGGAGATCGTCAAAGCCGACTTCAACCAGCAACAACTCGTGCTGGCCAAGCATACCGCCAGCCTCCTGGAACAGGATATCAACTTCCTCAAACGCGAGTTGAGCACACTGAACTTCTCGCCTTCCATTCAGTACCTGGAGCCGTTGTCCTGGGCCAACCGCATGCGGGCCACTTTGGCCAGTGTTCGGGAAGAAGGGGTGGTGGAGATTGTGCGCATCACCCCGGACGGCAAACGGGCCTACCGGGTGGACAGCCGGGGCGTGGACCAGATCACCACCGGCTCCTTCAAGGACGCCCCGTACATGCAGTGGGCCGCCAACCCGGAACACAAGGGGCAGATCCTGGTGATGCCGGTATCCACCAATATTCCCCACCACGTGGGCCGGCTCATCACCATCATGGCCGTGCCCACCTATGAGATGTCGGTGGACGATACCCATCCCCGCCCCTCGGGGTCCTTCGCCGGGGTGTTGGCCTTCTATATGGACGCCCACGCCTTGGCCAAAAAGTTTACCCAGGGCATCCGCAGCGGCAAGACCGGTTACGCCTGGATTATGGATAGTGACGGCGTCTTCCTCAACCATCCGGAACGCGACTTCATTGGCAAAAATGCCTTTATGGTGCGCAAAGAACGCATGCCTGCCATCTCTTTTGATGCCATCAATCAGATCCAACGGGAGAAGATGCTGGCCGGTGAGGAAGGCTTAGGCACCTATATGTCCGGGTGGCATAAAGGCATGGCCGGAGAAATCCCGAAGCTCATCGCCTATGCTCCCGTGCAACTGGAAGAGCAGAGTGTAGTTCAGGACAACAAACCCACGGCCTCCTGGTCCGTGGCCGTGGTTGCCCCTGCCAGCGAAGTGGAGGGGGTGATCCACACCCTTTATACCCGGCAGTTCTACCTCCAGGTGATCATCGGCCTGGTGGTCCTGTCAGGCACCATCGTTATGCTGAATTTCCGCTATGAGCAGCAATTTTCCTCCAGCCTGGAAGAAGAAGTGAACCGGCAGAAGATAAAATTGCAGAAATCTGAAGCCCGCTACCAGGGGTTGGTGGAAAACGCCGCGGACCTGATCTACACCGTGGATGGCGAGGGCCGCATCCTCTCCATCAATCGCTATGCCGCCAGCCTGTTCGCCACGGCTCGGTCGGCAGTTAAACCGGCAGGAAACGGCGCCTTGGTGGAAGGCTCTTCCCAGGAGTTCGTCGGGCGCACTTTCTATGATATCTTTAAAACCAAAACCGCCGACTTCCACATGGAGTGGCTCCGGGAAGTCAAGGAAACCGGCAAGGTTAGGAGCAAACGCCATCCCGTGAGCATCGGCGACCAGGAGTTCTGGTTCTCCACCAGCATCGTGGGCATCAAGGATGAGCAGGGCAACACCTTCGCTTATGAGATCATTTCCCGGAACATCACCGGTCGCAAGGCCATTGAAGACCGGATGATCAATATGGAAAAGCTGGCTTCCATCGGCACCCTGGCCGCGGGGGTAGCCCATGAAATCAATAATCCCATGACCGTGATCCTGGGGTTCACCGAACACCTGCTGGAACAGTCGGAATCTATGCCCGAGATTCACGAAACCCTCCAGATCATTGAGGATGAAGGCCTGCGCTGCAAAAAAATCGTGGAAAACCTCCTCACTTTTGCCCGTACCCCGGAAACCAGCGAAACCTCTACAGAGGTCACCGGCCTCCTGGAAAAAACCCTGGCAGTGGTGAAGAACACCCTGCTCACCAAAAAGATTCGCCTGGAAACCAACCTGGCCCCCACCCTGCCTCGGGTCAAGGGCGATCCCCGGGAACTGCAACAGGTCTTTATCAACCTGATCAACAACGCCGCCGACGCCATGCCGGGCGGCGGAACCCTCAAAATCCTCACCACCCCCAGTCCCGACGGCAAACGAGTCTCCGTCGAATTTGTCGACACCGGCTCCGGCATCCCCCGGGAAGCCCAAGCCAAGATCTTCGACCCCTTTTTCACCACCAAGGAGACGGGCAAAGGCATCGGCCTGGGTCTTTCCATGAGTTATGGCATTATCAGCAAGTTCGGCGGGAACATCATCTTCACCAGTTTCCCCGCGGATGAATATCCCGAGAAGCATGGCACCACCTTTACCGTTTATCTACCCATTATTACCGGCCCCGAGGCCGAGGCGGCCGCCCCGGAAAACCAGGCCGAACCGACTGCGGCCATCTCATAATGGATAGGCAGTAATTCAACAGCCCTTAAACTTTGAACTTTTTCGGAACAGGAGGACAAGATGCCGGAGAGGATACTGGTCGTCGACGATGAGCCCAATATGCTCAGGTTACTGAAAACCATCCTGATGGATAAGACCGGCTATGAGGTCACCACGACCAATAATCCCCTGGAAGTGAGCAAAATGCTCCAGGAAGCTCATTATGATCTGGTGATTACCGATCTCAAGATGCCCTTGGTGGATGGCATCGACCTCATCGGCATCGTCAAAGGTATCGACGCCACCCTGCCCATTATTGTGATTACGGCTTACGGCACCATCGAGACCGCCGAAGAGGCCATCCAGAAGGGCGCCTATGATTTTATCACCAAGCCCTTCCGCAAAGAGACCATCCTCATCACCATGAAAAGGGCTCTGGAGTGGAAGCGCCTGCGGGGTGAGTTGGCAACCCTGAAAAAGGAGTAATAGAGCCGCCCGTGGCCGCCAAACTCTGGCCGCGCCTGGCACGCCCTATAAAGGAATTGTGAGTTCCATTTTCATTCTAAAATCCTTAACTGCGGAACTCCCTTTTTGGCTAATTGATAGTAGTTAACTGCTCAAAGCTCAACGCTGACTGCCATGGTTTTTAAATTCCTGCGGCGGTTCCTGAAAGAAGACGTGGACGAACGCCTCCTCTTGCAGGAAAAATTTACCCATTTCCGCCACCTCCTGGAGAACAACAATCAGGCCCTGGAAACCATGGCGGACATGGAAGAGAAACTTTCCGGCGATTACGTCTTCGACTCCAGCTATCTCTATTCTCGCGTCGACCTCTTGGGCCAACAGATTGACGCCATGGTTACTTCCCTCAATCTCCTGACGCACAATCGCTATAGCGACTTGGTTCCCATTGCCGCGCGCCTCCAGCACGAGATGCTCGAAGTCCTGGAGGCCGCGCCCGCCATCCCGGATACCCCCTATATCCTGCCGTTATCGGCCCTGGATCAGACCCTGGCCCCGGCGGTGGGCGGCAAAATGGCCAACCTGGGGGAGATCGGCAACCGCATCGGCCTGCCGGTGCCCCAAGGTTTCGCCATTACCGCCGCGGCTTACAAGCGCTTCCTGGAATCCTCCAGCCTGGCGGCGGACATAGAAGCCAAGCTCTCCGAGGCCAGCATCCAGGACCTGGATACCCTCAAAACCATCAGCCGGGAATTGCAAATCATGGTGCGCCGGGCCCCCCTCCCCCCGGATCTGGAAGAAGCTATCGTCCAGGCAGGCCAGGACTTGCCCACCCGCAGGCTGGCGGTCCGCTCCAGCGCCGTAGGCGAGGACACCGAATTCTCCTTTGCCGGTCAGTTTGCCACCCTGCTCAACGTGGACGCGGCCTCTTTGCCCGAGCACTACAAGGAAATCGTGGCCAGCAAGTTCACCTCCCGGGCCATTTTTTATTGGAAATATCAGCAATTTTCCATCAACGCCCTGCCCATGGCCGTGGGCGTCCTGGCCATGGTCCCGGCCCGGGCCAGCGGCGTCATGTTTTCCCTGGACCCTCATGCCCCCCGGGACGACACCGTCATCCTTTCCGCGGTCTGGGGCCTGGGCAAGTACGCGGTGGACGGTACCGTGTCCCCGGACCTCTTTACGGTGAGCCGCCAGGAACCCTACCCCATCACCAAACGCCGGGTGGTCCCAAAACCCGTGGCCTTGATCTGCGGCTCGAAAGAGGGAGTTGAGGAGATCGCCCTGGACCCCGGCCAGGCCCAGGCCCCCTGCCTCACCGACCGCCAGGTCCGCACCCTGGCCGATATTGCTCTGGAGTTGGAGGAACATTTCGGGGCGCCCCAGGATATCGAGTGGACCGTGGGCGAGGCCGGCAACATTGTCATTCTGCAATCCCGGCCGCTGCGCATCAGCACCCCGGCCTTTGCCGAAGAGGAGCGGAAACCACTGCCCGAGCCCCAGGCGCCGCCGTTGCTGCACTACGGCATCCGGGCGGTGGGGGGCGCGGCCGCGGGCCGGGTCCACCTTTTTCTCCATGATGAAGACGTGGGCGGCATCCCTATGGGCGCCGTGGTGGTGGCCCGCCAACCCTCGGCCCGCCTGGTGCTGGTCATGGACCGCATCAGTGCCATCATCACCGAAGTGGGGAGCCCCACCGATCACATGACCATCCTGGCCCGGGAGTTCCGCATTCCCACCCTGGTGGAGGTGGGCGGGGCCACCAAGGTCCTCCATTCCGGCCAATTGGTCACCGTGGACGCCGACGCCGCCCTGATCTATCCCGGCATCCTTACCGAGCTGTTGCAGCGCAGGGTGCACCCCCAAGAAGAATGGCGCAGTGACCCGGTTTACCAAAAATTGCGCCGGGTGTTACAGCTCGTCACCCGCCTCCACCTCCTGGACCCGGAGAGCCCGGAATTCCTGGCCAAAAACTGCCGCACCCTGCACGACATCACCCGCTTCAGCCACGAAAAGGCCATGGATGCCATGTTTATGCCGGACATGGACAAGGCCCTGGAATCCCACCACGTCAGCCGCCTCAAGACCGACCTTCCCATCAACCTGTTCATCCTGGACTTAGGCGGCGGCCTCAAGGTCACGGGACAGGAGCAGGTGACCGAGGACGACATCGTCAGCCGCCCCTTCAAGGCCCTGCTCCGCGGCTTTCACCACCCCGGGGTGACCTGGGCCGGCCAGGTGGCTCCGGACCTCAAAGGCTTTATTTCGGTCTTTGCCAACACCATGTATGATACCGCCAAGGGGGAGCGGGGGCTGGGGGGCAAGAGTTTCGCCATCGTCACCGGGAACTATCTTAATTTTAACTCCCGCATCGGCTACCATTTCGGCATTGTGGATGCCTATATTTCCGAAGAAAAAAACGACAATTATATCAGTTTCCAGTTCAAGGGCGGAGCCGCCCAAATCGACCGCCGGGAGCGCCGCGCCCGCCTGGTCAAGCAAATCCTGGACGATCTGGGCTTCAAAGCCCTGACCAGGGGCGACCTGGTCCAGGGCCGCCTGGTCAAACTCTCCCTGCTGGAGACGGAGCAGACCCTGGAACTGGCCGGCCTGCTCATCGCCTTCTGCCGCCAACTCGACCTGGCCCTGGCCTCCGACGCGGTCATGGAACGGGTCCTGAACGCCTTCAAAACCGAAGACTACAGCCTCAAATGCCTGCGCCCCCAAGCAGCCGCCACGGGCTGAGTACAGTTTTCTATAAATACGGTAACTACTGAGCCTCTTGCAAAAGTCGCTTTTGTTAATTTATTGAAAAAAATAAGCCTCATCGGCGCTCCTATGCTAAGGGCCTGTCATAAAATAACTCTATCAAGATTAGGAATTCTATGCTAAT
>DZCR01000084.1 GCA_022736495.1 Desulfobacca acetoxidans
TAAGACTCTCAGAAAGGGGTTTTGTCAGCATGAACTTGGGAACCATTGACAAACGAATACTTATTGCCCTAGTGCTGATTCTGTTTGGGGCCGATTACTTTTTGAATCTATCATCCTATATTCATCCGGAACATATTCGAGGCATTCTGGGGAAAACCGGTAGCCTGGCTCCACTTCTCTATATGCTTGTTATGGCGCTGGCAGTCATCATACCCTTCATTCCTACCCTACCGCTGGACATCGCCGCCGGGGCCTTCTTCGGCCCTCTCCTGGGTACCCTTTATTCGGCTGTGGGCGCCACGGCAGGGGCGGCAGTCGCGTTTTTAATTGCCCGGCACCTCGGACGGGAGTTCATCGAAAGATTTCTTTCCGGGCATATAAACTTTTGCACGCAATGCTCTGATCGCCTCCTGACGAAAATTATTTTCTTTTCCCGGCTCGTTCCTTTTGTATCTTTCAAAATAGTCAGTTACGGCTCCGGGCTCACCATGATGTCTTTAAGGCGCTTCAGCCTGGCCACCCTTCTGGGGATGCTGCCACTAACCTTTGCCTATAATTATTTCGGTGCGGCGATTTTGACGGCAAGTCGAGGGACGGTTCTCCTGATGGGGGTACTGTTGGTCTTGTTCCTCTTTTGGTTTCCCAGGCTGGTTGAACAGTACGATGTCTTTTCATTGCGCACCAAGCTGGAACATAGGGAATAACTGGATACCGAGGGATTTCAGGTTATCAATTCTTCATCCGAACCATGATTCCCTCCCGGCCGTTTCTGCACCACTATCCACACAAGGAGACCCGGCGTGAACAACTCAAGAGATGAGGACGACCGTCCCCGGAGCCGTTCTCCCCACGGTCAACCAGAGACTGCTGCTGGAGAAAAACGCGGCGGCTGGTGGCGCCCAGTGTTGCTCCTCGCGGTGGTCGTCGCGATCTTAATACTAGCCAAGGTGTTCGGCGTTGGGGCGCGGCTGGAGGTCTTAAGGGATTGGATCCGCACTCTTGGACCCTTAGGGCCGCTGGTTTTCGTCCTGATTTATATCGTGGCCGTAGTTGCGGCCCTGCCCGGTTCAGCCCTCACCATTGCCGCGGGGGCGCTATTTGGCTCAGTGGTCGGGGTCATCCTGGTGAGTATTGGCGCCACCATTGGCGCCGCATTGGCCTTTCTGGTCGGCCGGTATTTTGCTCGCGAGGCCGTGGTCCGCTGGCTCTCCAAGAATGAGAAATTCCGACGCCTGGATCAACTGACGGAGGAGCATGGCGCCATTATCGTGGGGCTGACCCGCCTGGTGCCCATCTTTCCCTTCAACCTGCTCAATTACGGCTTTGGGCTCACCCGAGTGCCTTTCTGGACTTATGTCTTTTGGTCCTGGCTGTGCATGCTACCGGGCACCGCACTCTATGTGGTGGGAGCCGATGCCTTTACTAAAGGCCTGGCTCAGGGTAAGGTCCCCTGGGGCTCGATCGGCGCCTTGGCGGCAGTGGCGGTCATCCTGTTTTTCCTGGTACGCTCGGCACGGGGAAAGCTGCAGCTCAAGGAGATGCAAACCGGAGCCAGCAGCACGGATACCGGCGAACCATACCGGGAGCCCGAAGTCAGTCCTCTGGATCAATATAACGAAGCCTTGCTGACCAATGTCCACCCGCCCGACTGGGCGAATCCGGAGCCAATCCCCCGCTACAACCTGGTGGTGATCGGCGCGGGCACCGCCGGGTTGGTAACCGCGGCCGGCGCCGCCGGTTTGGGAGCCAAGGTGGCCTTGGTGGAGCGGCATCTTTTGGGGGGAGACTGTCTGAACTACGGCTGCGTCCCTTCTAAAGCCATCATCCGCTCATCCCGGGTGTACGCCGACATCCGGGATGCCGGCCGGTATGGGGTGGAAGCCTCGGAGAGCGCCAAGGTGGATTTTCCGGTGGTTATGGAGCGCATGCGGCGTCTCCGGGCGGAGATCAGCCTTCATGATTCGGTTAAACGTTTTCAGGAATTGGGCATCGATGTGTTCCTGGGAGCGGCCCGCTTTGCCGGACCTGATCGCGTGGAAGTGGGAGGCAAAACTCTGCGGTTTAAGAAGGCGGTCATTGCCACGGGCGGCCGCGCGGTGCATCCACAGATAGAAGGTCTGACCAATGCCGGCTTTCTCACCAATGAGACGGTTTTTTCGCTCACCCAGCGGCCAGAGCGGTTGTTAGTCATGGGCGGCGGGCCTATCGGCTGCGAGTTTGCCCAGGCCTTGCAACGTCTGGGTTGCCAGGTAACCCTTTTGCACAAGTACGACCGCATCATGAATAAGGAAGATACCGAGGCGGCTGAGCTGATCCAAAAAGTCTTCTTGAAAGACGGTGTACATCTCATCCTTAACGCCAAACCCTTGCGGGTCCTCACGACTGCGGGAGGCAAAATCGTCCAATACGAGAGCAACGGCCGAGCGGCGGAAATCGAGGTGGATGAGATTCTGGTGGGGGCCGGCCGGGCCCCCAATGTGGAAGGTCTCAATTTGGAGGCCGCCGGAGTGAAATACGAGGGTGGCCGAGGGAAGGGAGTTATCGTCAATGATAAGCTTCAGACTACTAATCCTAACATCTACGCCGCCGGCGACATCTGTTTGCCGTATCAATTCACTCACCTGGCCGACGCCGCGGCCCGCATCGTCATCCAGAACGCCCTGTTCTTCGGACGCAAAAAGCTGAGCTCCCTGACCATTCCCTGGTGCACCTATACCGACCCGGAAGTGGCCCATTTGGGCCTGTCTGAATCAGAGGCGCAGAAGAAAGGTATCGCCATTCAAACCTTCATGAAGCCTTTAAGTGAGGTGGATAGAGCTATTCTGGATGGCGAGGAACAAGGTTTTGTGAAAATTTTGGTCAAGGCTGGCACTGATAAGATTCTGGGAGCCACTATTGTCGCCCGGCATGCCGGGGAGATGATCAGCGAGGTCTCTACGGCCATGAAGGGCGGCCTGGGGCTGGGGGCTCTGGCTGCCGTTATTCATCCATATCCCACCCAGGCAGAAGCCATCCGGCAGACCGGAGACCTTTATAACCGCAGCCGACTGACGCCCAGGGTAAAACGCCTTTTTAGCCGATTCCTGGCCTGGCGCCGCTAGCGGGTTGCGGGTCTGGACCCTTGATGCTTCAACTTCTGCCAATTGTATTGAGCGAGGAAACGACGATGGACGATCTCAAAAGTATTTTCCCTCACTTGCCTGAGAGGATCGCAGGTTTAGGAGAACTGGCCTATAACCTGTGGTGGAGTTGGCATCCGATTGCCTGGAAGCTGTTTCAGCGGTTGGACCGAACGGCCTGGACGGGGACGAATCATAATCCGGTAAAGCTGCTAAAGATGTTGCCCCAAAGTTCTTTGGAGGCAGCCGCGAGCAACCCGGTCTATCTGCGCCGTTATGATGCGGTCCTGGCTGAATTCAACCGCAAGGTTCAGGCACAGGTCTGTTGGTTTACTGAAAACGTCACCGCCGCAGCATGTTTACCCATCGCCTATTTCTCCCTGGAGTACGGCTTGCACCGTTCTCTACCCTTTTATGCCGGCGGCCTGGGCTTTCTGGCGGGGGATCATGTTAAAGAATGCAGCGACCTTGGGATTCCCTTGGTGGCGGTGGGTTTTATGTACCCAGACGGATATGTCCTTCAGAAGATCAATGCCGACGGGTGGCAAGAAAATGTGGACCAGAAGCTCGACCGGGATTCGGCGCCTATTACAAGGGTGTTGGATGGCCAGGGGCAACAACTTACGGTGCAGGTCCCCTTTACTGAACCTCCCATCCACGTAGCGGTATGGCGCGTAATGGTCGGTCGCATTCCTCTTTATCTGATGGACACTGACCTCGAAATTAATGACCCGGCGCACCGGCGGATCTCCAACCACCTTTATATCAGCAATGTTGAAGAGCGCCTGCTCCAAGAGATCGTCTTGGGGATCGGCGGCAGCCAGATGCTGACAGAATTGGGCATAAAACATTCGGTCCTGCACATGAATGAAGGCCATCCGGCCTTCGCCTTATTGGAGCGAATCAGGGAGCGCGTTGAGGACAACATGAGCTTTGAAGATGCGGTCCAGGAAGTCAAAGCGACTTCGGTATTTACTACCCATACTCCGGTCCGCGCGGGGCACGATGTTTTTTCCCTGAATCTGGTGGATAAATATATCTGCCAATGCTACCCCATGCTGGACCGGGATGAATTTTTGAGCTGGGGCGCCTCGCCTACTGACCCTCCCAACGCGGGCTTTAACATGACTGCCTTTGCCTTGCGCATGTCCGCCTATCACAACGGTGTCAGCAAAAGGCACGCCACGGAGGCTCGGCGCATGTGGCAGTCACTATGGCCGCAAATACCGGTGGAAGAGGTCCCCATCGACCACATAACCAACGGCGTGCATGTCTCCACCTGGATCGATCCCAAGCTGGAAGCTGTTCTCACCCGTTATTTAGGCCCGGAATGGCTGGCGGATCATGACAATCCTGCTGTCTGGGAATTGGTGGAAGATATCCCGGATGCGGAGCTTTGGGATATTCATGTTCGGAAGAAGATGAAGTTGCTCATCGTCATCCGGGACCACGTCCGGCGCCGCTGGGTTGAGGAGCGCGTGGGCTTGGGAAATGTAGTGGCAGGGGGCACCATGCTGGACCCTTCGGTCCTGACCATCGGGTTTGCCCGGCGCTTTGCCACCTATAAACGGGCGGACCTGATTTTCCATGACCTGATCCGCTTGCAAAACCTCCTGACCGATCCTTGGCGACCACTGCAGATCATTTTCGCCGGCAAAGCCCATCCCGCGGATGACCCTGGAAAGCGCATCCTGCAGCGGATTTTTAAATTGGCTCAGGACCCGGAGCTGGGCGGCAGGATTGCGTTCGTGGAAGACTATGGTGAAGAGATGGCGCAATTTCTAGTTCATGGGGTGGATGTCTGGCTCAACAATCCCCTGCCGCCTCTGGAAGCTTGCGGTACCAGCGGCATGAAGGCCTCCCTGAACGGGGTGCTGCACCTGAGCATTCTGGACGGGTGGTGGCCGGAAGGCTTCAACGGCCAGAACGGCTGGGCCTTTGGCGCGGCGAGCAGCCCGACCGGGGATGCCGAGGATGCCGCAGCCATTTATGATATTTTGGAGAAGGAGGTCGTGCCTCTTTACTATAATGTCACTGAAGAAGGAACCCCAGTAGGTTGGGTGAAGATGATGAAAACGGCGATGAAGAGCATCGGCCCCCTCTTCTGCGCCCGGCGCATGGTGAAGGAGTACTCGCAAAAATTTTACCAGCCGGCGCTTAAGGCCGCAGGCAAATAATTTGTTTTCCAAAAAGAGGAAAGCCGGGACATTGACTGCCGAATCATTGGCAAAGAAAGAAACCCGATGAGACGTGGAAATTCTCAAGAGCAGGAAGCCATTCTGATCATTACCGACATCAGCGGCTATACCCGCTTTATGTTGTCCAACCGGCAGTCACTCCTGCACGGCCAAATCATTATCTCTGAACTTACGAAGGCGATCATTGCCCAGGTCGATATCCCTCTGGAAATCTCGAAACTCGAAGGCGATGCCGTCTTCCTCTATGCCCTGAAAACGAATGGCACCTCCTGGGAAGACACTTCCCGGCAGATAGGCCAGAAGCTGCTGGCTTTTCTTGCCGCGTTCTCTGACAAACTGTTGG
This sequence comes from Desulfobacca acetoxidans, assembly GCA_022736495.1. The sequence goes on from DZCR01000084.1 coordinate 5,661, forward strand.
AGCTTAGTCAATCTAACACCTGCTCTTGCGATGCCTGTACCTTCGCCGAGAAATTGAGCCTGAAGATCGTGGTTCATAGCGGGGAGGCTCTGCTCTACCAAATCGGCAGATTCGAAGAATTATCCGGGATTGACGTCATCATCGTACACCGCTTACTAAAGAACTCGGTGCCGGCCGATGAATATATCTTGCTGACCGAGGCGGCGTACCAGGAGGTGCAATTTCCGGTTGAGATTCCGGTGACGCCAGGGGAAGAATCCTACGAAGAAATCGGGAAGATAAAAACCTATGTCTATTTCCCCTCGACGGTTCCGGAGCCAGAGGCGCTCCCTGACGCCAAGCGCTACTCATCGGTTTTCTACCGGATCAAAAACCAAGCCCTCAAGATTTTGAGGTCGACGCTCATCGACCTCGGATGGGCTAAGCTGCCGAAGTTTAACCATCTACCTGAGGGAGTGGGCGAAGAGGTGAATACAGACCGCTAACACGTGCTGGAGCCCTAAAATGACCAAGAAGAATCCACCTGCAGCCCGGAGCGGATCTCGGACTCAAGGGTGGAAGCGTTGCCTGGCACTAACCTTTGCTTTGGCGGCCTTGATAGTGTCCACTCCTTCCGCCAGCGGAGACGAAACTAAAAATAATAACCGCAAAGCGCAACCTGTCCGGGCCAATCGGCTGGCCCGGGAGAGCAGCCTTTATCTGAAACAGCATGCCCACAATCCGGTAGACTGGTATCCCTGGGGCCCAGAGGCCCTGGAGCGGGCCCGCCGGGAAAACAAGCCCATTTTCCTGAGCATCGGTTACTCCGCCTGCCACTGGTGCCACGTAATGGCCCGAGAGTGTTTCGAAGACCCCCAAATTGCCAAACTCATGAACGAACACTTTATTAACATCAAAGTGGACCGGGAAGAGCGGCCGGACCTGGACGAAACCTACATGCAGGCGGTGGTGATGCTCACTGGCCAGGGCGGCTGGCCTCTGAGCGTCTTTCTTACGCCGGATCTCAAGCCTTTTTTTGGCGGCACCTATTTCCCCCCGGAAAAATTCACCGAAATTCTGGTGGCCTTGAGCCGGGCCTACCGCCAGGACCGGGCCGAGGTGGTGAAGGATGCCCAGACCCTGCAAGAGCAACTCCAGGCGCGGCAAAAGCTCCGCTTGGCCGGCGAAACACCGGATAAGGAGGCCATAACCCAGGCCTATGATCGCCTCAGCCAGGCTTTCGATGCGCGGCACGGCGGGTTCGGCGGAGCGCCCAAATTTCCCGAGGCCCTGGAATTGGGGTTCCTGCTTCATTATTATCGCTATGCCGGGGAAGCTCGGGCCCAGGAGATGGTCAGTTTCACCCTGGAAAAGATGGCCCGGGGCGGCATCTACGACCAGCTGGGCGGCGGCTTTTACCGCTACGCCACGGACTCCCGGTGGCTGGTGCCCCATTTCGAGAAGATGCTCTACGATAACGCCCTGCTGGCGCCTCTCTACCTGGCCGAGTACCAGATTACCGGGGACGAGCTGGATCGAAGGGTGGCTCAAGAGACCCTGGATTTTGTGCTCCGGGATCTCAGTTCTCCCAGCAGCGGCTTTTTCTCCTCATTGAATGCCGAAAGCGAGGGCAAGGAAGGGAAATATTACGTCTGGAGTCTGGAAGAGGTGCGGCAGGTGGTGGGGCCCAAGGCGGCCCCGTTAGTCCTCGCGGCCCTGGGAGTTTCCCAGAAGGGAAACTTCGAGGGGGTGAATATCTTGACCCGGCCCTTGTCTGAGGCCGAGTTGGCCAAGCGGTTTTCTTTAAGCGTGGAGCAGGTCCGCTTGACCTTGAACCCGGCCTTAAATCAGCTAAGACAAGCCCGGGCCCAGCGAGTGCCTCCGTCCAGGGATGACAAGATCATCGTCTCCTGGAATGGCCTGATGATTGCCGCCCTGGCGCAAGGGGCGCAGGTTCTGGGAGACCGAAGGTATTATCAGGCTGCTGCTAAAGGTGCCCGTTTTATCCTGAACGACCTCGTCAAGGAGGGACGCCTTTATCGTATCTGGGCCAATGGCAAGGTTAGCGTCCCCGGGTTCCTGGACGATTATGCCTTCCTGGCCAACGGTCTCCTCGACCTGTTTGAGACTGATTTTGACCCATATTGGCTGACCGAGGCCCGGCGCCTGGTGGATCAGATGGAGGAACTTTTTTTGGATGGCTCAGAGGGGATTTATTTTTACGAGGGTGAGGATCAGAAGACGCCCCTGGGCAGAAATCGGAGTATCTACGACCAGTCGATTCCGTCAGGAAATTCCATGGCAGCCCTGGCCTGCTGGAAACTCTACCGCTTTACCGAAGATAAGCGCTACCAAAAGCGGGCCCAAGCCATCCTCACCCGCTTTCAGGGCCAAGCCCGGAAAGCGCCCCTGGCGTTTCCCCAGCTCTTAAGCGCCCAAATCCTGTACCTGATGCCGGCCCTGGATCTCACCCTGGTGGGCGACCCCCGGCACCCCGCCGTGCAGAGAATGTTAAAGGACTGCTACCGCTATTTTCTGCCGGAGCGGCGACTGGTCTTAAAAAATCCCAAGGCTGCCGCGGCCTTGGAAAAAGTGGCGCCGGGGGTGAAGGATTATCCACCTTCCGATAAAGGGCCGGCGGCCTATATCTGCCTGAATTTTGCCTGCCTTCCGCCTATAACCGACCCACAAGACCTGTCGCTCAAGCTGGGGCGGTTGGCCGCCCGCCAAGACCTGGCCTTACCTCCGGGTCCGCCAGCCGCGCAGGAGAAACCGAAATGACCAAGCTCTCTTGGAGGATATACTCGCTGCCAACTTAAGTTTATGTAGACAATTTAGCATGTGGCTACGCCCGTAAAGACATAGTTTGAAGGAGATTAGGAATGGCTTTCCGAAGAGATCTCTGGACCAGATTTGAGTTCAAGGGAACTCCCATTTACGTAAGAGGGGATAAACCCGATTGGCTTGTCCCTAATGACGCCGGCGATAAAGTTTTACAAGAACTTGCCCGGAGCGGCGCAAATGGCCTTGATATCCAGGCGCAGCGGTTCCTGGCCCGATTGGCGGATGAGCCGGTGCGGCCTTATGAGGGGCGGGCCGAACACCTGAAGACGGATCATTTGCGAGAGCTCTGGTTCCATATCACCAACCGCTGCAACCAGACTTGCCGCCACTGTCTGTTCGCTTCTTCACCGTCTGAGAAAACCGAACTGGCGGCCACCCGCATCCGGGAGATCGCAGCCCAGGCCACGGCCCTGGGCTGTCGGGTCTTCGCCTTGACCGGGGGCGAGCCCCTGGTGCATCCTGACTTTGAGTCAGTGGTGGATTTCCTCCTGGGCCAGGACGCCGCGCATGTGGTGGTCCTCACCAACGGCACGCTTCTTAAGGATTATGCCAGGGCCCTGGCGCGCTGGCCGGCAGATCGGTTTCACCTGCAGATCAGCGTCGATGGGCTTGGCCATAATCATGACCGCATCCGCGGCCGGGGAGCTTTTGACGCCTTAGTCGCCCAACTGGCGTGGCTGAAGGCACAGAAAATCGCCTTGACGTTATCCATGTGCGTCACTGCCGAGAACGTCGAGGATATGCCGGCTCTGGTGAACTTCGCCGCTGAAGCGGGCGCGGCCAATCTTCACTTTATCTGGTATTTCGTGCGCGGCCGAGGGACCCCCAAACGGTTTGCCCCCCCGGAGGACATCTTCCCCAGACTGGCGGCGGCCGCGGAACGAGCTGCGGTGGCAGGAGTAAGCATCGATAACCTGGAAGCCTTGCGCTCCCAGGTGTTCGCCCCCAGCGGCACCAAACACGACGGCGCCGGCAGCGGCTGGGAATCGCTGGCCGTGGGGCCCGATGGTCAACTCTATCCGTCTCCGGCTTTGGTGGGGGTGGAGGCTCTCGCCACACCAATAACCTCCGATGCGGCTGAAGCCTGGCGCCGGAGCCCGGTCCTGGAAGAGCTCAGGCGAGCCACCGCCGCGCAGACATCGTCGCCCTGGCGGTTTCTCTTGGGAGGGGGAGATCCGGATCACAGTTATCTGCATGCCGGGGTATTCACGGGTCATGACCCCTATAGGCCTCTTTTTGAACAGACGGCGCAGTGGCTCATTGCCAGGGAAGCTGCCAGACAACCGACCGACGGCCCGGCTCGGCTCCGCCTCAAAATGGGAGATATTCTGGAGAGCTGTGGAGCTCACGGGTCGGTAGCCCTGACTCACACCAATTGTCTGTTGGCGGCCGCCTCCCCTGACAGCCGCACCGTGGTGAAGGAGTTTTACCAGGCCGCGGCTCAAACTCCCCGGGAGGACATTCTGAATCCGGTGTGCTACCCGGAAGAGGCCATTTCCCACATCCCTGCCCAATACCGGTTTCGAGGCTATGGCTGCGGCAGCCCGGTGCTGGACGCCGGCTTGCGACCCGGGGAAACGGTCCTGGACCTGGGGTGCGGCGGGGGCGTGGAGTGCTTCATCGCCGCCCGCCTGGTGGGAGAAACGGGCTGGGTCTTCGGGGTGGATATGCTGGACCCCATGCTGGCTCGTGCAGAACAAGGGGCCCAGGGGGTGGTGGCCAACCTGGGGTACAAAAACCTCGGATTCAAGAAAGGTTTTCTGGAAGAACTGCCCATACCCGATGAATCCATTGACGTGGTCTTATCGAACTGCGTGATCAATCTTTCCGGCCACAAGCGCCGCACCTTCAGTGAAATTTTCCGGGTCCTGAAGCCCGGAGGGCGGCTGGTCATCTCCGACGTGGTCTGCGAAATCGAACCTGATGCAGCGGTCAAAAATGATGAAGGGTTGCGCGGCGAGTGTATCGCCGGAGCCTTGACCCAAGGGGACCTCTTCGGCCTGTTGGAGGAGTCGGATTTTGTGGCCGCCCGGGTCCTGAAACGCTTTCCCTATCGGGTGGTTCAGGGTCACCAATTTTTCTCCATGACCTATAAAGCCCGCAAACCTGCTGTCGCAAAAGCGCTGCGGGTCATGTATCGGGGGCCTTTTCCGGCCCTACTGACCGGCCAGGGTGAAATCCTGGAGGTGGGAGTGACGCGGGAAATCGCGCTTGAGGAGGTTCCGGTCAATCCCGAAGACCTGTTTCTGTTCGACGCAGCCGGGGCCATAATCAATCTAGCCTTATCTCCGCCGACCTGCTGCCCCCAGGAGGGTTCGGGTTGTTGCGCCCCAGCCGAACTGCCCCCGGGCGAGCCAATCAGCATGGCAGCCTCGGCAGCCCATGGTTGCCCCCGTCCAGGAGAAGGGCCATTGCCTTCTTTCATGACACCGGCCTTGCAGAGTGAGCCCACCGCAGCCCTGCGACACGCTTCCGATTGCATGGTGTGCGGCGCTCCCTTGCATTACTTGCAGGCAGAGACCCCTTATCCCTGTGCTTTTTGCGGGGCGGTGCTCCCGGCAAACGCCCGGTGCGAGCGCGGCCACTTTGTCTGCGATGCCTGCCACACCCGGGACGCCGACGCCTTCCTGGAACATATTTGTCTCACCACCCGTGAGACCGATATGATCGCCCTTTTCCAGGAAATCCGGAGCCATCCGGCCATCCCGGTCCACGGCCCGGAGCACCATATTTTGGTGCCGGGAATTATCTTAGCCACCTATCGGAACCTGGGGGGCGAGGTGCCCTTGGCAATGCTGCGAACCGCTCTAAGACGCGGTAAAGCTGTGCCGGGGGGGTATTGTGCTTTTACCGGGGCCTGCGGCGCCGCCGTTGGGGTGGGCATCGCCTTCAGCCTCCTTTTGGGCGCCAATCCAGTGAAGGCCAGGGAACGCCAGCAGGTGCAAGAGGTGACCCAGGCAGTGCTCCAGGAACAGGCGAGCTTTGCCGCGGCCCGCTGCTGCCAGCGGGACTGCTGGTTGGCCATAAGGAAAGCGGCTGAATTGTCTAAAAATTATCTTCCCATCGTCCTGCAAGCCGATTTTTCGCTCCATTGCAGGCAGGCGCACCAGAACCGCGAATGCCTTGGGGAAGTCTGCCCTTTGTGGAAAGGAGTTTGATCTTGTCAGCCTTTGGGTTTTAAGTCTGCCGTCGACAGAAAGAGAGGGAACCAATGCGGCTGCGCAATCCTTTCAGTAAAATCTTGTTAAATGACGGTGAGCCCACGGGTGAGCTCGACCCCAAGGAAATGGCCCCGAGGTTAAAGAGCGCCATGAGCACCTTGAAAGGGTCATTTATCGAGTCCGAACGGAGTCGGGTGGCGTATGAGCGGATGCAGCATTCGGAAATTTATCAAGATTTCCTGAAGTTGAGCAACAATTTGAAAACCATGAACCTATCGGCGCTGGTTGGCCGGGAGGAGAAAATCGCCTTCTGGATCAACCTGTACAACGTCATCGTCATCCACGGAGTCATCGCCCTGGGCCTCAAGGATTCGGTCAAAGAGGTCTGGAACTTCTTTCGACGGGTGTGCTATCAGATAGGAGAGCACTTTTTCACCCCTGACGACATTGAGCACGGCATCCTCCGGGGGAACCGCCGGCCCCCCTATGCCTTCTTCCGGGTCTTCAGCCAGGGTGACAATCGCCTTCGGTACCGCGTAGAACCCCTCGACCCCCGCATCCACTTCACCCTGGTGTGCGGTTCCTCTTCCTGCCCCTTCATCGATGTTTATACGCCTGAGAATTTGGAGGAGGAACTGGGTATCGCCGGGGCTGCCTTCCTAAACGGTGGCGGCGTGGTCGTGGACCGGGAGGGCCCCCGGGTCTCATTATCGCGAATCTTCAAATGGTATGGGCGGGACTTTGGGTTCAGTCAGGGCGAACGCCTCCGGTTTATTGCGCCTTACCTGAACCGGGATGAGGACCGGGAGTTCATTGAAAAAAATGCCGAGACTCTTAAGATTGTTTACCAGAACTACGACTGGCGGCTGAACAGGGATTAACCAGGGGTCCGCAAAGGATTAGTGAAGTATATTGGCATTTAGCCTATTGACTGCTAGATAATCTGCACCTAACATTAACTTCAAGATTACCGATCGAGAAAGGAGGGAGAACCATGCTGCCGACCGCACAAGCGGCTCCGGGACGTTTTCCAAGCCTTTACAAGACCATTGAAGTTGAAGGACTCGAGATCTTTTATCGTGAAGCGGGCCCGGAAACCGCGCCCTCGATTATCTTACTCCACGGGTTCCCCACTTCATCGCATATGTTCCGTAACCTGATCCCGGCTCTTTCGGACAAGTTCCATGTGGTGGCCCCGGATTATCCCGGGTACGGATATAGTTCGATGCCCACAGTTGGCGAGTTCGACTATACCTTCGACCGCATCGCAGGAATAATCGATGCCTTCATTGGGAAGCTGGGACTCCAGAAATACACCTTATACGTGTTCGATTACGGCGCCCCTGTGGGTTTTCGCATTGCCGCAAAACACCCCGAAAGAGTGGAGGCGCTGATTGTCCAGAACGGCAATGCCTACGATGAGGGTCTGCTTGACTTCTGGAAGCCGATTAGAGCCTATTGGAAGGATAAGACCGAAGAGAATGCCAAGGTGCTGAGAAACAGCTTGCTTACCATCGAAGCTACCAAATGGCAGTACACCAACGGTGTTCGAAATTCCGAGATCATCGCTCCCGATAACTGGATCCACGACCAGTACCTAATGGAGCGGCCTGGCAACAAGGACATCCAGCTTCAGCTCTTTTACGATTACCGCTCCAACCCCCCACTCTATCCCCAGTGGCAAGCCTATTTCAGGGAGCATCAACCGCCGACGTTGATCGCCTGGGGGAAGAACGACTACATTTTTCCTGCAGAAGGGGCCTTTCCCTATAAACGCGACCTGAAGAATATCGAATTCCACTTGCTTGATACAGGACACTTTGCACTGGAAGAGGATGGGGACCTGATCGCCAGCCTTATAGGAGATTTTTTGAAGAAGAATGTGACCGGTTAGCACTGCTAATTTAAGGGAAATTAGGGACAGACGGTATTTTCCCAAGAAAGCTTAAAAAACCTTCGTCCCTGATTTGTATGAGTTTTAACCCTGCTTGCGGGCCCGTCTTTTTAAGACGGCCACGGGGTAACGAGTGCAAAAGGACCTGGTGAAGGCATCTGCCTGTCCGGATTGCGAAGACCATTTATAACCTGAACCAGGGGCCAAGGGGTGGACGAGGCCAAACGATACGGCATCACTGCGGTACCGACCGTAGTGGTAGATGGTAAGCTTCTGGACTGGTGCATGCGTGCCAATATTGAAAGACATGATCTGGAAGCAGCAGGTATCGGCAAACTCCTATAGCCTGGGAGTGCCGAGTTCATCTTCAGGTAGGGGGGAAGAATCAGACCCTTATAGCGTTTGCCGAAAATTTTTTCCTCAACGAGGGTAAGTGGGTATCACGTGA
>DZCR01000085.1 GCA_022736495.1 Desulfobacca acetoxidans
TTTTCAATAAATCAACCCTAAAAAGACTTTTGCAAGAGGCTCAGATGTATGATGAACGCTAAAGCTTAACCAGAATTGATCCTTAATAGTTCATGATCACAGTGAAAATCGGGGTGTAGCTATAGAAAGAATTTTTTCCGACCAGGTCGATGGCTATGCCTAAGGCCGCGGACCACCTGGGACTGATGATATATTCGATCCCGGGCAGGACCCCCACCTCATGAGAGATGGGCTGCCCGGAATGCCGGAACAGGGGACCCACGCTCCAGGAGCTGTAGCATTCCAACAGGGCCACCCAGCGCGGGCTTAAGACCCATTCCATTGCCAGATTTCCCGTGATCAGGTCCCGGCCATTTACCGCTAACAGGAGCGGGGAGGATTGTTGATTGGCGGGAGCGCTCGGGTCGCCAGCAGGAAAGCTGTACCACAGGTTGACATAAAGATGGACAGGCCCCACCCATTTGGCCAGATTGATGCCGGGGGTGTAGACAAAAGTGCCGCCCCCCAGGGCATCGGTGCCCAATCTGGCGGGATTGAGGCGGTAAAAATGGCCGGTGGGAAAATTCACGCTGAATAATGCGGTAACCGTGGGCCGCCAGGCGGTCTCCTCGAGGAGCTGGTATTTGGCCGTGAGGTAGAGATCGCCAAGGCCCGTGAAACTGGCTGCACGGCTGCCGCCTGATTCGGGCGCTTCCACCTGGCTGGCCCAATTTTGGAACATGACGGCCATGAGGTTCACCTGGACATTGGGAAACAGGCCGTAGGTGAGCTTAACCGGGATTTCCAGGGAGCAAAAATTGCCTCCGCCGTTCTCCCGGTGCCAATTAGTCGAGAAATTCCCGCCACGAAGCCGAGGCTCCAGTAAGGCTGGAGGCGCAACTGGCCCAGGGGAGCCGGGACCGCAGTGTCACTGATGATGGGGCCGATGGTAGCGGGATGCTGTGGGGGCGTGCCGGCAGCCGTGGCCACCCGGAATCCGGGCAGGGCTGCCGTCCATATTCCCAGAAAGATGGTCAGGAGGATTCGAATCAAAATGGGGGCTTCATTTGATCATGATGGGCCATTATAACAAATTAACGGCGAACGAAGGGAAAAAGTGGGTTTTCCCCGCCTGGCGAAAGGCCGAGCCGGGCAGATTTTCCCCCGGGTTCCCTGTCTGGAGGAATGGTTGACATTTCCTGCTTGATTTTCTGACAAAAGTCCTGGTACATTGAGAGAACTTTCACAGGCTTGCTGGACTCATGGAATAAGAGCCCCAGACACCTTTGGCTGGCTGAACCCTAAAGGCTTCAGTAAATATGGTTCAAAACCGAACCTAAAGAATGGAGGATCAGGGGACTATGCCTCCGTCAACTCTGACGATCAACGGCGAGACACTCACCTTCGAACCAGGGCAGACTATTCTGACCGTCGCCCGGGGTGCCGGCATCTCGGTACCGACTTTATGTGATTATAAAGACACTACGCCCACCGGCTCCTGCCGGGTCTGCGTGGTGGAGGTGGAAGGGGCCCGGACCCTGCTCCCGGCCTGCGCCACCCAGGCGGCTCCGGGGATGGTGGTCCAGACTGAATCCCCCCGGGTGGTGGCGGCTCGCAGGACGGTCATCGAGCTCTTATTGGCTTCCGGCAACCACAACTGTCTGGTGTGCGAAGCCAACGGCGAGTGCGAGCTCCAGGCCCTGGCCTATCGCTACCAGGTGCCGACTCCCGCTTTCGCCAATCCGCCAGACACCCCGTACTATTATGAAGATAATAACAGTATGATCGTGCGGGATTTTTCCAAGTGCGTCATGTGCGGTCGGTGCGTCCGGGCCTGTAATGAGCGCCAAGTCAATCAGGCCATCGCCATCGGTTACCGGGGAGCCCATAACAAGATTGTTACCCGTGGCGATTATTCCTACTTCGACTCGGATTGCGTCTTTTGCGGGGAATGTGTCCAAGCCTGCCCGGTGGGCGCCCTCCTGGACAAGAATGCCCGGGGCAAAGGACGTCCCTGGGAGCGTGCCCAGGTGCGCACCACCTGCCCCTACTGCGGGGTCGGCTGTCAGATGGACGTACATGTCAAAGACAACCGGATTGTGAAAATTACCGGGGCCGATGCCATTCCCAACAACGGGAAGCTCTGTGTGAAAGGGCGGTTCGGTTGGGGCTTTGTGGAGCATCCCGACCGCTTGAAAACTCCCCTGATCAAAGCAAATGGTACGTTTCGGGAAGCCTCCTGGGACGAGGCTTTGGACCTGGTAGCCTCCCGCCTGAAAGAAATTAAAGATAAAGAGGGTCCCGAGAAAATCGGAGGTTGGACCTCAGCCCGGGTGACCAATGAAGAAAACTACCTGATGCAGAAATTTATGCGCGCGGTGATCGGCACCAATAACGTGGATCACTGCGCCCGTCTCTGACATAGCTCCACAGTGGCCGGTCTGGCCGCTTCCTTCGGCTCCGGTGCAATGACCAATTCCATCGCCGAGCTGGAGAATACCGATTGCATCCTGGTGATAGGCTCCAACACCACGGAAACCCATCCCGTCACCTCTACCTTTATCAAGCGGGCGGTGCGCCTGAACAATAAGACCCTCATCGTTATCGACCCGCGTCGCCTCGACCTGGTAAAGCACGCAGCTCTGTGGCTGCGGCAGCGTCCCGGCACCGACATTGCGGTAATTAACGGCATCATGAACCTGATTATCCAGGAGAACCTGCACGACCAGGCTTATATCGCCGAGCGCACGGAAAACTTCGAGGCCCTCAAAGAAACGGTGGCCAAATATACCCCGGAATATGTGGAGCAGATCAGCGGGGTACCCGCCGCAGACCTGCGCCGCGCCGCCCGCCTTTACGGCTCGGCCAAGGCGGCCTCCATCGTCTATGCCATGGGCATCACCCAGCATACCGTCGGCACCGATAACGTCAAATCCCTGGCCAACCTGGCGATGCTCTGCGGCAATGTCGGGATCGAGGGGGGCGGGGTCAATCCTCTCCGGGGCCAGAACAACGTTCAGGGAGCCTGCGACATGGGGGGCCTGCCCAACGTCTTTTCGGGCTATCAGGCGGTTACCGACGCCAACGCCCGGGCCAAGATGGAGGCGGCCTGGGGGGTCAAGAACCTGCCGGATTGGGTCGGCATGACCATGACCGGCATGGTGCCGGTCATCCCCGAGGGCAAAATCAAGGCCCTGTATATTGTCGGGGAGAATCCGGTGGTTTCCGATCCGGATTCCGACCACCTGGTCAAGGCTTTCCAAAAGCTGGATTTTCTGCTGGTGCAAGACATCTTCCTGACGGAAACCGCCAGGTTGGCCGACGTGGTCTTGCCCGCCACCACCTTTGCGGAAAAAGATGGCACCTTTTCCAATACCGAGCGGCGGGTGGCCCGGGTACGCCAGGTGATTCCGGCCGTTGGGGATTCCCGGCCCGATTGGCAGATTATTGCGGAGATTTCCCGGCGCCTGGGGTACCCCATGGACTATGCCGATCCTGAAGCCATCTTCGAGGAGATTCGAACAGTTACTCCTTCCTATGCCGGCATCACTTATGCCCGGATGGAAACCGAGGGCGGCCTGCAATGGCCCTGCCCCACCACGGAGCACCCTGGCACTGTCTATCTCCACAAGGGCCAGTTTGCCCGGGGCAAGGGAGCATTCTTTGCCATTGACCATCGAGATCCGGCGGAGATGCCCGATGCCGAGTACCCTCTGATTTTGACCACCGGGAGAGTGCTTTACCAGTACCACACCGGCACCATGAGCCGCCGGGCCTCGGGTTTGGAAGAAAAGGCCCCGGAATGCCGGGTGGAAATTGCCGCCGGTGACGCCATAGACTTCGGCATAGGGGATGGCGATTCCGTGCGGCTCAAGACCCGCCGGGGCCAAATCGTCGTGCGGGCCCAGGTGTCGCCCAAGGCTGTTTCGGGAACCATCTTTATTCCCTTCCACTTTTTTGAGGCGTCAGCCAACAAGTTGACCATCGCCGCTTTGGACCCGGTGGCCAAGATCCCGGAATTTAAAGTCTGTGCTGTGAATATCGAAAAGGTTTGACCTGGAGGCCCCTATGACAACCAAACTTGGACCCTGCGTCATTGATCCGACCGCCCAAGTCGATCCGGAAATTTGCGATCGGCTGGAGACCATTATTGCTTCCCATCAGGATACCCCCGGGGCCCTGCTCCCGGTGCTCCAGGAAGCCCAAAACCTCCAGGGTTATCTGCCTGTGCCCATGCAAAACCACATCGCCGCCCGCCTCAAGGTCCCCGGCAGCGACATCTTCGGGACCATGAGTTTCTATTCCATGTTTACCTGGAAGCCCAAGGGGAAATACGTCGTCAGGATGTGCCAATCCCCACCGTGCCACATCAATGGGTCTGATAATATGCTTCAGGCCTTGCAGGAGGAACTGGGGGTGACGGCCGGTCAAACCACCGCGGACGGCTTTTTCACGTTGGAGTTGTCAGCCTGCCTAGGGGTCTGTGAAGTGGCCCCGGCCATGCAGATCAACGAGGTGGTCCACGGCAACCTGACTCGGGACAAGATCAAACAGATCTTAGCCGACTACCGGGCGGGCAAGGCTGCGGATTACCGAAAATTGCCATACTCCACCAATGATTATCGCAGTTACAAGCCCGGTCCCGGCGAGCCGGTGCTCATGGATAACGTGGGGCTCATCGATCCCATGGAGATCCAACCTTATCTGAATCGGGGCGGCTACGAGGCCCTGAAGAAGGCCGTAACCACCATGACCCCGGAAGGGGTCGTCGAAGAGGTCAAGACCTCGGGCATCCGGGGCCGAGGCGGCGCGGGGTTCCCTGCGGGCCTGAAATGGTCTTTTACGCGACCCCTGACGGTAACTCCCAAGTATATTGTCTGCAATGCCGACGAAGGGGAGCCGGGCACTATTAAAGACCGCTATCTCATGGAGGGCGACCCCCATAAGGTCCTGGAGGGCATGGCCATTGCCGGCTACGCCGTGGGGGCCAGCCGGGGCTATATCTATTGCCGGGGGGAATACTATCTGTCTCAATATCGCCTGCAGCGTGCCATTGAGCAGGCCACGGCGAAGGGGTTCCTGGGAGGAAAGCTCTTCGGCACCGATTTTTCTTTTCATATAGAGGTGCGGTCCGGGTTCGGCTGTTACATCTGCGGGGAAGAAACCGCTCTCATCGAATCCGTGGAAGGCAACCGGGGTTATCCCCGGCTAAAGCCCCCCTTCCCCGGCGTGGCGGGTCTGTGGGGCAAACCCACCGTGGTGAACAACGTTGAGACTCTGGCCAGCGTGCCCGCGATCATTAAACGGGGTGGCGCCTGGTATAAGGGCCTGGGCACCCCGGACACCTCGGGCACCAAGATTTATCAGATCATTGGCCATGTGCAAACCCCCCAGATCGTAGAAGCCCCGGTGGGAATGACCCTGCGGGAGCTGATCGATACCTATGGTGGCGGCTTGCGGCCCGGACGCAGCTTCAAGATGTGCCAGACTGGCGGCGCCTCCGCAGGTCTGGTGACGGCCGAGCATCTGGATGTACCCATGGACTACGGCTCCCTGTCCAAAGCCGGCGGCGCGCTGGGCTCCGGCACCATGCTGGTGATGGACGATTCCACCTGCGTGGTGGATTTCCTGCGATCGGTGGCCGTATTCTTCGAGCATGAATCCTGCGGCCAGTGCACCCCGTGCCGGGAAGGCACGCCCCGCCTGCTCCAGACCCTCACCCGCATCAGTGGGGGCCAGGGCAAGGATGGGGATCTGCCCTTTCTGGAGCGGCTGGCGGCTAGCCTGTTGGATGCTTCGTTCTGTCCTCTGGGGCAATCCGCCGGGGTGCCGTTGATGAGCGCCCTCAAGAACTTCCGTCCGGAAATCGAGGCACATATCCGGGAGAAAAAATGCCGGGCGGGGGTCTGCCGGATGTAGCGCCAAGTACCTGCAACCAGTCCAGCGGCCACTGAGCCGGCCACAAATGAAAGAAGAAAAAAGCTTCTGCCTCCAGCCCCCCTGGAGGCTTTTTTCACCTTGACAAATCACAGAGGGATAATTAGGTTTTCAATAATTATTCTTTGTTAATAATAATTAGGCTATATTATTGAAAAATTTGCCGATAGTGGATTGTCGAAATATGGCTAATCCACAAACCTGTTTAGATGAGATGCTCGTCCGGCTCAAAGGCAGGCCCGTCCCGATACGAGCCATAATCTCCTGGGAAAGTTATCGAACTTTGACCGCAAACGCGCCGGGGGTTATTTTGAGGTCACCGAACACCGTACAAAGGAGATTTTACCATGCAAGACGACGACCGTAAATTTACAACAACCGATGCCGGGATCCCCGTATCCAGCGACGAGTACTCGCTCACCGTGGGACCCGATGGACCCATCCTACTGCAGGATCACTACCTCATCGAGCAGATGGCCAACTTTAACCGGGAGCGGATTCCTGAACGCCAACCACACGCCAAGGGTTCCGGGGCCTTCGGATACTTCGAGGTGACCAAAGATGTCAGCGCATATACCAAGGCTGCAGTGTTCCAGCCGGGCATCAAGACGGACACGTTGATCCGGTTCTCCACGGTAGCCGGCGAGCGTGGCAGCCCTGACACCTGGCGTGACCCACGCGGCTTCGCGTTGAGGTTCTACACCAGCGAGGGCAACTACGACATGGTCGGGAACAACACCCCGGTTTTTTTCATGCGTGACCCCATGAAGTTCCAGCATTTCATCCGCTCCCAGAAGCGCCGTGCGGATAACGGCCTGCGCGACAACGACATGCAGTGGGATTTCTGGACCCTGTCGCCCGAATCGGCCCACCAAGTCACCTGGCTGATGGGTGACCGCGGGATCCCGAAGACCTGGCGGAACATGAACGGCTACTCGAGCCATGCCTATATGTGGGTCAACACCAAAGGCGAGCGCTTCTGGGTGAAGTACCACTTCAAGACTAATCAGGGTATCGATTTTCTCACCCAGGAGGAAGCCGACCGCATCGCCGGCGAGGACGCTGATTACCACCGCCGCGACCTGTTCGAGGCAATCAAACGGGGTGACTACCCGAGCTGGACCCTGAAGATGCAGATCATGCCCTTCAAGGAGGGCGAAACCTACCGGTTCAACCCCTTCGACCTGACCAAGGTGTGGCCACACAGTGATTACCCGCTGCACGAGGTCGGACGACTGACGCTGAACCGCAACCCCTCCGACTTTCACACCGAAATCGAGCAGGCGGCCTTTGAACCGAACAACCTCGTGCCGGGGATCGGCCCCAGCCCGGACAAGATGTTGCTCGCCCGCCTATTCTCCTACGCCGACGCCCATCGTGCCCGCCTGGGGGTCAACTACAAGCAGATACCGGTCAACCGGCCCAAAGTACCGGTGCATAGCTACAGTAAAGACGGGGTGATGCGGGTACAGAACGTGTCCGACCCCGTGTACGCCCCGAATTCCAAGGGCGGCCCGCAGGCTGACGGTAAGCGCTATCCCCAGGTAGAGGTCTGGAATGCCAGCGGCGAATTCATCCGCGCCGCCTACACCTTGCGCCAGGATGACGACGACTTCGGCCAGCCGGGCACCTTGGTGCGCAAGGTCATGGACGATGCGCAGCGCGACCGGCTGGTGTCCAATGTCGTGGGACACCTTAAGAAAGGCGTGACCGAGCCCGTGCTGCAGCGGGCGTTCGAATACTGGCGCAACATCGATAAGGAGATCGGCGACCGCATCGCCAAAGGCGTGCAGGGCGGATAATCGATCCGAAGCCCACGCGAGCCCGCCCTGGATGTGGCGCTGGTGGAGCGCCTGGCCTGGATGTCCCAAGCCGGGGGCCTTGCCTTGAGGGGCCGCAATGCTTATAAGAATGGGTGAGGGTGATAATGGGACCCGGCGGTCCGGGTTGGCCCACACTACATTGAGGGAAGCGGAGGGCATATGGCTAAAAAGAAGTTTATCGTGCATGCGGAATGTCCGGCGTGCGCCTGCGGGGATATCTCCTTTTTGGGGCCGGAGAAGCTGAAGGAGAAGTTTATCGGGGACGAAAAGGAGATCGATATCCTCTGCCCCATGTGCGGCACCAAGACCAAGGGCAAGGGGAAGGTTGTAGAAGAGTAGCAAGTAGTGCCCAGTGGTTGGGGGTCAGAGGAAAAAGTGGATAAAAGAGGCCTGGGGATCGGCGGAGCGATTCCCGGCTTTTTTTTGTGTTTTTGTAGGGGAAAAAGATGGAAAAATGCAGGAAAAAAGGGGTGAAATTTCGGGGGGCAAGACAAACAAGACAGCAGGGTGGGGGACTGTGCCGGGGTCGTGCCAAGGTGTGGCCGGGGTAAACCCGGAGGGAAGCGGCGGTTTTGCGAGGGCAAGTCGTGGTATATCCGCAGGAAATCGGGGTCGGGGCGAAAGTGTGCCGGGACAGGGGCATGAGGCTGGTGCCATAAAGATTTGGCTTTTGCAGCCCTCACCCCCTCGCCCCAGGGGAGAGAAGAATCAAGCAAGGAAATTCGGGCAATCACGCTAAAATCTCTCCTGCAGGGAATGGCGGATTTTGGTGCGCAGGGCCAGGAGCTTGAGGGACTCCTGAATGCAGCCCAGGGAGATATGGAGGGACTGGGAGTCTTCAGATTTGCGGAAGAGACGGTCCAGGCGGGTCTGCAGGAGGGCCAAATCGTCCAGGTCTGCGGCGAGCTTGGCCTGTTGGGCCTGGTGGTGCTGGTCTTCCAGGTGGCGGCGGAGATGCTTGGTGTGACGGGAGAGCGCCGAAGGGGAGAGGCCATAGAGGGTCGCCAGGGGGCGTAGGGACGTGCCATTCATCAAGGCGCGGTCGATCTCGGCGAGGGCAGGGTGGTGGCAGACCGAGCAGAGTCCGGGCCGCAGGCCGGGGGCAGCAGAAATTTTTTTCGGCATGTGGGACACTCCTTGGGGTTTATGTGGCGATGGTACCGCTTTGGTGAGACGCGTGTGCCACCTGGTCAGAAGGTTACCCTGGGGAGGGGGCGGAGGGCCAGAATGGATAAAAAGGATGGCGGGGAAATTCCCCCAAGCCCCCCTTTTTGGGAACGAGGGCAGCCGGAATGGCAAAGGCCAAACCGAGCCTGGCCGGTTTGGCCTGTTATACTCTTTGCTCAAAGCTTTTTTATGCCCTCACTCTTCCCCTTTCCCACAAGGGGCGAGGGGAATGAGAGGAAAGAACTTTGGCAATCGCTCTCAGGAGCTATTACTTATAGGCGCCGCTGCAAATGATCACGCCATCGGCCTTCTCAAAGTAGACGGTTTTGGCTTCGACCTTCTTGGTCGTGGGGTTTTCCCACTTGTAGTCGACCCAGCCGCTCCCCTTTTCCTTGGCCTGTTTGACGATATCCACGGCAAAGAGTTTACCGTCGGCATCTTTCACTGTCATGAAGTCTTTGCCCATTAGTTTGGCATTCGGGTGGGCCACCATCTTGCCATCGAGATCCAGGACATAGATGTACTGATCGTCTTTGACAAATTCACTTTTGGGTTTGCTGAATTCAGCCAGGGCCTTGTCTTTGCCGTTGGCTTTGAAATACTCCACGGCTTTCTTGGTCCAGGCTTCGGCGTCCTTAGGGGTGGCGGCGGCAAAGACCTGGGCCGCCAGAAATCCCACTGCCAAGAGAACAACAACCAACACCGTCATGGTTTTACGCATTACATCCTCCTTGTTGTAGTTTTTCCGAGTGCATCCGGTCCTTAACGGTAAACCTCTGGAAGCTAAGAGCCCTCCGTATCACCTCCTTGTTTTCGGTGATATCCACATTAATAATCTAAAACGCATCTGTCAAATAGTTAAGTAACGTTATAAAATAATTATTATAAAAAATCGCGTCGAAAGGCAGGCCATGAGTCCAGATCCCCTTGCCACGGTGTTGCAGACGGTTAAAGACTTTCTTACCGAGGCCAGGGTGGTGCTGCGGCATCCCTGGAGCTTTCCGGAGCGGCTGGGGCTGGGCGCGGACAATCTGTTCGGTAAAGGGACGGGGTTTGTGGTCCTGGCCAGCGCGGTGACGTATCTGCTGTGCATTCCGGTCTTCTTAGCGCACGACATGGCGGTGAGCAAGGGGGTCATGGTGCTCCTGCGTATCGTGGGGTTGTATGGCTTCGGGCTGGCGCTGCACCTGGTGTTGAAGCTGCTGGGGAGCCGGGGCGTGACGCTCAAAGAGACTCTGGGCCTGTACGGCTACCAGTTGGGGTTCCAGACGGTTGCTTCTACCCTGCTGATGTACCCGTCGTATCTGGCTTATAAACAGATGGCGCAGTTGGCCTTGGGCGGGCAGGAGGTGGCGCCGCTTCCGCTTGATTCCCTCCTCAACTTTCTGGCGACGATGATCATCATAACGGTGTGGGCGGCCGTGGCCATGGTGCCCATGTATGCCCGGTACCATCATCTGGCCAGATGGGGCAAGACCAGGGTGGCCGTCGCCTTTGTGATGGCGTTCGTCATCTGCTGGCCGGTCTTCTCCTGGGTACTGCCCTGGCTGTATAAGGTGGGGAAGTTTTTATAAAAGGATGGGGGGAAAGGGCGAAAGGGGTTGGAATTGGCTAAGAATTTGACAGTCTAAGGTGATTGTCTTAACATGAGGGCAAGAAGGGATGGAGGATATTCAGATGATTACGGAAGAAGCCAAAGCGGAAGTTTTCTGGCTGGCTTTTAAGGGGTTGCCCAAGAAAGAGCAGCAATTAGTGGTGCAGAAATTGCTGCAAGACCGGGAATTTATCGAAGACTTAATGGATATCGCCACCATCGAACAACGGCGCTCCGAACCTTCCCGGTCTTTGGAAGAATATCTGGCGGAACAAGAGGGATAAGAGCCGTCCATGCCTTATTTGGTTCATCTAAAAAGGTCGGCGGAGAAGGAGCTGGCGGGTTTGCCGCGAGAGGTACAGCGCAAGATCATTAAGCGGCTGTTGAACTTGAAAGATAATCCTCGCCCTCCTGCGTGTAAGAAATTAGGGGGAGGGGAGAGATACCGCCTGAGAGTGGGCGATTATCGGGTGCTGTACACTATTGACGATGCCTTGCAGAAGATAGAAGTGAGCGCCGTGGGCCATCGTCGGGAGGTTTATCGGCAGGATTGAGGATAAGGCGGGGGGCAGTGCCCGCCCTACACTTGCTAAGATGTTGCGGAGGGAATTTCCTGGCCTTGCTGCTGGTAAGCCAGGATCATTTTGTTTAAGGCGTCCCGGAGTTGAGCGCGGCAGTCTTCCAAGTCCCGGCCTTCGGTGAGGACTTCGGGCCATTCGATCAACTGGCCCAGGTAGCCCGAGGGAATCTTGGTATATTTGGCGGTGAAATTGATCAACATGGCGGATTCCTGTTTATAATAATACCACAGAAAGCCGGGGGGCGAAAAGGGGAAAAGGCAAGTAGGGAAAGGGGTTGGAATCGGGAAAGAATTTGACAGAAGGGCGGTAATTATTTTAACATGGGTGCAAAGGTAGGCGGGGGAACACATGCCGGAGATTTGCCGGTTCTATGGTATAATTATTGCTATGTTTTATGGGGACCACAACCCGCCCCATTTCCATGCCCGCTATGGGGACGATAAGATTACTATAAAGATCGCAGACTTTTCGGTGCTGGAAGGGAACTTACCGCCCAGGGCCTTTGGACTGGTCATGGAGTGGGCCGTCAGGCATCAAGCGGAATTATGGCAAAATTGGCAATTGTGCCAAGCTCATCAAGCCCTGGTGTCTATTCAGCCTATAGAATAACAGGTGAATCCATGTATTACGATGTGACCGCAGTGAAATATGTTGAAGATTACCGGCTGGAAATTACCTTCGCAAACGGCAGGTCGGGAGTGGTGGATTTTCGCAACTACATTAAGAAAGGCGGTGTATTTGCCCAATTAGCCGAGCCGGGATTTTTCCGGAAGGTCTCCATTAATCGGGACTTGGGGGTGATCACCTGGGGGAATAAAGTGGACCTGGCCCCGGAGGTCCTGTACGCCGAGGCCACCGGGGAGCCGCTCCCCGCCTGGATGGAGACTGAGGCAGAGATAAAGAAAACCGCTTAGGGAAGAAGCAAACGTAGGTTTTTTGAGAGCTCAAGCTGTGGGTGGTGTTAAAGCATTAAGGAGGAGCGGTAGTAAATATTTGGGGCCGCGTCAAGTAAGTAACTTAACCTTGCGTAATATTAGTAGATTTCACGTGCATCCGATGTTCAGGGCTCATTTGGGAATGAAGGAATCCAAGGAAAAGACAGCTTAATTAAAATGCTTAAAAGGTGCCCAAGCAGAGCTTGGGCGAAAAATGGCGTTCCCAAGCCGGAGCTTGGGAACGAGGATGAGGGGGAGGAGTGACGCCAACCCCAACCCTCCACAACCAAGGGGGCGGGAGTTATGAGGAAGATGGCGGGCAATGCCCGCCCTACATTAAATCTCTGACCCCTGATCCGGTCCCTCACTTTTGGCCACTGACCCCTGATAACTTTGCTCTAAAAAAGCCCTTGCCTTTGGATTCTGATTTGGTATCATTAATTGGTTAAGCGTCGGGCCGGGAGGCGAGCGTTTCCCGGCCATAGCTTTGCAGGGAGGATGGCGCTGGCAGGGCCGTTGCCCCGACGGACGCAAGGTCCGGTGACTGGGTGAGGAAAATTGCGATGGCCGGCGAGCGTTGAGAAATCCCCGCTCACTCCCCTTTGATAAAGGGGGGTGTAAGGAAAATGGGGAATAAGGAGTCCAAGCGGAGCTTGGACGGAAAGTGAGCGTCCCCAAGCGGGAGCTTGGGGACGAGAAGAGAAGGATAAGGCGCACAGGCTGGAAAGCCTGTGTGGCCAAGCAAGGAGCACCCCCGCACCCTGACCCTCTCCCCCGCGGGGGAGAGGGGAAAAGATGAGATTCCAACCATCCCCCCTCCAGGGGGAGGGAGTAAAAGACTCCCCTAAAGGTAAAGATTTCTCAGAACGGGGGGTTGACAGGGCCGGGGGGTTGGGTTATAGATTGTTGTTGCCCTGGCAACCGGCAAAACAGCCTGGCGGCGCAGAAAAAAATCTGCATCGAGGGGTTGACAGGGCCGGGAAGCTGGGTTACAAAGACAGATGCCGCTGGGGGCGGGAAGCACAAAAGAAACGCACGGCGCTCTGAGAAAGAACTTGACAGCGGCAAAAAAGCAGTTATAATTTTAAGCAGCGAAACTTGCTCTTTGAAAACTAAATAGTGAGCCCGAGTGCGGGAAAACTCCAAGTAAAACTGGAGAGTTTGATCCTGGCTCAGAATTAACGCTGGCGGCATGCCTAACACATGCAAGTCGCACGAGAAAGCCCGGTTCGCCGGGCGAGTAAAGTGGCGCACGGGTGAGTAACGCGTGGATAATCTACCTCTTTCTGGGGGATAACGCACCGAAAGGTGCGCTAATACCGCATAACCCGGTTGATTTTCGGATTGATCGGTAAAGGTGGCCTCTTCATGAAAGCTACCGGGAAGGGATGAGTCCGCGTCCCATTAGCTAGTTGGTGGGGTAAAGGCCTACCAAGGCGACGATGGGTAGCTGGTCTGAGAGGACGATCAGCCACACTGGAACTGGAACACGGTCCAGACTCCTACGGGAGGCAGCAGTGAGGAATATTGCGCAATGGGGGAAACCCTGACGCAGCGATGCCGCGTGAGTGAAGAAGGCCTTCGGGTCGTAAAGCTCTGTCAAGTGGGAAGAACAGCCTTAGGGACAATACCCTTAAGGTGTGACGGTACCACTGAAGGAAGCACCGGCTAACTCCGTGCCAGCAGCCGCGGTAAGACGGAGGGTGCAAG
>DZCR01000086.1 GCA_022736495.1 Desulfobacca acetoxidans
ATGGATCAAAACATACTATGATTCAGCATGTTCCCACAATCAAATTTTGGAAAAAACGCATGCCCGTGAATCGGGAAGAAAATACAAGGCAGGGACTATATAGGAGCAGGAACCAGCCACCGGAGCCCTTTCACGCACCGGCGGCTGAACTTTCTTTTTTAATCCCCCATATAAGCTTTTTTCACCATCTCATTTTCAAGGAGCTTTTTGGCATCATCCTCCAGAATCACTTTTCCCGTCTGAATGACATAGCCCCGGGAGGCTGTTTTAAGCGCCATCCGGGCATTCTGCTCCACCAGGAGAATGGTTGTTCCTTCGGCATGGAGGGTTTTTATGGTATTGAAAACACTGTCCACCAGAACCGGGGCAAGACCCATGGACGGCTCATCCAGGAGAAGAATTTTAGGATCCGCCATCAATGCCCTTCCCATGGCCAGCATCTGCTGCTCTCCGCCGCTCAATGTTCCTGCAAGCTGCTTTGACCGCTCGGCAAGCCTGGGGAACATGTGAAAAATTTTTTCAATGGTCCTGGCATCTCTTTTCTTATCTTTTGATGTAAATGCGCCCAGATCAAGATTTTCCATGACCGTCAACTGGCCGAAAACCCTGCGTCCTTCAGGAACCTGGACGATTCCTTTAGTGACAATCTCGTGGGCGGGATAGGCCCCCAGATCTTCACCATCCAGAAAAACCTGCCCTGCCGAAGGTTTTAAAGTCCCGCTGATGGTTTTCAAGGTTGTGCTTTTGCCCGCCCCGTTACCACCGATTAAAGTGACGATTTCACCTTTATTCACGGTAATTGAAATATCTTTTAAAGCATGTATTTTCCCGTAATGAGCATGCACGTTTCTTAATTCAAGCATTGCCATAATTGATTGACCTCAATTGATGTTTTATAAATTTTTGCTGATTTTCATCATTCATCGCAGTCCCGATCAATGCGAATCCGCAGCCTCACCTGTCCCAAGATACGCTTCAATAACGGTTTTATTATTTTTAATCTCTTCGGGCAAGCCTTCTGCAATCATTTTCCCGTAGTCAAATACCGTGACAATATCGGAAATATTCATCACCACCCGCATCTGATGCTCAATCAGAATAATGGTGATCCCCAGTTCACCCCGCATGTGCTCAATAAAATCCATCATGTCCTGGGTCTCTCTTGGATTCATGCCCGCCGTGGGCTCATCCAGAAGCAGAAGCTTGGGCTGGGAGGCCAGGGCTCTTGCCATCTCAAGCCTTCTTTGCTCACCATAGGGGAAATTTTTGGCAAGGGTATCTTCCTTTCCTTCCATTTTTACATATTTTAAAAGGTCCAGGGCAATCTGTCTGGCTTTTTCTTCTTCCATCCTCGTGCTTTTAAGACCGAGGATGGGGCCGAGAAAGCTGGATTTCAAATGGACATGATATCCGACCATGACATTTTCCAAGGCCGTAAGATTGGGGAAAAGCCTGATATTCTGGTATGTCCGGGCGATCCCCTTATGGACAATCCTGTCCGGTGAAAGCCCGACAATGGAATTGCCGTTCAGCAGCACCTCACCTTCCTCAGGCCGGTAAAAGCCGGTGAGGCAGTTAAAAAATGTGGTTTTCCCGGCCCCGTTGGGTCCGATAATGCTGTGGATGGTTCTTTCCTTGACGTTGATATTCAATGCGTTCAAGGCCACCAGCCCGCCAAACCGTTTTGTCATATCCTGTATACTTAATAACGTCATAAAATCTCCTTGAAGACTACGCAGCGGTTTTGGTTCCGGTTTCAGGTTCATCGTGAAGCTCTATTTTATGCCGAACTTCCGGCAGAAGACCTTCAGGCCTCAGCAGCATCATAATGACCAGGGCAACCCCGTAAACAAACATCCGGTAATCGGCGAATTCCCTCAACAGTTCGGGAAGCCCCATGAGTGCGGCTGCGCCGACAACAATGCCGGGCAGGCTCCCGATACCGCCGATGATTACGATACAGACCACATTGATGGAGATGAACACATTAAAACTGTGAGGATAAACAGAACCGATCTTGCTGGCGAATATGGCCCCGCTCAAGGCAGAGAACCCTGCTCCCGTAGCAAAAGCGAGTAATTTGGTGGCCACCAGATTGATGCCCATGGCCTGTGCCACATCTTCATCCTCCCGCATGGCCATCCAGGCCCGCCCGAGTCTTGAGTTCTTGAGCCTGAGGGAAATAAACACCACAAGGATACACCCGGCAAGAATCAGGTAATAAATATGCTGGGGTTTAACCATTTGAAAACCCATAAAATTCGGATTGGGAATGGAACCGATTCCCTGGGCCCCGCCGAGCCAGGGCTTCAGGAAATCCGACAGCACCAGGATACGGATGATTTCTCCAAATCCGAGGGTGGCAATGGCCAGATAATCCCCGCGCATTTTCAGTACCGGGATACCCAACATGACACCGGCTAAAATACCGCAGGCCACGGCAATGGGAAGGGCCTGCCAGAAATTGAGCCCGATGTCGAAAATCTGGGGTGAGGTTAAAAGCGCCACCACATAGGAGCCGATGGCAAAAAAGGCGACATATCCAAGGTCCAGAAGCCCGGCATATCCGACAACGATATTCAGCCCGAGTCCAAGGAGGACATAAAGCCCCACAATGGTGAGCACCTCGCTTAAAAACAGGCCGAGAAACTGGGGAAGGGTGATCAGGATTACAGCAAGAATGGCTAAACCAAAATATTGGGTCTTTTTCTGAGTCGCCTTTGGTAAATTTTTATATTTTGCTTTAACCGATCCCTGATTTGCATGCCATAGAAGATAGAGGATACAGAAAATGACCACGGCCAGGACTGCCCCGATGGGCGTCAGACCGTTCAAGGTATAGAAAAGGCCGGCCAGATAATTGGTCACATTCAGATCCCAGGAATTTAATATGGGCAGGATCAGTTCCTGCAGAAGCCCCAGGGTGAAAACCGTGGCAACGGCATTAACGATCAGTTTTCTGGGGAGATCGGTTAATACGACGAGGAGGCCGGAAAATATACCACAGAAAAGACCTATTGTCAGGAGGAAAAAAATACCTCCTGGGCCGGAGATTCCTCCGGTCAGTATATTATTGAGCACCGGGGATGCTGCGATAAAAACCGTCCGAAGTTTGATGGACCGGCCGATAATAACAAACAATGCCAGCCATCCCGAGGTTACAAACCCTGATATCACTGCATTGGCAAATTGAATGGATTTTTCCGGAACCGGTGTTTTTTTAGCGGCAATATACGCCGCAAGTATGGAAATAATGAGTGCTAGGGTCACCCCCATCGGCAGAATCCCGGCTATAATAAACTTCTTCCCAAAGGATTCAACCATCCCGATCAGGCATATGATGAGAACACTGATCCCTCCGATGGTTCCTATTTTTACACCATGATTCCATAAAGACTGAGCTTTTGTCATACCTTCATCCTATATACTGTATTTGTTTTAGGCCTTTTTCGTGGCTAACCGTTCACCCAGGATACCCGTTGGCCTGAAAATCAGAATCATTACCAGCATGGTAAACGCAATGGCATCCTTTAGCTGATATGGGGCGATAATACCCAGTCCGTCAAGGAACAAGGCCGGGGCAACAGATTCAATCAACCCTAAGAAGACCCCCCCCAGCATTGCGCCCGGGATATTTCCGATCCCGCCGAGGACTGCTGCGGTAAAGGCTTTCAAGCCCGGAATAAACCCCATGAAAAAATGCACCTGTTTATACATCAGGGCGTATAAAACACCGGCTGCACCGGCCGCCATACCCCCGATAATAAAAGTAGTGGAAATCATGGCATCCACATTGATCCCCATCAAAGCTGCGGCTTCCTTATCTTCCGACACGGCCCGGATGGCCTTCCCGATCTTTGTTGACATGATAAACCCGTAGAGGATCAGCATCAGGAGAATTGCCGAGATAATGACAATCACCTGAATTTTCAGAACCCTGATGCCCAGGATCATCCAGAATCCGTCCAGGATTTTGACATCAGGATAGGCGCTGATGCCTGATCCGTACAATCCCCTGAAAAGATATTGGAGAAAAAATGAGGCCCCGATGGCCGTGATCAGGGGAATGAGCCGTGGTGCTCCCCTCAAGGGCCTGTAGGCTATTTTTTCAACCAGATAGGCCACCATTGTGGAAATCAGCATGGCCACGGCAAAAATGGCAATGATGGCCAGAATCGGGTGATTATCCAGAAAATTACTGCGCCACATGGCCGTTGCAACAAAATAGCCGGTGAAGGGGCCGCTCATGAAAACCTCACCATGGGCGAAATTGATCATTTTAAGAACACCGTAGACCATGGTGTAGCCGGTGGCGATCAATGAATAGATACTGCCCTGGGCCAGTCCGAAAATCACGAAATCGATCCAGTGGCTTTTGGTGTAAAGGCCTGCCCTGATGGTGGAAACCGATCCCCATAAACACATTAACAAAAGGGTTCCTCCGATCATCCACATGACAATGTCGGTCACCGTCACCCTATCTTTCCATTTTTGAAACATTCATCCTCCATCCCATGATAAAAAACAGCTTATGCCGGGGCGGGCAAATAGTTAGACCATTTGACCAGAGCGCCGACATCTCCTTTGTGATTTTTATCCCCGGAAAAGATCAACACCCGGCAGTGTGACCGTGCCGGGTGTTGTTTTCATTTAATTAATATGCTTTCCAGAAAGGTACTTTTGACATTTGGTTGGCTTTGAGGTCAGCATCCGTGAGCTGGTAAACAGCAATCTTAGGATCCGCACAGTCGCCGTGTTCATCACAGGTAATGGTGCCGGTGAGGCCTTTCATGGCCTTTGTTTCATGCAGGGCCTTGTTAAAGGCATCCCGGTCGATTTCAAGGGTATCCCCTTTCACAACCGCCACTTTCTCAATTGCACCCTTGATCAGGAACATGGCGTCATAGGCATGGGCATGGAAGGGGGCTTCCGGATCAGTTCCGTATTTTTTCTTGAATTTTTCAAGGAAGGCCTTATAGGAAGCATCCAGGGCTGAAAAATCCGGGCTGGTATGGAACATCCCGACGGAGGCATTGCCTGCGGCAGCCAGGAAGTCGGGAGAAAAAGACCCGTCCGCACTCATGAGAGACACTTTTTCCAATCCGGCCACTTCTTTTGCCTGGCGGACACAGTGAGCTGTCTCCGGGATAAACATGGGCATATAGATCATCTGGGGAGCGCCGCTGGCAATCTTTGTCAGAACCGGTCTCATATCCGTGTCACCCGGGGAAACCGCTTCCATGGAAGTAACGGTTCCGCCCAGTTTTGTAAATGTATCGGCAAACACCTGGGCAAGGGACTGGGCATACACACTGCCGTCATGGATGGCGGCAGCCTTTTTATATCCCATTTTTTTAAACGTAAATTCAGCGGCAACGGCGCCCTGGATCTTGTCGTTGTGACAGGTTCTCAGGTAGCCGTCGAAATCCGGTCCGGAGGCCGGATCAGTCAGGAAGGGGGCGGTATTGGATGCGGAAATGGAAGGGATCTTCATCTTCCAGAGGATGGGCACTCCGGGTTTTGCTGCGCTGGAGCAGCTTGAACCGATGGCCATCAGGACCGTCGGGTCGGATGCGATTTTGGATGCGGCAGTCTGCCCGCCTTCGGGGCCGCAGCCTTCATCTTGGCTGGTCAGTTTAACAGGATGGCCTTTAATGGATCCGCCCATGTCTTCAATGGCTATTTCAAGACCGCGGAAGGTATCGATACCGAGAGATGAATTGGGCCCGGTGGTGACAAACCAGGCAGCCAGATGGATGGGCTCGCCTTTTTTGATCGTAAGAACATTTCCTGCAGCAGCCGGGCCGGCCATCAAACCGAATAGGAAACAAACGGCAACAAACACTCTGAATACATGTTTCATACTACACTCCCCCTTTAACTAAAAATAAATTGATGTTAAAAATTCCGGGCCAAATGCTGATATTCTTTACCTATCCGCCATTAGGCCCGCCTGGTACAGACTTAATATACCACTTCCCTTACTTATGTCGTTTGTTTATATTCATGGGCCGGCAATTTGTCAAGCCATACCATGATTTTAATGGGAAGAGGCTGCTGAAATGTTAGAATACCGTATAAATTCAATTCTTTTCTTGACAAAACCGTTTTTCCTATTCTAAATTTACACCGCTTCCGCTGATACGGGGAAGATCGCTGCCGTGCTTGAAAAAGCCGGTCAATCCATATTCAGGAGCATTGCATGCCGGATCTTGCATATTTAAATGGTCAAATCATTAGAATCGAAGAAGCCCGGGTTCCCATCGAAGACAGGGGCTACCAGTTCGGTGACGCCGTCTATGAGTTCATCGAAAGCTTTGATGATCACATTTTCTGCCTTGACGAGCATTTAAAAAGGCTTCGGACCTCCATGGAACTTCTCGATTTTCCTTTGGTTTCCATACCCGATCTGAAAGATCAGATCCTCAACCTGTTCAAGCGTTCGGAATATTCCAGGGCAGGGTGCTATCTCCAGATATCCCGGGGGGTCGAACCCAGGGCCCACAGCTATACCAATACGGCCCCTCCCCAGATCACCATGACCATAAAAGACCTTTCCCGTGTGGATACCGCCGTCAATACCCAAGGCATCCGGATCAGAACCTGCGAGGATTACCGGTGGGGCATGTGCCATGCAAAAACCGTTCAACTGCTGCCCGCCGCCCTGGAACAGCATAGGGCCAAAAAAGCCGGTTTGGCGGATACGGTTTTCACATCAAAGGAGGGCCACGTTCTCGAAGGGACCTGCACCAATATTTTTATCATCAAGGATGAAACCCTTATCACTCACCCCCTTGACAACCATGTCCTTCCGGGAATCACACGGGAGGTCATCATCAACCGGATCTGCGGAAAAGAAGCCGTTGCCGTTGAGGAAAGGCCCTATCATATCCGTGAATTATACCATGCAGACGAAGCCTTTTTATGTTCAACGGTTTTAAAAATACAACCCGTGATTGAGGCTGATGGAAAACAAATCGGCCCGGGCCTGCCCGGACCCCTGACCAAAAAAATCCAGGGCTTTTATGATCAACTGGTTTACCATTCATAAATTTCCGGGAAAGGAAAAAACATGTCTCTGAAAAAAAAATTGATCTTCGGCGCCGGCGGGCTGGTGGTTTTGATCATGGTGATCACCCTGTCCCTTGTTTCCGTCCTGGTCACCAAACAGAATAAAGCCATTGCCGACAAACAGGTCTTAAGCGCCGTCAATGTCATCCGGCAGGACCTTCTGGACAAGCAGCACAAACTCCTGGCCGATGCCCAGCAGATGGCCTCTGCCAACAAGATGGCTTCCAAAATCGCCTATCTGAACGACAATAAACGGGAAAAAAACATTCAATTGCTGCATGGCCAGTATCAGACCGTTATCAATGCCGTTTTCCAGGTGGGCCGGACTAGTGATCTCTGGAAAATGGCCGTTTATGATATGGACGGGGACCTCAGGGTGTTTGCCCTCCGGGGAACGGGTTCCGATGTCCTGGGCTATGTTCATTATGCGGCAACCACCGCTCCGGGCCTGGTTAAAGCAGAGAATACGGCGGCGGCGACAGGCAAGGATCTTTCTTTTTTTGCGGCAACTCTGAATAAGGACGAGGCTGCCGGACGGGATGCCTACAAGCAGGCGGAAGCCTTTCCCGAAATCAGCATGGGCATGAAATATGACCGCCCCCCGGTCACGAGCCCATCCGTTGACTTTGATTATTCCGACAACAGCCTGATCCTGGTGGCATCCATCCCCATTATCGGGGAGGTGTTTAATGCCGCCAAAGGCAAAACAGAACCCACACAGCTCGGCTTTCTCCGGGCCGATTATCAGTTTAAAAAAGATTTTACAGAGAAAATGGCCCAGGTCACCGGCATGAAGATCAACCTGTTTTCAAAGGACAGCCTTCTCATCGGAACTCTGCCGGATTATCATAAACCGGCCCTCTCCCATCTCTCCCATAAAGATACCCCGGACACCCTTGAAAAACAGGAAGTTTTTGTCACCCCCCTTGACCTGGAAAAAGGCTCCTATATCCAGGGCGCCCTTCCCCTATACAACGGGAAAACCTTTGTCGGAACGGCGGTTTCACTTCTGTCCGATGAGGTCATTAAAAACAATTCATGGCAGATTATCAAGCTCCTGGGGATGGTCGCCCTGGTGTGCATTGTTCTGGTCATCCCGGTGACCATTATTTTTGCGAATTCCTTTATCAACCCCATTCTTAAAATCGTCGGCGGCCTGGATGACCTGGCCGGGGGGGAAGGGGATCTGACCACCCGCCTCAACATCAAGTCCAATGATGAAATCGGGAAGCTGGCCGGTTGCTTCAACACCTTCATGGACAAGCTCCAGGGCATCATCAGAAATATTTCCGGAAATGCATCGGCCCTGAGCCTTTCCTCCACCAGCCTTTCAGACCTTTCCCACATCATGTCCAAGGGTTCCGTCGAAATGAATGCAAAATCCAACAGTGTGAATGATTCCCTGAAAGCCGTGTCTGAAAATATCGGCCATATCACCCGGAAGATGGATGAGGCCTCTTCCAATATCCATATGGTTTCTTCGGCCACCGAGGAAATGACCGGCACCATTAATGAGATTGCCAAAAATTCCGAAACGGCCCGCTCCATTGCGGAACAGGCCGTTGTCCAAGCCCAGAATTCTTCGGACCGGCTATCGGAACTGAGAAATGCCGCTGCTGAAATCGGCAAAGTGACGGAAGCCATCAACCAGATTTCAGAGCAGACCAATCTTCTGGCATTGAATGCCACCATTGAAGCGGCCCGGGCCGGGGAGGCCGGAAAGGGATTTGCCGTCGTGGCCAATGAGATTAAAGCGCTGGCCCATCAGACGGCCAGGGCCACCCAGGAGATTGAGGACAAGGTCAATGAAATTCAAACCATGGTTGAAAATTCAACCACTGAAATGAACAATACCCAGGAAGTGGTCAATAATATCAACGGCATCATTACCCAAATCGCCTCGGCCGTGGAAGAACAGTCTGTGACCACAAAGGAAATCGCCGTCAATATTTCAAACGCCTATAACGGAATCCAGGATGTAAACGCCAATGCAGCCCGGACCAACGATTCCACGGGCAGGATCAGCCGGGACATGGTGGATGTGGATAAAAATTCCCAGGATATCTCCGAAAAAAGTGCCCGGGTGGAAGAAAGTGCGGATGAACTGATGAAACTTGCCGTTCAGCTTGAAAACCTGGTCAGCCAGTTTAAAATTTAACCCGAATTAAAGGACACGCATTGATGCCTTACTCATTTGAGCCCCACCGGGATTTTGCCGTACAACTGGACCGGGAAGATGTCCTGAAACGCTTCAGATCGTATTTTCATATACCTGAAAATACCATTTATATGGATGGAAATTCCCTCGGCCTTTTTTCGAAAAATGCGGAAGAAAGCGCCCTTCGGGTGCTGAAGGAATGGAAAAACTATGCCATCCGGGGATGGATGTCCGGGGATAAACCCTGGCTTTACCTGCCGGAAGAAATCGGTAAAAAATGCGCCTCCATTGTCGGTGCGGAAAAAGAAGAAGTCATCATGACCGGCTCCACCACCGTGAACATCCATTCCCTAGTCGGCACCTTTTATCAGCCCCAGGGGAGCCGGACCCAAATCATTGCCGATGAATTGAATTTTCCATCGGATATTTATGCGCTCAAGGGGCAGATCCAAATAAAGGGGCTTGATCCGGCAAAAGAGTTGATCCTGATCAAGAGCCTTGACGGCCGGTGCCTGGACGAAGAGACCATTGCCGCCGCCATGACCCATGAGACGGCCCTCGTCTTTCTGCCCTCGGTTCTCTTCCGGAGCGGCCAGTTGCTGGACATGGCCTTTCTGATCCGGGAAGCCCACAAAAAAGGCATCTGTATCGGCTTTGACTGCTGCCATTCCGCCGGGGTGGTTCCCCACCGGTTTTCCGAATGGGACCTTGATTTTGCCGTCTGGTGCAGTTACAAATACATGAACGGAGGCCCCGGAAGCCCGGCCTTTTTATATATCAATAAACGGCATTTCGATAAAACGCCTCTTCTGGCCGGGTGGTACGGCTGTGAGAAAAACCGGCAGTTTGATATGAGCATTGACTTTGATCATTCCAGAAGCGCCGGGGGGTGGCAGATTTCAACCCAGGGCATGCTCAGCGCGGCCCCGGTCGAAAGCGCTTTGGACATCATCCTTGAGGCCGGCATGGACAAAATCAGGGAAAAATCAAAAAAAATCACCTCCTATCTGGCCTATCTTGTGGATGCGTGTCTATCAAAAGATCCCTATCATTTTAAGATCGGAACCCCCCTTGATCCTGAAAAGAGAAGCGGGCATATCGCCCTGGAACATGAAACCGAGGCGGTCCGGATCGGAAAGGCCCTCCTGGACCATCATATTATCCCGGATTTCCGGCCCCCCAATATCCTCCGGTTAGCCCCCGTACCGCTGTACAATACCTATCTTGAAGTCTTTGAAACGGTTCAGGCGCTCAAAAAAATCATGGATACAAAGGCATATGCATCCTATTCGCGGGAAAGGGGTACGGTTTCCTGAAGGAAAGAACCCGGCTGCCCGTAAGGAATGGAGTCAAACCCGGCTAGGATTTGAGCAGTTCATAGATGAGGATGCCGCCGCACAAGACAAATCCGAAATTATAGATCCATCTGGACTGTTTATATTCTCTGATATAAGCCTCGGGAAAACCCGAAACCTTCATTCTGCCGATCACCCGGATGGAAGTAAAAACAAGGAAAAAAAGAAAAAAAACGATGAACACCACAAAGGCGGGGTCGGAAAAAGAGGGTCGGACATAGGTAATCGCCATATAACCGGCAAAGCCCGCGAGAACCGGTATGGGATAAAATCTGCCGGACCTGGAAAATTCCCGGTTCAGACGGAGTTTCTCCCGGGCCGAAAGCAGTTCCAGGGCTTCCTTGGAAATGGATCTGCTGAAAAAGAGGCATATGGCCAGGATGACCAGCCCGATACCGAGAAGATCCGACATTACCCCCCGAGCCTCTTTCTGAAAATCATCCCCGGCAAAAAGCCTAGAGCCTCTTTTTCAGGTTGATAAATTCGCTTCGCTCAAACCCCAGTTTCTTAAAAAAGGACAATACATCGGTGGAATCCCAGAGAACCGAAGAATAGATATGTTTGATTCCTTTTTCTTTATAGATGTCACAGATCTTACGGCCAAGGGCCAATCCGATCCCCTGCCCCATATATTCGGGAAGGACCCCGATGGCCATAATCCAGGCGCTTTTTTTGATCCCGAACCCGGCATACAGGATCGTACTGATCATATAGCCCACCACTTTTCCGTTGATTTCGGCCACCAGGCTTAATTTGCCCTTGTTTTCAGATATCTGCTGCTCAATAAATTTTTCAAAATCAACGGACCCGTCTTCCTCTGAGATTGCTTGTCTTATCTGCTGAATGGGTTCTGCATCCTCAAGGCTTATTTCTCTTATGTTAACTGCGTGTTCCACAGGATCCTCCATGTTATTCGACTTTAATGATCTTCACGGTATGCCCGACCCAGTTCGGGGGAAGATAGATTCTCCCGCTGTTGCCGCTGGATTTAACCTCTTTTTCGATCATTTCTTCACCATATACTTCAAACTTTACCTTTGGCTGAACCTCAGGTTGCTTTTCCGTATTTTTTTCCTGCTTTTCTTTATCCGCCATATGGCATCCTATTTGACAAATATATCCAAAATGCTTTTAATACAAAACCATAGCTTTATCTTGTCTGTGA
Organism: Desulfobacca acetoxidans; assembly: GCA_022736495.1. The sequence goes on from DZCR01000086.1 coordinate 11,750, forward strand.
TATAGCTATAATTATATCCTTTTCCTTATATTTTCAATCCTTAATTTTCCCGGGCTGTCTTTTCATATAAAAAAACGGGCAGGCATGAATCATCATTCCCTGCCTGCCCGTTACCGGGGTATTAAATTATTGTCTTGTTAACAGCGGTTTATATACCGCACTTTTCATGATCACAAACCTTACGGCAAGATCACCGGCAATCACAGAGGCCAGTCTTAAAAAGATCCAGAAGGCATTGGTATCCCCGCCCCACATGATCAGGGTCAGAATCAGCGGGAGTCCAACCCCGAGGCCTGCCACACCGATAAGGGAAATCCTCTGAAGCTCCCCTTTAGCCTGCATGATGATGGAGGCCTTTCCGATCTCATTGCTGTGATAGGTGCCCCAGACGTAAAGAATAATGCAAAGCACATAGGCAAAGAAAAAGGCTTCCGCCCATGGTTCCATCCCGGATGCGGCTTCTGCCGGTTTTGAAACAACAAACATAAACTGCAAAAGCTGATGTCCAACCCATACTCCCGAGATGACTGAAAAAGGCAGAACCATGGTTGAACTCCAGGCCGGAAGCGCCCTGATCACATTCATGGTGGCAAACCCGTGGGAGATGATGAGAAGACATAAGATCCCCATGACCACATTAAGAACAATAATGTTAAAACCGCCGCTGGTGATGATCTGAACAAAGCCCAGAGCTGCAAAAATCCCGATGATCCAGATGCCCCGGGATAACTCGGATGTATTGGGTTTCATGAGCATCCGCCAGGCTCGTAAGGGGTTGCCGAGATACAAAACATGGATCAGCCCCCCCAGGACCAGGGTGACGAGCCAGCCCAGGATCAATCCGGCCTTAAACTCATAAAAAAGCGATACAAAATACAGACCGGCCCCTATTTCCGAAAAAAAGAAGGCCAGCCACAGGAAAACACCCTGATTATCGATCCATTGCTGCTGACGGGTCGGATTGATCATCCATTCATAGGGTTTAAGCCCGCTGCCGTCAGGAGGAAACATGGTTTGAATCAGTTCGTGCACTTTATTACTCATTTTTCATCCCTCCTTTAGTCTTTATAAATTTTAACGGCAACTGCAGTTTCCATGTTACCGGCAACCGGATCGAAATATCTGAATTTTGCCGGCAACAGCTTGCAGAAATTGGCGCCTTTGCCTTTGGCAATGGGCCGTCCGTCCGCCCACAGTCCGCCCTGACCGGCAATGCCGATCACCTTCGGGCTCTGAGCTTCCATGGTCTTGACAATACCGTTCTCTTTAACGCCGTATTTATTTTCAATCCAGATGATATCTCCGTCTTTGAGTCCCCTTTCCTTTGCAAGGGAGGAATTCAGTGTAATGGTGAAGGTATACGGACACATCTTGGAGACTTCATCAATATACGGATTTTGGAATGTGGTATTGTTGGTATGCAGGATGTCTCTGTAAGAAAATGCAATCAGATCAAATTCATTGTCCAGATCCTTATGGGATTCCGGCCAGAACCAGGTCGGCAGCGGCGTATACTGATCCCAATCCATCCACAGATCAAATCCGACATCATCAAATATCTTTTTCATGCCCCGTTTGTCATGAATCAGGTATTCCATGTAAACCGGGCACCGGCTATCAATATTCCATCTCCAGTAGACATCATCAATGGCTTTATGCCAGGTCGCATATCCCTGCTTCTCAATT
>DZCR01000087.1 GCA_022736495.1 Desulfobacca acetoxidans
ATAAATAATATCCTTTTGAACCCATCCAAAAACCTCTTAGCCGGTCTTGCCACTGCGCCTTGAACCATACCGGCCTCTTCCTGCAACCGGGCTCTTTCTGATATGATGGTCACGAGGCCGGTTGGACAAACCGCTGGGAAAGCGCTACTGTTTAGCGCAGCTTATAAATCACCCAAGGAGAGCCAGGATTGGCGAAACAAACGGCCGTTGATGCCATAGAGGAACTGGAGCAGCAAGAGCCGGGTGAGAAGGAACATCGCCGGGAGCTCTATCTGTTCAATCAAATCGCCACCATCACCGCGCATACCCTGGACCTCCAGGAGATCATCGACGCTGTCCTCGCTGAGGTTCTGGAGTTTTTCCACATCGACGCCGGCATGTTGCTGCTGTGGGATCGTGAGCGCCAGCGCCTTACTTATGCCGCCTCCCGGGGCTTTCCTCAGGAGTATCTGGGCGAGATCTCCAATCGGGCGTACGATACCCTCATGAGGTCAGAACAGGCTTGCGCTATCGAACCTTTAATCATTCAAGATGCCAGCGCGGACCCGCGCCTGCTTTCTTCCACGTTTACCGAGGTGATCAGGCAGGACCCCAGGTTCCGTGCCGTGGTCAGCATCCCGTTGAAATACCGGGACGATATTACCGGGTTTCTCAACCTGGCCGCGGAAAATACCGGACCTTTCCGGCCGTCCCGGCGGCGGAAATATTTTCTCAGCATCCTGGGCAACCAGATCGGCCTGGCCATCGAAAACGCCCGCCTGTATCACGAGTTGCGGCGCTCGGAAAAGCGCTACCGCCGCATCTTTGAAGGGTCCAAGGACACGATTTTCATCTCCGACCTGGAAGGGCACCTCCTGGACCTTAACCCTGCGGGCGTGGAACTCTTGAAGTTTTCCTCCAAGGCCGAGGCCTTAGACCTGCCACATCTCAGGGAAATTTTCCAAGACCCCCGGGATTGGGAACGCTTCCAGCTCAAGGTAGAAGTTGAGGACTACATCCGGGACCTTGAATTGACCCTGAAACCGCAGGGAGGCGGCCAGGTGCACGCCTTGCTCACCGGCATCGTGCGCCGGAATAAAGAAGGGCGCATTAGCGGCTATGAAGGCATCTTAAAGAATATCAGCGAGCGCAAGCTAAGGGAATGGGAACTTCTGCGGGAGAAGAAGACCACCGAAGGCATCCTGGAAGGCTTGCCGGTGCCAACCTTCGTCATCGACCGGGGGCACCGCATCATCTACTGGAACCGGGCCTGCGAGGAATTGACGGGGTTTTCACGGCACGAAATGGTGGGAACCTACCGCTACTGGCTGCCGTTCTACACCCATGAGCGGCCGTCCATGGCCTCCCTGGTGGCAGAGCAAAACATCAAGGCCCTGGAAAAATATTTCGGGGATAAGAACCTTAAGCCCTCCCCGATCCTGCCCGGGGCCTACGAGGCCTACGAGCATTTTGACAATTTTCAGGGACAGGAACGCTATCTCTATCATACCGCTTCCCCCATCTATGATGAAGACGGCCACATCCAGGGAGCGGTACAGGTTATTCTGGATGTGACCAAGCGGGAAAAACTGGCCCGGGAACTCACGGATTCCGAGGATAAATTCCGCCGTCTCGTGGAGACCTCGCTGGATGGCATCGTCCTTCACCGTAATCTGAGGCTGCTGTATGTCAACCGAGCCTGTTTGGAGATGTTCAATTATCAGAACTCCGAACAGATGCTGAACCGTTCTCTGGTACAATTTGTGGACCCCCAGTACCTCCCAATAGTGACCCGCTGGCAGACGCAAATACAGCGTCGGCCCGGCACCCCGCGGATCTTCGAAATGAAGGGGGTCAGAAAGGGTGGCGGCACCTTCGACCTGGAGGGCGTTTCCTTTCCCACGACGTATGAAGGTCAGCCCGCCATTCAGACGCATATCCGGGATATCACCCACAAAAAGCACTTGGAGGAGCACTTAAGCCGCACTGAAAAGCTGGCGGCCCTGGGGCAACTGGCCGCAGGAGTGGCCCATGAAATCAACAATCCCCTGGGGGGCATCCTGGTTTACAGCTATCTGCTCCTGGAAGACCTGGAGGCGGGAGCCCCGGAGCGGACTCAGGTGGAAAAGATTGTCCGGGAGGCTACCCGCTGTAAGGAGATTGTCCAGGGGCTCTTGGAGTTCTCCCGGCACATGCCTTCCAAAATGGTGCCCCTGAATATCAACGCCGTCCTGGAGGAAGTGATCTCCCTGGTGGAGGATCATCTCCAGTTTCAAAGTATCCAACTGGTCCAGGATCTGGAGCCGCATCTCCCCGCGGTCCTGGGAGACAAGAGCAAGCTGGAACAGGTGTTCATCAATCTTCTGATGAACAGCGGGGAGTCCATGAAGGGCGAAGGCCGGCTTACCGTCAGCACCTCGATGGCCCAAGGGGGCGACCTGGTGATCATCCGCTTCCAAGATACCGGTCCCGGTATCCCGGAAACCTATCTGAGCCGTCTGTTTGATCCTTTCTTTACCACCAAAGAGGTGGGTAAAGGGGTGGGGCTGGGATTGTCCATCAGCTATGGCATCATTCAGAAACATATGGGGCGGGTCTACATGGAGCGGACCGGGATAGACGGAACGGTCTTTGTCATAGAACTCCCGGTGCACCGGCAAGTGCAGGACAATGTGGGGGATAATCAGACTTAGAGAAAAAAAGTACAAAGCGGGGGGTCGGCCTCACGGCGCGAGCGGTCACCGCCAGATTTGGCGCCGGTTATAACACTCAAATATTTTTAGGTAATTCAACTCAATAATTTCTCCCCACCTTTTTGCCAAAAATTATTGACTATGGGGCGGGGGTATGATAGGTAGGCACATGTGAAAAGAATCATTTTCTCCTGGGCCTGACCCGGGTGGAGCGCCTTGAAGGAAGACACCAAAAAATTTTTAAAAGAGCTCTTTTCCGGGGGCTATAAAGCCAGTACTATCGGCATGACCCTGGTGTTTTGCATTTTTATCGGCGCTTTCTTGGGTTATTTGCTGGACAACTACTTTGGCACCGGCTACCTGTTCAAAATCATCGGCCTGATTATGGGAATTATTGCCGGTTTCCGGAACGTCTATACCATGGGTAAGAAGTTCCAGAACGAGAAGTGAGGGCACATGAATATTATGTCCCCTCGCCATCTGAAAATCGCCAACTGGGTGGTGTTGGCAGTACTGGTCCTGGCCGGGTTCTGTTGGCGCGGCCGGGAGTTTGCCCTGGGTGTCCTGGTGGGGGGCCTGGTGGTGGTCATCAATTTCCACCTCCTGCATCATGCCCTGAAAGGTACCCTGGGACAATTGACCAACAATTCCCAGGAGAGTACAAGCCGAGCCAAGGCCTTTTTCGCCGCCCGGCAGCTACTGCGGTTTTTTGCGCTGCTGGCTATCATATTCCTGTTGGTCGGTCAGGGTTGGGTGAACATCTTCGGGCTGCTAGTGGGCCTGTCCACGGTAGTCATCACCTTGATGCTGGCCGCGATTAACGAAACGATCAAGCTTAAGAATAAGGAGGCAAACCCGTCCCATGGAACATCCCATTCTCTTTCTTGATTTGCTGTTTGGAAAGTTCGGCCTGCATATCCCTCCCCATGTCACTTATGCCGTATTAGTTTCGCTTATCCTCCTGGGGTTAGGCATGCTGGCCGGTAAGAAGATCTCCCTGGTCCCCACCGGCGCCCAGAATGTCTTTGAATTGATTGTCGGCGGACTGGAAGACTTCATGGTGGAGATCACCGGCGAGGAAGGCCGGGCTTTCTTCCCCTATATCTGCACCGTATTTTTGTTCATCATGACTTGTAACCTCATCGGCTTGATTCCGGGGTTCTTGTCGCCCACGGCCAATATCAATACGCCGCTGGCCCTGGCCCTGTGCACCTTTTTATATACGCACTACCTGGGGGTCAAGTACCATGGGGCCAAGTATATTAAGCACTTTTTGGGACCCATTCCGGCCCTGGCGCCCCTGTTCTTCCCCATTGAGATCATCGGGCACTTTGCCCGGGTGCTCTCCCTGACTTTGCGTCTTTTCGGCAATATCATGGGAGAAGATCTGGTCCTGGCCATCCTTATGTTCCTGGCTGGAATGTTCCTGGCTCCTATGCCCATGATGTTCCTGGCGGTGTTCACCAGCGTCGTGCAGGCCTTTGTGTTCACTTTGCTGTCCATGATGTATTTTGCCGGGTCCATGGAGCACGCCCACTAATTTCGGAAGAAGGCCACTTCATATATCTCAACATCATTTAGGAGGTTTAAGAAAATGAGAAAATCCCTGGTTCTTGGACTGAGCATGCTGGTAACCCTGCTTTGGGCTTCCCTGTCCTTCGCGGCTGAGGCCGCTGGCGCCGCTGGCGCTTCTGCCGGCTTGGGGACCTTTTTCAGCTATGCGGTGATGGCCGCCGGCTTTGGCATCGGCATTGCCGCTTTCGGTACCGGCATCGGCCAGGGCATGGCCGTGAAGAGCTCGGTGGAAGGCATCGCCCGTAACCCCGAGGCTTCCGGAAAAATCACCGTCACCATGCTGATCGGCTTGGCCATGATCGAGTCTCTGTGTATTTATGCTCTGGTCATTGCCCTGATCATCCTGTACGCTTACCCCATGGCCAAACCCATTGCCACGGCTCTGGGCTTCAAGATGTAACTAATTGCAAGTCAAGGGGGGCGTCAGGCCCCCCTTTTCTTTAACATCATTTGTGCAAAAATCCACAATCAGAATCGGACCCCGTGTAAGCTAAGTAATGCGCTCAGTTATGAAATTCTCTAAAATACCCGCTGCCACCATTACCCGTTTGTCCATTTACTCCCGTTATCTTGATGCCCTGGCTCAGGAGGGGGTGAAGATCATCGCCTCGGACAAGCTGGCCCAAAAGTGCGGCATCAACCCGGCCCAGATACGCAAGGACCTGGCGTACTTCGGAGAGTTCGGCATCCGGGGGGTGGGGTACTTTGTCAAGGAATTGCTTTTCGAAATCAAGCGCATCCTGGGGCTCAACAAGACCTGGAAAATGGCCTTGGTGGGGATCGGGAATCTGGGCTCGGCACTGTTGGCCCATCAGAATTTTATCCGTCAGGGCTACGAGTTCGTGGCGGTCTTCGATGTCGATCCGGCCAAGGTAGGACGCCGGGTGCCCAGCGGCCAGACCATTCACTCCCTGGAAGAGTTGGAACAGGTAGTCAAAGACAAGGGCGTGGAGATCGGCGTCATTGCCACCCCGGCCGCCAAGGCCCAAATGGCGGCCTTGCACCTCATTTCGGCGGGAGTTAAGGCCATCCTCAATTTTGCCCCTATCCAATTGCAGGTGCCGGAAGGCATGGCGGTGGAAAACGTCGACTTCACCGTCAAGCTGGACAACCTGGCCTACAATCTCACCATGGGCGAAGGCTGAAGATAGCCTCCAGCGCGCAACCCAAAAATCAACTCGGCTTTATCCTGGCTTTCCAAAGAAAATTCTCGGGCAAGATTGCTCTGAATCAGGTGTCTGCCATTGCGTGAGTCTGCCGGATACCAGTCTTCAGGCCATTTCTTCATATCTGGGATAGCTCTGTAGTTAATCCCAGGTTTTTTTCCTCAATATTTTGGTGGGGAGCGCGATTACTCCGGATGCCCCCGGATGCGAGCCTCCTGACCAGAATGCCCATGACCTTTCTATTTTAGGCAACCAACAGAGCCAATTCCAGAAGCTCCTGCAAGTTGTTTGGGTCTGGGCTTTCCTGAGCGCATAACTTCATGTTAAATTTTTTGTATTCATGATTCATTCATTAACCATTAGTCAAGCAATCAATATAATTAGAGAATTAGTTAATTATATAAGATATGTATAAAATATTAAACAATTATATTTTATAACACCAGATGAGAATTCAGAGGATTATAATATTTATTAATGAATCCAATAAATTAAGGAAACGGCCTATAATTTGCATAAATCATTTCGAATTTTTATTTAAATAAAATTAAATATATTTATTGGTTCATGAAAATGGCCAAGGGAAAACGATTGTCAGCGTGAAGGATAGTCGAGGGCTGCGTGGGGCTTGTAGCCCGGTTGCCTGGCATTTACCATATTTCAAAATATGCTGGCAGGGATGCCACCAAGGAGGTGAGGCACGGCGAGTGATCCATAAGTATTTTCGGCTGGTTGGCAACGCGCACGCTGTAAAACAACTGTTTCGTAACATAGCTCTTTAAAGGAGGGAAATTTTGAAAAAGATAGGGATTTTTGCTCTTGCCGCTATCATGGTAATGGGCTTGGCGCTATCGGCCCAGGCAACGACGATTCTTACGCCTTGGGCCCCCAACGGGCCACAGGGAACATCAGAAGTAAACCTGTACGCAATTGTCAGTGGGTGGACCGGAGAAACTATCCTCAATGTCGATTTGGAGGGCGCAGCAAATCTGGGAACGCTGGGGGCTGGCTGTTACGACTTACTGGAGTACGCTACTTACGCCGGTTATTCCCAGACGCTGACTGTTCCCACCGACAATCATTTGGCGATTACTCCCCCGTCCAAATTTAACTCTGCTGACGTCGCTTTTGCTCCCATTCAGTTCACGCAGGCGAGTTCCTTTGCCTTCACTGATGGAAGCAATTCATTTACGTCTCTCCTGGCAACGGACGGTAGCGGTGCGCTAGACCGCCTCCCGGGGTTGATTATCGACCTCGGCGTGATCAATCCTGCCTTGACGGGGCAATACCTCGTGGCCTTTGAGGACGGCGACGCCAGTAATTTTTCTAATGGCGTATTCCACGGAGATCAGGATTACAATGACATGGTGGGCCTGGTGCGCGAATGCCCGGTGCCTGTACCCCCCAGTGTACTTTTGATGGGTTCCGGCCTGCTGGGTCTGGGTCTGGTGGGCTGGCGGCGGCGGTTTTTCGGCTAAAGAACAACCTCCCCTGACATGAGGGGTAAACGAACCAGAGGGGAAGGCGGGTGCCTTTCCCATCCTATCAAGGATTGAAGGGTTTGCAGTATGTCAGAAAGGCGGCGCCTTTTAGGGGCGCCGCTTTTTTTATGGGGAAAGGCGTTTGCTTACGCGGCCGGATAGTGTAAAATCCTAGCATAATTCACCGCTTATACTCGATATCCAGAGAGTTATTTTCCCCCTCCCCTTAATCCCCTCGCACCGGGGGGGGGGGAAACTGACTTTCTGCGAGTTCAGCAAGGAAGATAAAACTATGTTCACCGGGCTGGTGGAAGGCGTCGGGGAGATCACGGCCTTAAACTCCGTGGCCGAGGGCCTGCGCCTTGGCCTCAAGATCTCGTTTTCCGCCGGGGAACTGACCTTGGGGGAGTCGGTGGCAGTGAGTGGGGCCTGTCTCACGGTGGTGGCCATCGACCCGCCCCGGGCCAGCTTCGAGGTTTCGCCGGAGACCCTGGCCTGCACGACTTTCCCCTTGAAAAAGGTGGGGGACCGGGTAAACTTAGAAAGGTCCCTGCGAATGGGCGACCGCCTGGGCGGGCACCTGGTCACCGGGCACGTGGACGGCATCGGCGTGGTGCGGGAACGGCGGGCCGGTGCGGCCCACCTGGAGCTCACCTTCGAAATGCCCGGGAGCTTGAGCCGCCTGGTCATCCCAAAGGGCTCCATCGCCATCGAAGGGGTCTCCCTGACTGTGAACGCCTGCGAGGGCAATACCTTCACGGTGAATATCATCCCCCATACGGCCCAGGCGACCACCCTGGATGCCCTGAAAGTGGGTGACCGGGTCAACCTGGAGGCTGACATCATCGGCAAATACGTGGCCCGGCTGCTGGGCAAAGACGCCACCCCGGGAGAGGGGGTTACCCCGGAACTCCTGGCCCGGCACGGATTTTTATAAGCCGGGGTCAGCAAAAGTTTTCATCGGCACGTATGCCGTTGCTACTAAGAACAGAAAATAGAAAACGGGAAACTAACATGTCGGTAGTACCCATTGAAGAAGCGATTGAGGATATACGCCAGGGCAAGATGATCATCCTGGTGGACGACGAGGACCGGGAAAACGAAGGCGACCTTACCATGGCCGCGGAGCGCGTCACCCCCGCAGCCATCAACTTTATGGCCCGTTTCGGGCGGGGGCTCATCTGTCTGGCCCTGGGAGCGGATATCATTGAGCGCCTGCAACTGCCCCAAATGGTGCGGAATAACCAGTCGGGTTTTAAGACGGCGTTCACCGTGTCCATCGAGGCCAGACGGGGGGTCACCACCGGGATTTCCGCGGCTGACCGGGCCACCACCATCCTCACCGCGGTAGCCGATAATTCCCACCCGGATGATATCGTGAGCCCGGGGCACGTCTTCCCCATCCGGGCTCGGAAAGGGGGAGTATTGGTCCGCACCGGGCAGACCGAAGGTTCCGTGGACCTGGCTCGCCTGGCCGGTTTGAAAGGCGCGGCGGTGATCTGCGAGGTCATGAAGGACGACGGCACTATGGCCCGCATGCCGGACCTGGAGAAATTCGCCGCGGAACATAATATCAAGATAGCCACCATCGCCGACCTGGTGGAACATCGCCTCCGGAACGAGTCATTTGTCCACCGTCGGGCCACCGTCAAGCTGCCCACCGCGTTCGGGGAGTTTACTGCCATTGCTTACGATAACGACGTGGATGACAACCAACACATGGCCCTGGTGAAAGGGGAAATCAACCCCGATGAGCCTATTCTCGTGCGGGTCCATTCCGAATGCGTCACCGGCGACGTGTTTCACTCCATGCGCTGCGATTGCGGCGACCAGTTGGAATCCGCCATGGAGCTGGTGGAGTGCGAAGGCAAAGGGGTCATCCTCTACATGCACCAGGAGGGCCGGGGCATCGGGTTGGTCAATAAACTCCGGGCCTACGAGCTCCAGGACCAGGGGGCGGACACGGTGGAGGCCAACGAGGCCCTGGGGTTCAAGGCGGACCTGCGGGATTACGGCATCGGGGCCCAGATACTCCGGGATCTGGGTGTGCGCAAGATGCGCCTCATGACCAACAACCCCAAGAAGATTATCGGCTTGGAAGGATACGGCCTCACCATGGTGGAACGGGTGGCCCTGGAGATTCCTCCTAACCGGGTAAACCGCAAATATCTTAAGACCAAGTGCCAGAAGATGGGGCACCTGCTGAAAATGGTTTAAAAGCAGGGGGAAAAGGGAAAAAAGGCGAAAGGGATAAAAAAGTGCAGTTTGTTTGATAACGGGTTTTCTTGATTTACTTAGCACGGTTAAATACAGGGGAAAAGATTTGGCCGCGGATTAAGGATAAAGGGCCTGGTGGATCGGGTGAGAGCAATGCTTTTTTCCCATTTCGCCATTTTGCCATTTCCCCTTTTCGCCCCAAAGCCTTTCCAACGGGGGAACAATGCGTAACGTAGAAGGCAAGCTTGTTGCCACGGGCCTTAAATTCGCCCTGGTCGTGAGCCGCTTCAATGCATTTATCACCGAGCGCTTGCTGGAAGGTGCGCTGGATTGTCTGCGTCGTCAGGGGGTCAGCGAGGAGTCCCTGACCGTGGTGCGGGTGCCCGGAGCCTGGGAAATTCCCCTGGTAGCCAGACGCCTGGTCCAGGCCCGGACCTTTGACGCGGTCATCTGCCTGGGCGCGGTGATTCGGGGCTCCACGCCCCATTTCGATTATGTCGCGGCTGAGGTAAGCAAAGGCATCGCCCAAGTTTCCCTGGAGAGCGGAGTACCCATCGCCTTCGGCATTTTGACCACTGACAACCTGGAACAGGCCATTGAACGGGCCGGCAGCAAGGCTGGCAATAAAGGCTTTGCCGCCGCGGAAGCCGCCATCGAAATGGTCAACCTCCTGAAAGAATTGGGGGCCTGACTGGTTGGCGGCATATTCCCGCAGCCAATGCCGGGAATGGGCCCTGCAATTTCTCTATCAGGGCGAGCTCTCCGGGCCGCCTGATCCTGCGGCCTTGGAACGGTTCTGGAGCCATTTCCAGGACGGCGGCGCTCATCCCGCCTATCTCAAGGAACTGGTGGAAGGAGTGGGGTCCCATCTGGAGGAACTGGACGCCCTGATTGTGCGCTACTCGGAGCACTGGCGCCTGGAACGCATGACCGTGGTGGACCGCAATCTCCTGAGGTTGGCTATCTATGAACTCTTGTACCAGCCGGGGATTCCACCGAAAGTGGTGATCAACGAGGCGGTGGAAATGGCGAAACGTTATGGCAGCGAGGCTTCTGGGGGCTTCATCAACGGCATCCTGGATCAGGTGCGGATGTCGGTGGGCCGGGAGGTGTGAAGCTGCCGGGCCTTTGCTCCGGTAAGATTGACTAAACCACGGGGGTTTGAATCTTGGGTTGAGAAGTAATGATTGACTTTCTGCCCGGGCAACAGGCGCAGGTCTTCCGGCTTGAACAACATTGCAAAAGGAGGGGACAGGATGACCCGGAAATGGTTGGCAATTGCAATCGTGGTTTTTTTTACCGTATCTTTGGTCGGCTGTGCCACTGAGGGTGGCTATTATTCCCCCGGGCGTTCCACCGGGGCTGGCGCCTTGGGTGGGGCCGCCACAGGTGCGGCCATAGGTTCCATCATCGGGGCAGCTACCGGCTCGCCGGCCACCGGCGCCTGGGTCGGGGCGGCCGCGGGAGGCCTGTTGGGTGGGGTTGGCGGCTATCTTTATGCCGAGCACCGCAACAGCGAGATCCGTTCGGCCCAAGCTGCGGCCATGGCGAATAACTACCAGGGCCAGGGGAACGTGGTGAGCGTGGGCAACGTCAGCGCCTCACCGGGCACGGTAGCTCCCGGGGGGACAGTCAGTCTGGGCATGACCTATACCATCTTAACCCCGGCCAATGCCCCGATCTCGGTGAATCTGGTGCGGGAGGTGCGGGTCAATGGCCAGATGGTGGGCACACCGTATCAAACCACGGTGTCCAATGCCAATGGCACGTATAACGACAACATCAATTATGTTCTGCCCAACAACGCTACTCGCGGCAGCTACACCGTCACCAGCCGGGTGGTGAGCAGTGCCGGCACCTCGCAGCGGGACGCGTTTTTTACTGTGCAATAACCCGTCCGAATTGGGGGAGCCTGGGAAAACCCGCCAGGGTGCGGAGATTCTCCGGCTCCGCCGTTTTGCCCGCCTGTTGACAAGCCTTTGCCTTTCTGATAAATAGTAATTTTACCCTTCCTTGCTCTGGGCTAAAGTGCTCCAGGGCCAAAGACCATAAGGAGGAAGAATGCGCCGCTATGAATCGGTCTGGGTGGTAAATGGCGACCTCCCGGATGAAGAAGTCAAGTCCGCCATCGACAAGTTTTCCCGGATTATCTCCTCCCAAGGTGGAACCCTGGTGGGGCTGGAGGAGTGGGGCCGCCGCAAGCTGTCCTACAAAATCAAAAGCACCATCCGGGGTTATTACGTGTTAGCCGATTTTGCCGGGTCGTCCGAGACGGTCAAGGAGTTGGAACGCAACTACCGCATTGACGACCGCATCATGCGCTACCTCACCACCAAGAAATCAGACAAAGTGAACCTGGAGGCTTTGCAGGCCGAGATCGCAGCCAAGGCCAAGGCGGCTGCGCCAGCGCCCGAGCCCGAAGCCGCCGCGAGCGCTGAGGAAACCGGAGCCTTGGTGGAAGCCGCCGCTCCTGAAGAACCTGCAGCCCCGGCCAAGGAGGACTAATCCGTGCCTGTCATGCCTCGTCGCAAACGGAAACAATTTTACGTCCGCCGCAAGGTCTGCCGTTTTTGTGTGGACGCCAATTTGCCCATTGATTACAAAGACGTCAATACTCTGAGACAATTTGTCACGGAGCGGGGGAAAATAATTCCCCGGCGCATCTCGGGGAACTGCGCCCGCCATCAACGGCGGGTCACCCGGGCCATCAAACAGGCCCGGCTCCTGGCCCTGATTGCCTACACCCCCGCACAGCCGCCCATGTAAGGGCGCAGGTGGGATGTGAGCCATGGGCCGAGGTCACTTCGTCTGGATCCTCTGCCTGTGCGCCCTCCTGGGCGGGTTCCTGGGAGCCCAGGTAAGTCCTGTGGCCTATCTCCTGGTTGGCGTCCTGACGCCGTTGCCGGTGCTGGTGGCGGGCTGGAGGCTGGGTGCGCTGGCAGCCCTGGCGATGGCCCTGGCCGTCGCAGTGCTCATCTTCGCCCTGCACCCCGCGCTGGACACCTTTTGGCAAAACCTGGGTTTTCTGAATCTCCTGGCCATGGGGGTGGTGCTCGTTAGCCTCCAGAACCGGGGGATAGGGGTGCCCCAGACCATCATCTATACGGTGGTGGCCTTAAACGGCGTCGCCTTGCTGATCTTTCTTGGGCAGGCGTATTACCTGGGCCTGGCTCCCCAGGACCTGCTAGCGCAAAAGACCGTAGAGATCATGGGAACCGTTGCCAAGATCTTGGGAGATACCGGCGCCGGCTCTGCGGGCAGCCTGATTCCGGGGGTTGCGCCGGGTGATGTAAAAAACTTGCTGGAGCGGCTCTTGCCGGGTTTGATGGTTGCCAACATGGGCCTGGTGGCCTGGTTGAACGTCGTCCTGGCCCGGCAGTTGTGCTCCCTCTTGGGCTGGAGGGAACCGGTGCCCCCGCTGTATCACTGGGTGGCCCCGGAGTGGTTGATCTTCCTCTTGCTGGGGGCGGGGTTTCTTGTGCTGGTACCGCTGTCCGCGGTGCGGTTCGTAGGTCTGAATCTGCTCCTGGTATTGGCGGTAGTTTATTTTTCTCAGGGGTTGGCGGTGGTAGCCAACTGGTTCCATCGCCTGGGCTTGCCCCGGGCGCTCCGGATAATCGGCTACCCGTTGATGTTCCTGAATCCGGTGTTTTTCGTGATTATTACCTTGGGACTGATGGACCTCTGGCTGGATTTTCGCCGGTTGCATCGGCCCAAGGAGTCCTGAGGAGGAGTTTCCCTTGAAGGTCATATTGACAGAAGATGTTACCCCTTTGGGCGCCATGGGCGCAGTTGTGGACGTGGCCCGGGGTTATGCCCGTAATTATTTGATTCCCCAGGGGAAGGCCATGGAAGCCAGCCCCGGCAACCTGGCCCGGGTGGAGAAGGCCAAGGCCAAATATCTCGAGGCTCAGGCTGCGGCCCGGGACGCCGCTTTGGTCCAGGTGGCCCATCTGGAGGGGGTCAGGGTCACTATTGCCCAGCGGGTGGGCGAAGAAGAGCGTCTCTACGGTTCCGTTACCGTGGCCATGATCGCCGAAGCCCTGGCCGACCAGGGGGTTGAAGTGGATAAGAAGCAACTGGAGCTGGCGGAACCCATCAAAAAGCTGGGCACTTACGAAGTCATCGTTCGTCTGGCGCCCGAGGTCAAAGGCACCATCAGCGTGGAAGTAGTGCCCGAAAGCGCCTGAACCGTGGCCAAATGGATTCTTGGGGGAGGGGGCTAAGGGCTTTTCCATAAAACGCTTATTGCTTTTGCTCCAAAAATTAGCTATAATTTATTAAAATAATGA
>DZCR01000088.1 GCA_022736495.1 Desulfobacca acetoxidans
GATGAGGCTTATTTTTTTCAATAAATTAACAAAAGCGACTTTTGCAAGAGGCTCATGGGAAAAGATACCAAGAGCCTCTCCCACCTTTCCAAAGAAGAAATGCTGGGTACATATATTATAGGAGAGAAAAATAGGGCCGAAAATGTCGGGGCGGGTTTCAAACCCGCCCCTGAATTATGCTCGTCAGTTAGCCGCGGGCTTAAGCAGCTCCTCTTGCCGCTCAAACCTCAGGCCGTCTTTATCCGCGTCCACCTTGATGGTGTCGCCTTCTTTGAATTCCCCGGACAGGAGCATGGGCGCCAGCTTATCTTGCAGGTAGTGCTGGAGGGCCCGGCGCAGGGGGCGAGCCCCGTAGACCGGGTCGTAGCCGGCATCAGCCAGAAAGTCTTTCGCCTTATCGGTAAGTTCCAGGGAGAGGTGCCGCTCGGTAAGAAGCTTGGCCAGGCGGGCCATCTGGAGGTCCACGATCTTCCGGAGCTGCTCTTTAGTGAGGCGTTGGAAGATGAGGATGTCATCCACCCGGTTCAAAAACTCCGGCTTGAAGTGGAGCCGCAGGGCCTCCATGACCCGTTCCCGCATGGTTTTTTCGTCGCTAATCTCGGCGATGTATTGGCTGCCGATGTTAGAGGTCATGATGATGATGGTGTTTTTGAAGTCCACGGTGCGGCCGTGGCCGTCGGTGAGGCGGCCGTCGTCCAGAATCTGGAGGAGTGAGTTGAACACCTCCGGGTGGGCCTTTTCAATCTCGTCGAACAGCACCACGGAGTAGGGCCGGCGGCGCACCGCTTCGGTGAGCTGGCCCCCTTCGTCGTAGCCCACGTAGCCTGGCGGGGCGCCGATGAGCCGGGAGACCGTGTGTTTCTCCATATATTCGCTCATGTCCAGGCGAATCATGGCCGCTTCCGAGTCAAACAGGAACTCGGCCAGGGCCCGGGCCAGTTCGGTTTTGCCCACGCCGGTAGGGCCCAAGAAGATAAAGGAGCCCAGGGGCCGGTTGGGGTCCTGCAGGCCGGAGCGGGCTCGGCGCACCGCATTGGAGACAGCCTGCACCGCCTCTTCCTGGCCCACGACCCGGACGGCCAGACGCTCCTCCATGTGCAGAAGTTTCTGCTTCTCTCCTTCCAGCAACCGGGTGACGGGGATGCCGGACCACTTGGCCACCACTTCGGCCACATCCTCGGCGTCCACCTCTTCTTTGAGCATGGCCCCTTTTTCCTGCATTTCTGTCAACTTCCGGTTTTCTTCTTCCAGCTCTTTCTGGAGATTGAGGAGGGTGCCGTAGGATAGCTCCGCCGCCCGGGCTAAATCGCCGATGCGCTCGGCGTGGACCGCATCAATCTTGGCCCTTTCGATCTGCTCTTTGATAGCCTGGATCTTGGTGATGACCTCTTTTTCCTGCTGCCAGCGGGCCTTAAGCGCCGCACTCTTCTCCTTGAGGTCGGCCAGCGATTTTTCGATCTTCTCCAGGCGGTCTTTGGAGGCCTGGTCGTGCTCCTTTCTCAGGGCCTCCCGTTCGATCTCCTCCTGGGTGATTTTGCGCTCAACCACGTCAATCTCTGCTGGCCGACTGTCGATCTCCATACGCAGCTTGGACGCCGCCTCGTCAATCAGGTCCACAGCCTTATCCGGCAACTGCCGGTCGGTGATATAGCGGTCGCTCAAGGTAGCTGCACCTACTATGGCGCTGTCTTTAATCCGCACCCCGTGATGCACCTCATATTTTTCCTTCAAGCCTCGGAGGATGGCAATGGTATCCTCCACCGTGGGCTCGGCCACCATGATGGGCTGAAAGCGGCGCTCGAGGGCCGCGTCCTTTTCGATGTACTTGCGGTATTCGTTGATGGTGGTGGCGCCCACGCAACGCAGCTCGCCCCGGGCCAGGGCCGGTTTGAGCATGTTGGA
Source organism: Desulfobacca acetoxidans (assembly GCA_022736495.1). The sequence continues at coordinate 1,903 of DZCR01000088.1, forward strand.
AGCGTCTATGGCCCCTTCCGCGGCCCCGGCGCCTACCAGGGTGTGCATCTCATCGATGAACAGAATGATCTGGCCGTCGGATTCAGTGACTTCCTTGAGCACTGCCTTGAGACGGTCTTCGAATTCTCCCCGGAACTTGGCGCCGGCGACGAGCGCCCCTAAATCCAGGGCCACCAGCCGTTTATCTTTCAGGCTCTCTGGCACGTCACCGTTGACGATGCGCTGGGCCAGTCCTTCCACGATAGCGGTTTTGCCCACCCCGGCTTCGCCGATGAGCACCGGGTTGTTCTTGGTGCGCCGGGAGAGCACCTGCACAATGCGCCGGATTTCGCTGTCCCGGCCGATGACCGGGTCCAGCTTGCCGGTCCGGGCCATTTCAGTCAAATCCCGGCCGTATTTCTCCAGGGCCTGGAATTTTTCTTCCGGGGCTTGGTCGGTAATCCGTTGGGAGCCCCGCAAGTCAGCCAGGGCTTTGAGAACGGCCTCAGGGGTGAGCCCTTGGGCCCGGAGCAGCCTGCCCGCGTCGCTGGCCTTGTCAGCGGCCAACGCCCAAAAGAGGTGCTCCGTGGAAATATATTCATCTTTCATCTGGCCGGCCTGTTTAAAGGCATCGTCCAGGGCCTTATTCAAACCAGGGGAAAGGTAGACCTGGGCCTCGCCGCTCACCTTGGGCAGCCGGGTCAGCAAGTCATCCACGCCCTGGGTGACGTTTCCGGGCTCGATCTCCAGCTTCTTCAGGAGGGGGCGAATCAGGCCCTCCTCCTGGGCCAGGAGGGTGCGGAGCAGGTGGGCCGGTTCGATCTGGGGGTTTCCCAACTGCCGGGCCAGTTCCTGGGCGCCTTGCAAGGCCTCCTGGGCTTTGTAGGTTAATTTGTCCATTCTCACTGCCATTATTTTAGAACCCTCCGACTGATATGGCTAACATTGAGAAATCACTTCAAAAATAATAAGCATCCAAGGGAGCTTGTCAAGTTCTTGTGAACATGTGCCAATAATTAAGGCAATTCCTACTAAATGTGGCTCATTTAGCCGTTCTTTGCTAAAATTACTTCTAGTCTCATCGTTCCCAAAATCTTTTCAGGAATCCCCCCATGCCCAGTGAAGAAATCTCCGCCATTCTTCAGGCCTTCGAACGCTTTGACGGCGATTATAAATGGGAAGCCGTGGACGCGGCCATAGCCCACCGGGAGGAAATCTCCCCTCACCTCATCGAGTGCCTGGAAAAAGTGGCTGCCGAACCGTCCGTTTACCTGGATGATGAGTACTATTACCTTGATGTCTACGCTTTCATGCTCTTAGGGCATTTTCAGGACCCCCGGGCGCATCAGGCTATTGTGGATCTCTTTAGCCTCCCCGACGACATCCCGGACAAACTTTTCGGCGACCTCATCACCGAATACCTGGCCATGGTTTTGTTCAGGACCTGCGGCGGTGATTTCGTCCTGATCAAATCTCTGATGCTCAATCGCCGGGCCAACGCCTGGGTCCGGGGCCAGGCGGCGCTAGCCTTGGTCTATGCCGTAGCGGCCGGGCAGTTGTCCCGGGAGGAGGTGTTGACTTTTTTCAGCGCCCTGTTCACCGGTGACGAGGCCGAGCCGCTTTCCCCTTTCTGGGGCGCGATTACGGATTGTATCCTGGATCTCCAGCCCCAGAAGCTCATGCCCCTAATCCGGGATGCGGAGGCCCGGGGTTTGCTGGATGGCAGCATCTTAGTGAAAGAGGACTTTGACGATGCCTTGAGAAAATCCGTCGACCAAAGCCTGGCAGAGGTACGCCTAAGGATGGAGCAGCCCCCTTGGAACGATCTGCATAGTATAATGTCGGGGTGGCATTGCTTTAATGATGAGGCATGGGAGCCGGATATCGTACCCATCGAAGCCCCCAAGGCAAATAAGAAAGCCCAGAAGAAGAAGAAAAAAAAGAAGACGGCCAAGGCCTCCCGGCGCAAAAACCGCCGTTAACCATAGGGCCACCTTTTGAGACAGAGCCATGAAGACCATAGCCATTATTCCAGCCCGGTACGGTTCCACCCGCTTTCCGGGGAAACCCCTGGCGCCGATCCTGGGCAAACCCCTGATTCAATGGACCTATGAGCAGGCGTTGCAGGTGACGGGGCTGGACGGGGTCTGGGTGGCCACGGATGATACGCGCATTGAGGAGTGCGTGGAGGCCTTCGGCGGGCACGTGGTCATGACCCGAGCGGATCACCCCTCGGGGACCGACCGCCTGGCCGAAGCCGCCGCGCTTCTTGACCTGGCCCCCGAAGATATTGTCATCAATATCCAGGGAGACCAGCCGGTCTTTCCCCCGGACCTCATCGCCCAATTGTCCGGGGTCCTCAGCCGGGACCCGGAGGTGGTCATGGTCACGCCGGTGCGGCAGATAGACGATGCCGCGGCTGCAGCCAACCCCAACGTGGTCAAGGTGGTCTTTGACCAGACCGGCCGTGCCCTCTTTTTTTCCCGGAGCCCCCTGCCGTTCTGGCGGGACGGCGGGCACGCCTATTTTTACCAGCATATTGGCATTTACGCCTACCGGGTGCAGTTCTTGAAAGCGTTCGTACACCTACCGCCCGGGCGCTGGGAAGCGGCCGAGAAGCTGGAGCAGCTCCGGGCCCTGGAGCACGGCTTTGCCATTCACATCGTGGAGACGCACGGAGACACCCGGGAAGTGGACAGCCCGGAAGACCTCCGGAAGGCGGAGGATTTTCTCCGGCGGCAATAGCCTGACAGGAGTTTAGGGAGCGGCGGGGGGCGGCGGGGCGACGCCCCGATAATATGCCGGAAACCTGCGGGCTAAAAATGGCGTTAATCGGGTGGCAACGAGGTCCGCCACTTTCTCAGCCCCGGCATTGGTAAAGTGCATCAGGTCGTAATAATAGCGGGAATCCTTGGGCATCTCCCGGGCCAGATCGATCACCAGGACCCCTTGTTCCTGCCCCACCTGACGGGTAACGTCGTTATATAACTCCAAGACCTGCCATCCGGTTGCACCGTCCATATCCTTGGCTACAAACCTGTGCGCCAGATTGACCCCGGTGGTTGGGTCAACACTATTGCCATAAAGTACCGGCTGGGTCACCAACACCGGAATAATATTATGCTGCCGGGAAATAGCGAGGAGCTTTTCCAGTCTCCGCCGATACGGACCCAAGTAATGATCTCGATGATCTTTAAAGATAGCGGCTTGCGCTGACGCTGAAAGCGTAAAATGCGGGAGCTTTGTAATATCGGTCTCCTGGGGATCATTCTGGTTGTTGATCATGGTTGACTTGGGAAAATAGAAGCGGTAGAGGTTTAAGGCCGCGGCGGCCAGTTCGCTGTGTACCGCAACGGTTGCTAGAGTCCGCTCGAAGGAGCGGAAATTTGCTGCATGAATCCTTTCATCAAAATCACGTTCACTGTGCAGCCCCACGTCATTGATACCTACCAAAAAAACTACAACTTTGGGCTTTAACTTCACCAGATAATCCTGCATCAAGATATAGTGACCGAAAGTGGAATTGCCGCTGAGGCCGGCATTATTGAGCCAGAGGTGCTTAAAGTGGGCCTTGAGCTTGACAGCCAGATCATGGGACCAGGTCTTGTTGTCGTCCAAGTCGAGACATTCGGTAGTACTGCCGCCTACGGTAACAATGCTAAGATCATTGGTAAAATCGGCGGGCGGTTCCGGGCCCCGGAACCCCAGGGAATTTCTTTGCACGGTGACCACCTGGTCCAGTTTTCCCAGTCCGTGTTCGTGGTGGATAATTTCTTTTTTATGAATAGGCAGAATAATTTTGTCCCCCTTGATCCGAAAGCCCAAGGGATTGTAAATTCTCAAGACGAGTTCACAAAAACCTAAGACTAAAATGAGACTTATCAATAAAACTAAAAGATTTTTGCCGAGGTTACTTGATCTTGTCCTTATTGTTGTTTGAGATGCCTGTTTCGATGCCATTACTTATCGCTCCCAATGACTTATTTGTATCATGAGACGCTACATTGTCAAAGGGAATTCAGCCTATGACCAGCACGGTAGCTGGTTATCGACAAAAATCATTAACCAATTAAAGGCAACACTGCGTTATTGAGCCCCAAATCTAACCCCTTGCCAGAGAATTCGGATTAGACTATAGTTTTTGCAGATCGTTGAAAAACTGCCAACTGAGTTGTACTCTGTCAGAAAGAAAAAAGTCATGATAGCCCCTCACGAACGGTTGATTTTTGCCCTGGATGTGCCGGATAAGGCCACTGCTTTAGCCTGCGTGCATGAACTAAGGGACCACGTGGGCCTCTTCAAGGTGGGGCTTGAGCTCTTTTATGCCGAAGGGCACGCCTTGCTCCGGGAATTGGACGATGCTTTAGGCGCTCACCGGATTTTCCTGGATCTCAAGATTTACGATATCCCCGCCACGGTACTGGGCGCTCTCAACAAGATACCCCGTGGGGTTGCTCTGGCCACGGTCCCCAGCGATCTGGGACCCACGGGCCTACAGAAAATTGTGGAAGGCACGGCGTTGCCGGTGCTGGCCGTGACCGTGCTCACCAGCATGAACGGGGATGACCTGCTGGGTCTGGGCTACGAGGAACCTTACGCTCAGGACCCCACCCGTCTGGTGGTTCGCAAGGCCAAAATGGCCCAGGAGGCCGGTTGTCGGGGGGTGGTTTGTTCGGGCCGGGAGGTCAAGGCGGTCAAGGAGGCCTGCGGGCGGGATTTTCTGGCCGTTTGCCCCGGGATTCGTCCGGCCTGGGCCACCGTGGATGCCGACGACCAAAAGCGCATCGTCACGCCTTTCGAGGCCATCAGCAACGGCGCCGACTATATCGTGGTGGGCCGTCCCATCCGCCAGGCTCACGTTAAAGTGGCTGCAGCCCGCCAGGTGGAGGAGGAAATTGCCATGGCCCTAACCACGTTACCCCACACATCATGCAATCCGGCAAAGAACTGATATCCCCCGTGGTCATCTCCACCGCGCTGGGGCATGGCGGCCAAGGCATTTTTCCCTACACCTTGCTTCCCGGGTACCGCCGGTTGCTCCAGGCGGTTCACGATACCGGCACCACGGTATTCAGCAAATCCGCCACCCGCTTGCCGCGCCGGGGCAACTTTATCCCCGCCAACCCCCTCACCTGGAAATACATCCGGCGCCTCCCAGGTATGGGCATGCTCAATGCCTATGGTCTGACCAACTATGGCGCGGAGGCCTGCGCCGCGGATATCCGGCGGGCCTGCGACCGGGGGCTCAAGGTCATTCCCAATATTTATCCGGAGTTCATCAAGGGCACGGATACGGCCATCCGAGAGACCCTGGAGGCCGTCGCCATCTTGCGCCGCAGCCTGGGGCCCTACTTTAAGATCCTGGAACTTAACTACTCCTGCCCCAATTCGGAGGAGGCCATTGCCAAAAATGTGGTTCAGGCTATCCAGTGCACCCGGAAAGTGCGCAGCCTCTATCCTGACTTGTTTTTAGTCGCCAAGCTCAGTATCTGCCACCCCTACGAGTTCGCCCAGGAACTGGAACGCATCGGGGTCAACGCTCTCCACGCCTTGAACACCATCCCCTACAGCATCGTCTTCCCCTTGCAGCGCTCGCCCCTGCATGGAGTGGGCGGCGGGGGCATCTCCGGGGGACCGGCCTGTGAGTTGGCCTATAAATATAACCAGGAATTGCGCCCCAGGGTGGGGCTGTTTTTGATTATGGGCTGCGGCGTCCGGAACAAAGACGACGTCCAGCGCTACTTCGACCTCGGGGCCGACGCGGTCAGCCTGTGCACCCTGGCCCTGCGGCAACCCCGGGAGGCCACCCGGGTTGTGCTTACCTACAATAGCTGAAGGGCAAGCGGGTCGGGGGAGGGGCCGCACCAGGGAGGATCGCTTGGCGCCTTCGCTGGCGACGCGGCAATCTGGAGATGATTGTCGTAAGGCACGGAGGGGCGGGTTTCAAACCCGCCCCTACAGGTATCTTCTTAAGCTTGCAGCCCCGCCCTGAAACAGATACTTACTTTCCGATCACCAGGATGGTGGCGTCTTTGGCGACGGAGGCGCCGGGTTCGAAGTTGATGGCCTTCACCACGCCGGTGGCCGGGGCCGGCAGGGAGTTCTGCATCTTCATGGCCTCTAACACACAGATCAGGTCGCCGTTGTTGACCTTGTCTCCCACCTTGACGGAGTAGTTGATGATCATCCCGGGCATGGGAGCTTTGAGGGGCACGTCCCCTGCGGCCAGGCTTTCGGCTGCGGGCGCCGCCGCGGCTGCGGGTCTAGGGGCAGGCGCAGCTGCCGGAGCCGCCAGCGCCCGAGGCGCCGCCATGGGGGCCACACCGGCGATCACCGGGGCGCCGGAGGTGCACTCCACCTCAACCTGGTAGTACTGATTGTCCACGAAGACGTTAAAGCTCCTGAGCCCCGGGCCCTTCTGCGGGGCGGCCTGCTCCAGGGAATCCAGATGCTCCTTGACCTTGGCGAAGAGATTCTTCTGCTTGATCTTGATGTAAACTGCATCTTCCAGGGCGATTTGCTCCAGGGTCTTACCCTTGACGTCGGCGGGGATGGGCTCCAGCCCGTACTTCCACTTCAGGAAGCGCATGCCGGTAGTGGGATACAGGGCGTAGATCAGGATGTCGCCCTCGTTTTTGGCGATGCTCTTGGTATCCGCCACCGCCTTATCCCACTCGGGCTCCAGGATATCCCCGGGGCGTCCGGTGGTTGGGGTTTCGCCCCGCTCGTAGCCTTTGAGGATCAGCTTCTGCACTTCCGGGTCCATAGGGGCCGGGGTCTTGCCGTAGAGGCCGTAGGCCAGTCCCTGGGTCTCGGCGGTCACCTTGTTGTAGCGCCCGAACAAGACGTTCATCACCGCCTGGATACCCACAATCTGGCTGGTGGGGGTTACCAGGGGCGGATAGCCCAGTTCCCTCCTGGTCTGGGGCAGTTCATCCATCACTTCGTGGATGCGGTCCAAGGCGTCCAACTCCTTGAGCTGGTTCACCAGGTTGGAGTACATGCCGCCAGGAATCTGGTGCAGCAGCACCCCGGTGTCGATCTGGGCCATCTTGGAGGTGTCCAGCAGGTCCCGGTATTTCACCGCCACCTTCTCCAGGTCGTAGCCGATCTCGATGAGTTTGGCCAGGTCCATGTCGGTTTCCCGGTCGGTGCCTTCCACCGCCACCACCAACGGCTCGATGGCCGGCTGGGAGGTGCGCAGGGCAAAGGGCGACAGGCAGGTGTCCACCACGTCCACCCCGGCCTCGATGGCCTTCAGATAGCTCATGGAGCCGGAGCCCGAGGTGTAGTGGGTATGGAACTCCACCGGGATCTTGACGGTCTCCTTGATACCTTTGATGATGGCGTAGGCGTCGTTGGGCGAGCACATCCCCGCCATGTCTTTGAGGACAAAGGAGTCGGCCCCCATCTCGGCGGACTTCTTCGCAAAGTTGACGTAGTAGTCCAGGTTGAAGATGGGGCCGCCCATGCGCCGCTGGGTCAGGGAGTAGCACACCGCGGCCTGGAAGTGGGCCATGAGGCCGGCCTTTTTGGCGTCCATGAGGGCCTTGACCGCCACTTCCCAGTTGCGCATGTCGTTCAAGGCGTCGAAGACCCGGAAGATGTCCACCCCGGCTTCGGCGGTGTAGCGCACGAAACGGTAGGTGAGATCGTCGGCGTAGTTGCGGTAGCCCACCAGGTTCTGGCCCCGCAGGAGCATCATGGTGGGGGTCTTTTTGAGGATCCCCTTGATGGTGCGGATCCGCTCCCAGGGGTCGTCGCCCAGAAAGCGGTGGGTGGTGTCGAAGGTAGCGCCGCCCCAGACCTCGATGGCAAAGTAGCCCATCCGGTCCATGCGCTCCATGAAGGGAATAATGTCTTCAGACCGCATGCGAGTCGCCAGCAGCGACTGGTGCCCGTCCCGAAAGGTGGTGTCCGTAAATTTGATGGGGTTTTTTCCGGCCATATGTGCTCCTTTAAAGCATTCAGCTTATAGGGCGTGCCGTGCACGCCGCTTGATGGCGGCCATGGGCCGCCCTATAACGGTCAACGTAGGGCGTCCCCTACACTAGCGCAAACTCCGGCGCTGCATCAAGAGCCTGAGTTGCATGGCCTCCTGGCGTCCCGCCAAGGCCCAGAGATTTACCGGCAGGCCCGCGGGCCGCGCCGCCTGTCCCAACGCGGCAACCTGACAGACCTCCTCGTCGGTGATATAGGCCGAGATGGCCCCGCTGATGGCGGCCAGGATTTGGGGTTTGATGCTCATGGAATGAATCTCCTTTGTAAGCAGTCAGCAGTTAGCAATTAGCAGTTAGGAAAAAAACCAGGCGAGGCCACATCCTGGAAATGTTTCTCCTCCCACTTGCTGATTACTGGACACCTTTCTCTTTTGCTGACTGCTAACCGCTAACTGCTAAACCGGGATATTGCCGTGCTTCTTGGCCGGCAGGGTCTCCCGCTTGGTACTCAGAATTTCCAGGGCCTCGATGAGCCGGGGCCGAGTCTCCCGGGGCGCGATGACCTGGTCCACAAACCCCCGGGACGCAGCAATGTATGGGTTATAGAGCAGGTCTTCGTAATTATCGATGATTTCCTGGCGCTTGGCCTTGGGGTCCGCGGCTTCTTTGATCTCTTTGCGGAAGATGACATTAGCCGCGCCGGAGGCTCCCATGACCGCAATTTCGGCGGTGGGCCAGGCGATCACCATGTCCGCGCCCAAATCCCGGGAACACATGGCCAGATACGAGCCGCCGTAGTCCTTGCGGGTCACCAGGGTGATTTTGGGCACCGTGGCCTCGGAGTAGCACCACAGGAGCTTGGCCCCGTGGCGGATAATGCCCTGCCATTCCTGGTCGCTGCCGGGTAAATAACCGGGCACGTCGGCGATGGTAAGCAGGGGGATATTGAAGGCGTCGCAGAAGCGGATGAACCGGGTAGCCTTGTCCGCCGCGTTGACATCCAGGCAGCCCGCCAGCACCATGGGGTTGTTGGCGATAATGCCGATGGGCCGGCCATTCAAACGCGCCAGGGCCACTATGATGTTGCCGGCAAAGTGGGCGTGGGGCTCGAAGAAATCGCCGTCGTCCACGATGGCGCGAATCACGTCGTGCATATCATAGGATTGGCCGGCGCTGTCCGGGACCATGCTATCCAGGGCCGGCTCCTCCCGGCCCACGGGGTCGGCGCAGGCCGCGATGGGCGGGTCTTCCATGTTATTGCTGGGCAAAAAGCTGAGCAGGCGTTTGATCTGGTCGATGGCGTCGGCATCGGACTCGCAGGCGAAGTGGGCCACGCCGCTCTTGGCGTTGTGGGCCATAGCGCCGCCTAAGTCCTCAAAGGTGATCTCCTCGCCGGTGACGCTCTTGATGACGTCGGGGCCGGTGATGAACATATACGAAGTGTTCTTCACCATAAAGATGAAATCGGTCATGGCCGGGGAGTAGACCGCGCCCCCGGCGGTAGGTCCCATGATAGCGGAAATCTGGGGAATGACGCCACTGGCGATGGCGTTCCGGTAGAAGATCTGGCCATAGGCGGAAAGTGAGTCCACACCTTCCTGGATACGGGCCCCGCCGGAGTCGTTGAAGCCCACAAAGGGCACCCCGGACTTCAATGCCAGGTCCATGACCTTGCAGATCTTCTTGCTGTGCATCTCGCCCAGCGAACCCGCCCGAGAGGTAAAATCCTGGGCAAAGGCGAACACCGGCCGGCCGTTCACCATCCCAAAGCCGGTAACCACGCCATCCGCAGGAATCTCCACCTTCTCCATGCCGAAATTGACGCAGCGGTGTTTCACAAAGATATCAGTCTCCCGGAAGGTCCCCGGGTCAAAAAAGAGGTCCAGACGCTCCCGGGCGGTGAGCTTGCCGCTGGCGTGCTGTTTCTCCACGGCCTTGGCCCCACCCATGGCCCTGATCTGCCCCTCCTTCTCCTTTAACTCCCGGATCCTCTCCGATACGGTCTTCATATGGCGGTTCCTCTTCAACCAAGATTATGCTGCAGGGTTTTGAAAGCGCACTATTCGGGCTTCCGGGGTCGATTACCCGGAGCATTCGCCCGATCATTATTTCACCGATTTTTCCAGCCAAATTACGAAAGGAAGAAATATTGTGAAAGGATACAGGAACAGGGCCAGAATGCAAATCGGGTAATCTTTGATTTTTTTGTCAGAAATTTTCTTACAGGAGGTCGGCAGAAAATTCTTCGATGGGAAAAGTTCATTTTTAGGTGCAGATTTCTTGAATTTTACCCCCCCACCAGAACCGCATTGCTTTATGGAGATCATTAATACAGTTCTTGCTGGTTTAGTGATAAGGAAAGGCTTTGGCAAGTAAGCTGCTATCCTTCCTTTTTTCTTTCCACCAAATTTTTGTCACGTTGCTGACGTCCCAATTTCCTCGGCCTTTCTCCTGAACCGTCATTATGGGGTGATGCTCTCCTGAGGTCCTTAAGACCTACCGCAATGGATTGTCCGGTTTCTGAGAAGCAGACAATAAAAATTTTGTACAAGTTACGCATAATTTGTGCTAATTTCATAATCTGAGGTATGTTTCACTGAAGGAGGTAGGCGTCATGAATCTATACAGATTTTTCATCATAGTTGCCCTTGTCCTCGCCATGGGCTGCGCTAGTGGCCCTTCTACTACGACTACCACATCCAGTTCTGATTTCGCCAAATTGTGCAAGGCCATAGGGGCCGAGGGAGGTAAGCTGGAACGGGAAAGATTTATAGCTCACGCCAAGGACAAAGAAGCAGCCGCCAAGCTTTTTGATTCCTGCGACACCCAATATAAAGGTTACCTTACTGAAGAGGATGTCACACCGGCTTTCATAAACCGTTTGAAGGGCACAGCGTTTCGTCAGATTAACCCCTAACCCGTCTTGAGATTCAGAGGCAACTTGGAGGATTTTAGACTAAATTTGCTTTTATTATTCATTTTCAATAGGTTAACTCTACAAATTTCCGCCAAAGCAAGCCTCATATTCTTACAGATATAAACAATTTTGCCCCCCGCCCAAGGTCCGGGATAGAAGTCCGCACAATTGTCATCTATGCATATGGAGAAGGGTTGGGGGTTTTGGATTGTCAGGCATAAGTTTCAGGTTCTGTTATGATCCTTGACTTATCATCGCACGAGTAAGCCAGCTATATTCAAAACATATCGACTCTTTTCACGCTGATCGCTGCATTCTTTCCCCGCCAGTAATCCTTCCTCTATCAGGCATTGAAACCTGAAACCGTACCCCCCACAAACGGCTTGGGAGGATATGCATTTCAAATCTACCATTCCTGGCGGGTCAGTGATAAGGAAAGGCTTTGGCAAGTAACCCAGAATCCTCCTCGGCCAACTAAAAAGGCAGGGCAATGCTAGCCAAGCCATCCAGGTTTACCCAATGAAAAAATTTAACTAGTGTATTGATTCACAATTAGCTTTAATTAATCTCCGCTTTGTGATATCT
>DZCR01000089.1:0-7754 GCA_022736495.1 Desulfobacca acetoxidans
GGTTTCAGGCGGGTTGAAGAAAACATCCGGCGAAGAAGAGACGCCGCCCCTACAAACGACGAACGGGGAGTGATTCCGGCGCATTGACCGGATTGGCCGGATCTGGGGGGATCGTTGATTCCGGCAATGCGACAGCAGGCGCCTGGACCGGCTCAGGCGCAGAAACGGGCGCGACAGTAGGCATGGAGACCGGGGCTGTCTCTGGAGCCAGCGTCTCCGGGCTCCGGGGAGCGCCGGGAATCTCGGGAACGACGGCAGGCTGGGGGGGCACCGGTATCACCGGCGACTCGGGGGCAACTGCGGGCTGCGCAGGTAGCACCTCCGTACTCGTTTCACTCGCAGGTTCGGGGGGAAGCTCAGGAGGCGCGACCCTTTTCTGCAAAAAAAGCACGGCATCTCCGCAATAATCGGTAAAAACACCGTCTACCCCCACCTTGAAATAAAAAAATTCCAGCAAGGCCTCAAAACTGGCCGCTGATGGCGGGATATAGGGCGGCAGAGACTCTTTTTCCCGTCGGAAGGTGTAGGCATGAACCACCATCCCCAGGCTGTGGGCATCACTGACAAGGGTTGGCCGCAACAACTTACCGGCCTCATCCACCAGCATGGATTTATCGAGACCAATCCCGGCAATCGTGGACGACAAACTTCGCAGCCCTGCTTTACTCAGGATCCAGTCATAATTGTAAGGAACCCACTCCTCCCATTCCAGGACTTTAGTCTCATCGCCATTATTTGCATCAATCAACTGAATCAGTTTCAGCCCCATCTGCATGGGCGGCATCAACTCATCATGGATGCGCTTGAGCTCGTCGGGGTCAAAACACTGGAGAAAGACCTTGCCTTCTTTAGACCTATATCCATAATCATACAAAATTTTGAGAACGGCGATGGAGATGTCCTTGCCTTCCTTGCGATGGAGCCAGGGCTGCTTAATCTCGGGATAAATCCCGACCTCCCTGCGCAGGGTCTTTTCCAGACCTCTGATCAGCTCCAGCTCCTCCTTGAAGGTAGGAATGGTGAGTTGGAGATTGGCGTTATAATCGGGGAACCGCCCCTCTCCCGCGCCGCTATTGGGATAGGGTTCTTTCAAATGCAGTTGTTTGATCTCGGCCAGGGTAAAATCAAGGGCATAAAACTTCCCGTCCTGCCGGTTTCGTCCCGGAAAGATCTCGGCCACATTGCTCACGCGCTCGAGGGTGGGATCATGGAGGACAATCACCTGATCATCTTTGGTCATGACCAGATCCTGCTCGATATAATCACTGCCCATGGCCACCGCCAAGGCCACAGACGGCAGGTTATGTTCCATCAGGTAGCCGGACGCAGCCCGATGGGCAATGACAACTTTCTCACCAGCCTGCGCAAAGACGGCAGGAACCGCTAACAGGGCCGTCAACAACAGCACAGCCCATCCGATTGATTTTATCAAAATAATTTTAGATTCCACTCAGTTCACCACTAACCGTGCCGCAAACAAAGACCCGTCATTTCGACCTGCGCCGAAATGACGGGCGAACATCACCCCAACCCTGTTATCAACAGCCAATCCCCGTATTCCCAAGGGAGATGGCCCCCGCAACCCCTCTACCTACACTCGAAAGCGACCTACCAGTTCTTGTAACTGTGAGGCCAGATGACTCAGTTCTCCGGCCTTTGTCTTGACCTCTCCGCTTCCCTGCGAGATGGATTCAGAGGCCTGATTAACCTGGGCAATGTCCTGGGCGACATCGCCTGCAATAATTGAAACCTGAGCCACATTCTCCGTCACCTCCTGGATGCCTATAGAGGCCTGACTGATACTCTCGGCGATCTCAGTGGTAGTTGCCGATTGTTCCTCAACGGCAGTGACAATGGACATGACAATGGTATTGACCTCACCGATTACCCGGGTAATTTGCTGGATCTGTTTGACAGTCGTTGCCGTTGACCCCTGAATCGTGTGAACCCTGGTGGTAATCTCGCCGGTCGCCGCCGCCGTCTGCTTAGCCAGCTCCTTGATCTCATTGGCCACGACCGCAAAGCCTTTGCCCGCCTCTCCGGCCCGAGCGGCCTCAATGGTAGCGTTCAAGGCCAGCAGATTTGTCTGCTCAGAGATTTCGGTGATTGCCTCGGTCACCTTGCCGATCTCATCAGCGGCGGCCCCCAGCTCATCCACTTTTTCCGAGGCAGATTTGGCCTCAGACACCGCATTGCTGGCAATCACCTGGGCTTTTTCCGTGGACTTGACAATGCCTCTAATGTTCGAGGTCATCTCGTCAGTGGCGGCTGAGACCAAGGAAATATTGGTAGCAGCCTCTTCGGTAGCGGCAGCGACCGTTGCCATATTGGCGCTCATCTCCTCTGCGGCGGTGGCAACCGAATGGGTTCGCCCAGCGGTGTCCTCAGTCTTAACAGAAAACTCATCGGCAACAGAACCAAGCTGCGAAGAGGAGTCAAGAAGGGTAGAGCCGGACTGGGCAATATCTCGAATAACAACGTTCAACTGCCCGCTCATCTGATTCAGATTCTCCACCATCTTCCCGATCTCATCGTGCGACGTGACCGCAATTTTTCCGGTCAGATCACCTTTGGCAATCTTGTCCATAAAAACATTGGCCGCCGCAAGAGGACTCACCACGCTTTTCTGGAGGACATACCAGGAGACCAGAAAGATCACGCTCAAGATACCGGCCACCCAGGCAAGAACATTCAAGCGCGCCCTCGAGACCGCTTTATTGGTCTCAACAAGCGAGCTCACAATCTCAAAAGCCCCGTGCATCTCGCCGACCCTCCAGCCCTCCTTGGTTCCACCGGTAACATCTTTTTCCCCTTTGGGATCGCCATGACAGAAAAGACATTCAGCCGTCAGATAAATGGGCTTGAAGTAACGAATCTGATCTTTTTCAATAATAATCTTCTCTTTCAGATTCTTGCTCTCCATCTCAGCCAGAACTTGACGCTCAAGCTCGGTAGGCGTATTCGCCGGATTACGGGGGTCAACCTTGGGAGAGCGAAAGGCATATCCAGCCTCCTGGGCCTTATCAGAAGCAACCTGCAAGGCCGTGACAATGGGAACCGCCTCGATAATATTAGAGGCATTCAACTCGGTAAAGGGTTTGATAATCCCCATTTGTAATTTCTTGGCCATCCGGTCACGAGTTGCCTCGGCCATAAGGACGATCCCGGCGCTTTTAGAGATTATGGCCGCCTCCGCCCCTTGGCGAATATCGCTCACCCGTTGCCAGGCAAGGATAGTGGCGACAACCAAAGGCCCAAGCAGGATAAGCAAAAGCATCTTCCATTTAATACTGAGATTATTGAACATGTTTTTCTCCTTTAAGAATAAATCTTTACGTATCTCTTATGGCCGCGTGAAAGCAAAAGAAAACACGCTCTCAACCAAGCCCCACCTTACCCGAAGCTATCGTCACAAAACAATCTAAATCATTGCAATTTCGTGTACGCCCCTTGTTTCATGACAGAGAGCTATCATCTAACTGCCGCCATATTACCGCAATCCAACAACTTTAATTCCACTCGACGGTCAATCGCGTCACGATTGACTTTTTGAGAGGCCAGCTTGCAGGAGAGTAATTTGTTTTTTGATTCCGGGTAATTGATTTTGGACAACATCCCAGACAATTTCAAAATTTACCCCAAAATAGTGATGACTCAGCACATTGCGAAAATCCTTCATCAGTCGCCAAGGAACTTCAGGGTGTAATTGTTTGAAATCTTCAGGCAAATGAGTACTGGCTTCACCAATAATCTCGAGTTCGCGTATGGTAGCCGAATATGTTTTTCGGTCTGCAATAAACATTGCGAAATCAATAACAACCAGATATTTTTCAACAGCACAGATTGCTTCAATAATGTCGGAAAGATAAAGAGTTGTTTCTCGTTTAGACATACTCAATTTCCTTGAGGACATAAGGCCGAATTTCTGACCTTATGGAGGACACTAACCCCAGATCAATTTTTCGTTCAAGATTATCTTCTATGAAATGAAGCACCCCAAAATATTTTCCAGACAGATTATCCCCTGAGATTTCCACAACAATATCTATATCAGAGCCGTCATTCTGCTCTCCACGAACAAAACTCCCAAAAAGACCAATTTTCTCGACACCAAACCGCTTGTGCAGCTCTGATTTATGAGACGCAAGAAAGGTGACAATTTGTTCTTTATTCAAACTCCCCATAAAAACTCTCCTGAGGTTGAATTAAAAAGGGACGCTTCTTGTTCCCATCAAACAATATGCCCTGTTGTTTTCAGGGCGTGGCATTAGAGGGCGTTGCAAAAAGAGCCAAAAGGCTTTGCTCTTCGATCAACGACAGATGTAGATTGGAAGACGCCTCGCCGGAAAACAGCAGAACAGATTGCTGTTTTCCGGGCGTGGCATAAGAGGCCGTAAGCAAAAAGAGCCTTGCTCTTTTTGCAACGCCCTCTAAAATTTCAAATACGTATAATCCGCCAGGCAACTCTCATAGAAATCCACCAGCCGCACCCCTTCCCGGGGCTGGATCTTACCCTGATTCACCTGCAGATCAATCTCTTTTTTGATGGTGCGGGCCATGGACTCGGGATTGTATTGCATGGTGGTCAAGACCTGCTGGGCGGATGTCCCCTTGATCGTCTCTTCTATATAGAAATCAGCGGGATCATCGTCATCGCAATAGATATGCACCTCGTTGAGGCGACCAAAGAGATTATGCATATCGCCCATCACATCCTGATAGGCCCCGGTCAGAAAAATACCGATATAATAGTCTTCGCCGGGCTTGAGGGTGTGCAGGGCCAGGGTTTTATCGCAACCAGATTTGGCGATAAAGCGGTTGATCTTGCCGTCGGAATCGCAGGTGATATCCACCAGAGAACAACTCACCTCGGGCGACTCATCCAGGCGCATCACCGGCATGATGGGCAGGAGCTGGCCTATGGCCCAACTGTCGGCTGCCGACTGAAAGATCGAGAAATTACAGAGGTACTGGCTGGCCTGGAGTTCCCCCAGACGCTGGAGTTGTTCGGGGATAAAGGGTTGGCCCTCGACAATTTTCCGCACACGGGCCAGGGTCTCCCAGTACAGGGTCTCGATCCGGGCCCGCTCGCTCAAGGAGATCACCCCGAAACGAAAGGCGCTGAGGGCATCATCCTTACACTGCTGGATGTCGTTGAAAATCTCCTGGTAATTCTGTTCTGTCAGATCATGGGCCGATTCGCGCATGGTCGCGACCAGATTATGCTCGCCTGCTTCCCGTTTGGTGCTCAGGCCCCCGGAAGTTTCAGGAGAGGTTTGATTGATATTGTCAATCACATTGGTGATCACACAGGAGTGATGGGCCGTGACAAAGCGGCCGCTTTCACTGACGATATGGGGGTGGGCGATACCGGCCTGATCGCAGACATATTGCAGACTGTCTATAATATCAAAGGCATACTCCTCAAGGTTATAGTTTCTGGACGACTCGCTGGCCGACCGGGAACCGTCATAATCAATACCAAGGCCGCCGCCGACATCGAAATACTCCAGAGGAAGGCCGAGGGCCACCAGATCGACATAGATGCGCCCCGCCTCGGTAATGGCCTCCTTGATAAAGCGGATGTCCGGGATCTGACTGCCGACATGGAAGTGCAGGAGCTTCAGGCAGTGACCCATTCCCTGCTCCCTGAGTAATGCCACCCCCCGCAGGATCTCGCTGCAAGTCAGACCAAACTTGGCCCGCTCGCCACTGGCCCCGGCCCAGCGGCCAGTGCCATGGGCGGATAGTTTGGCCCGGAAACCAATCATCGGCTCAACCGCCAACTCCTTGGCAAGGCGGACAATCAGTCCAATCTCCGAGAAACGCTCGACGACAATAATGATCTTGCGATCCAGCCTGCGCCCCAAAAGGGCCAGACGAATGTAATCCTCGTCCTTGTAGCCGTTGAGGATAGTCAAGGCCTGACGATTATCGTTATACGCCAGAACCGCCAGCAGTTCCGGCTTGGAACCGGCCTCCAGGCCATAGGCAAAGGGCTGCCCCGCGTCAATGATCTCTTCGACCACCTCCCGCATCTGATTGACCTTGACCGGATAGACCCCTAAGAATTGCCCCTGGTATTCACACTCGTCGATCACCGAGCGAAAGGTGGTGTTGAGCAGACGAACCTGGGAGCGAAGGATATCATGAAAGCGGATAACCGTGGGAAAGGAGACCTTGAGGTTCTTGATCTCGGCAATGACCTCAAGAAAGTCAATGGTGGGGCCATCTTCCCGTTTTTCGGGCAGGACGCAGAGGTGGCCTTTACTGTTGACCGAAAAATAGCCGTTTCCCCAATCCCGGACATGATAGCGTTCGCTGTTTTCAGCGGCGATCCTGTCGGCGTCACCAACCAGAATATTCTCCATCTTACCCCTCCCGATGAAAGGCCAGAATCAATTCCCTGACCACCTTGGTGGCAAAGACATCACTGTTGCCGCTGAGATCACAGGGCGGGGAGAGCTCCACCACATCGGCGGCCACCATGTTTTTATGGCGCAGGGCCTGAATAATTCGGATAAAGGAAAAGAAATCCTGACCGCCCGGTTCCGGGGTTCCGGTTCCAGGGAGGAAGGCGGGATCAAAATAATCGAGATCAAGGGTAAGATAGATGGGACGCTCGCGGGGAAGTCCTTCGATAAAGGCGACAAAGGCATCGAGACTGGGGGCGAGGGTCTGATTGGCGCGCATCCAGGCGTATTCATCCTTGGTGCCTGAGCGGATTCCAAACTGGAGCAGTTGATGATCAGGGCCGAAATGATCCAGACACCTTCTGATGACCGAGGCGTGGGAATAGTGATAGCCCTGATAGCCATCGCGCAGATCGGCATGGGCATCGAGATGGAGCAGCACCAGATCGGGAAAGGCCTGAAGGTATTTGGCGATGAAGGAGTAAGAGATGGAGTGTTCGCCGCCCAAGGTCAGGAATTTAACCCCGCTGCCTGCAAAATCAAGCCCGGCGGTAAGGTCGGTGAACCGGGCGTGGGCCGCCAGATAATCCTGGTGCGGATCGCCACTCTGTTGGACGAGCAAATTCCCCAGATCATAAAAGGGTGCGGTCTCCTCAAGATCAAGATCCAGATAGGGCGAATAACTCTCGATATCCGAGGCCACCAGCCGAATGGCATCCGGGGCAATGGCAGTGCCCTTACGGAAACAGGCGGTGCCGTCAAAACCAAAGCCGATCATGTTCAGGCTGTGTGGTTGCGGCGTCACAGCAGGCAGGGCGGTGCGATACAGACGTTTGGGCGCTTGCAAGAGGGCTTCTGTCATTTTCCACCTCGTTCTGGTTATATTGTTGGACACAAAGGAACCACAGATGCACACAGATTGACACAGATGCTGTGTGTTATATGGCTCTCGGGCCATGGTTCCCACGCTCCGGCGTGGGAACCATGGCCCGAGCCGCTCCAGCGGCGTGTATGATACGGGACGCTGGAGCGTCCAAGGGCTACATACCCACGCTGGAGCGTGGGTACGATGCGGTGCTGGAGCGTGGGTACGATGGGGTATCAGATAGCTTTGTTCTGTTATAATCCGTGTGTATCTGTGTGTATCTGTGGTTCAAACTGTCACTTCTGTGCCAGCTTCTCCGCCTCCGTGATCCAGCCCCCGCCCATGGCCTTGAATGCCTTGATGTTGGCTGCCAGCACTGTGTACTGGAGCTGGGTCTGGGCCAGTTTATTGGCAAAAAGGGAACGATCCGCATCGAGCACCGGCAGGTAACTGGCGGTTCCCGCTTCAAACTGCAA
>DZCR01000089.1:7854-13244 GCA_022736495.1 Desulfobacca acetoxidans
ACCCCAATCCCGGCATTCGCGGCCACCAGGGCCTGCTCGGCCTGGATAATATCAGGCCGCCTCGTCAATAACTGCGAGGGTAGCCCTTCAGGGATTCCCGGACTTGTCAACTGCCCCAGACTCTTTCCCCGCGGAATCGGCCCAGGCGCGCGGCCCAAAAGCAGGGAGAGCAGATTTTCCTGCTGGCGAATCAACGACTCATAACTCGGCACGGCCTGACGCGCGGATTCATACTGGGATTCAACCTGCGAGAGTTCAAGCTGGGAAATCACCCCATGCTTCAAGCGCAACTGAAAGAGTTTTAGGCTCTCCCCATAGGATTTTTCGGTTTCTCTAGCAATTTCGAGCTGCTGATCCAGACCCCGCAGGATGATATAATTACTGGCCACACTGCTGACCACCGTCATAACCACCGCCCGCCGACCGGCCTCACTGCCGGCGATCTGGGCCTGAGCCGCCTCGGAACTCCGCCGGACACGGCCCCAGAGATCAAGTTCCCAATTGACGTTGAGCGCCGCCTGATACCGATCTATGGTCTGCCCGTTACTGCGGTCGCTGCCGGCCTGCGCCCCGGCTCCAAGCTGTGGGAAATATTGAGAACGGGTCGTTTCCAGCACTCCCAGGTACTGATCCACCCGCGCCGCAGCCAGACGCAGATCAAGATTGTTCTGCACCGCACTGGTAATCAGCTCGTCAAGCACCGGATCAGCAAACTGTTGCCACCATTGGATATTGGCCAGATCGCTGACGGCCTTATATTCAGCATTCCATTGCGCAGGCGTACTGATGGGAGGCCGGACATAATCCGGCCCCACCGTACAGGAACTTATCAGCAAGAGAATGAGACCTGCCAGAATCTTAGGGGCCGTTAAGAAATAACTTGTACTTTTGTCTATTTCTTTACGGCCCCTTATGCCGTCCGTGAAGCTAAAAAAGTATGAGTTTTTTTTGAACGACGGCTTACGCATTATTCTTTCCTCCCTGTGGAGATGTGCCGGACGGGGAAACAGTGGCAGAGGTGGCAGCTACCGCTGACCTCTTTTTGCGGCTGAAGATGGTACTGGCCGATTCGAGCAGGACAAAGAAGAGCGGCACAAAAAAAGAGGCGACGATCGTCGAAGCGAGCATCCCGCCGATAACCCCGGTGCCGATGGCCCGCAGGCTGTTGGCGCCAGCCCCGGTGGCAATGGCCATGGGCACACAGCCGAGGATAAAGGCCAGAGAGGTCATGACGATGGGCCGCAAGCGCAGACGGGCCGCCTCCACGGCCGATTCCACCACCGACATCCCGGAACGAAGATTCTCGGCGGCAAATTCGGTAATAAGGATGGCATTCTTGGCAGACAGGCCCACCAGGGTAACCAGACCCACCTGAAAATAGACATCATTTTCCAGCTTCATCACCCAGGTCAACAACAGGGCACCGCAGACGGCAAAGGGCACCGACAGCACTACACCCACCGGCAGCGACCACTTTTCATACTGGGCGGCCAGGATCAGGAAGACCAGGATCAGACCAAAGATAAAGGCCAGAGAGGAAGTGCCACCGGCCTTTTTTTCCTCATAGGCCTGTCCCGCCCATGAGAAGTCATACCCCTCGGGCAACACCTCGCCCGCGATCCGCTCCATCGCCGCAATCGCCTGTCCCGTACTGAATCCCGGGGCCTGAGAGCCGGACAACTTGGCGGCCGTAAACCCGTTGAACCGAGGGAGGATATTGGCGCCCGCCACATAATCCACCTTGGCCAGGGCCGACAGGGGGACGATACTGCCCTTGTTCGACTGAACATAGATCTGAGTCAGATCAGCCGGTGCATCCCGATACTCAGGCCGGGCCTGAATAATCACCTGCCACAACCGCCCGGACTGAACGAATTGGCTCACATAGGAAGAACCAAAGTAGGATTGCAGGGTTTCATAAACAGCAGAGACCGGCACCCCCAGCAATTCCGAGCGGGCCCGGTCAACATTGAGGTAAAATTGCTGCTGGCTGGCGGAAAAGGTAGTGGAAACCCCGGCCAACTCCTTCTGCTCCCGGGACTTGCCAATAAACTCCTTGACTACCTTCTCCAACTCCTGGGGTGAGCCTCCCCCCTTGCTCTGGATATAAAACTCAAAGCCGCCGGTCGTTCCCAGTCCCGGAATAGAAGGCGGGGCAATGGGAAAAACAAGGCCCTCCTGAATCGAGGCGAGCTTACGCCCCAACCCTCCCAGCACGGAAAAGGCCGAGGCATCCTCACCCTTCCGCTCCTCATAGGGTTTCAGGGCGATAAACATCGTGGCGGTATTGTCTTTGATCGTGCTGTCAATCAGATTATAGCCGTCAATCTGATCGACGTCGGCGACATGGGGATTATCTTTAAGCAAAGCCAGGGCCTTGTCGCTGACCTTCCCGGTTCGTTGCAGGCTGGCCGCATCCGGCATGATTGTGCCGGCAAAGAGATAGCCCTGATCTTCCGCCGGGACAAAACTGGCAGGGACGACCTTAAAAAGCATGACAATCGCCACAATAACCCCGCCAAAAAGGGCAACCCCAACTACTCTGTGGTTGATCAGCCAACGGACTCCGGCCACATACCCGTTTGTCAATCGGGTAAATCCATTTTCAAACCACTTGAAGAAACCCCTCTTCTCCTGATGACCAGGCTTCAAAATCCTCGCTGCCAAGGCGGGAGAGAGGGTCAAGGCCACCACGCCGGATAAGGTCATGGAGATGGCGATAGTGATGGCAAACTGCTTGTAAAGGGTGCCGGTCATTCCTCCGAGAAAGGCAATGGGAAGAAATACCGAGCCCAGCACCAGGACAATCGCAACGAGCGCCCCGGAGAGTTCTTCCATCGCCTTCTTCGCCGCCTCAATCGGCGTCATGCCGTAGGTGGCCATATTATGTTCCACATTCTCGACCACGATAATGGCGTCATCAACCACCAGGCCAATGGCCAGGATCATCCCGAACAGGGTCAGCATATTGGTGGAAAAACCCAGGGCCAGGATGCCGACATAGGTGCCGATAATGGCAATGGGAACAGCGAGGATCGGAATAATCGTCGCCCGGAAACTCTGCAGGAACAGAAAGACCACCAGCACCACCAAGAGTACCGCCTCAAAGAAGGTATGAATCACCTTCTCGATGGATGCGGCGGTAAAGGTGCTGGTATCAAGCACCACCTTATACTCCAGACCTTCGGGGAAAGTCTTCTTCAGCTCCGTGAGGAGCGCATTGACCTGCTTCGAGGTCTCCAGGGCATTGGCCCCCGGCTGTTGATAGACCATAATGGTCGAGGCCTGTTTGCCATTGACCCGGGCGACCAGGGAGTAATCCTTGGCCCCCAGTTCGGCCCCGCCCACATCTTTGAGGCGCACCATGGCCGAACCTTCCTGAGCGGCGCGAACAATGATGTCCTCAAACTCAGCGGGCGTGGCCAGCATCCCTTGCGTTGTCACCACAAAGGTCTGCTGGGTCTCATCAGGGGAAGGCGACTTGCCGATAGAACCAACGCCATAGGCCTTATTCTGCCGCTGAATGGCGGTGCTGATCTCTTGCGTTGTAATCCCCAACTGGGCCATCCGGTCAGGATTCAGCCAGATACGCATGGCCACATCAGGGGTGGGAAAGGTGGTCGAAAGATTGGCGCCCGGCAGTCTCTTGATCGGATCAAGGATATAAAGGTTCGTATAGTTGCCAAGATACACGGAATCATAGCGGTCATCAGGTGAAAAAATGGTAATGACCATCATGAAGGCCTGGGAACGGGTCTGCACCGTCACCCCTTGCTTGCTCACCACATCAGGCAGCATGGCTTGCGCCTGATTGACGCGGTTCTGGACATTCACCTGGGCCATATTCGGATCTGTGCCGCTGGCAAAGGTGACAGTCAGGGTCATATTTCCCGAAGAGGTGCTGTTGGAGGACATATAACTCATCCCGTCCACCCCGTTGACCTGTTGTTCTATGGGAGCGGCCACGGTATTGGCGACAACCTCGGCGGTGGCCCCTGGATACATGGCCGACACCTGCACGGTCGGCGGCGCAATATCAGGATATTGGGCAACCGGTGTCACCCCCATGCAGACCAGCCCGGCCAGGGTAATGATGATGGAGATAACGGCCGCGAAGACCGGACGATCAATGAAAAAACCTCCCATCGCGCCCTCCTTATTGTTTTGACGGAGACGCTTGCGGGATCTGAGCTGCTCCAGAAGACGCAGAAGACACAGGAGGGGTGGAATCGACAATTTTGACCGGCATGCCCCCAGGCCCAAGCCTCTGGAATCCAGCCACTATCACCTGATCACCCTCCTGCAGACCGTGATCGATGATCCAGTCCTGACCACTCCATTCGCCCACCCTGACCGGGCGCAACTCCGCCATCCCCTTATCATTCACCACATAGACGACATGGCCGTTGGCAGTCTGCACCACCGCCTTCTGCGGAACGGCCAGGACTTTGGGCCGGGTCATCCCGCCCAGCAGGGCCTTGACAAACATGCCCGGCTGCAACTCTCCGTCCGGATTGGCGATTTCGGCTCGCAGCATAAAGGTGCCGGTCTCCTTGCTGAAGGAGGGGTCGGCGAAATTGATAAGCCCGGTATGGGAATACCGGACGCCATCACCAAGTTCCAGATCCACTGGATACTTCTTGTCCGCAGGCAGGATCAGCAGCCCGTTTTTTTCCTGATCCTGCACGTCGGCGATCTGATTCTGGGAGACACTGAACTCCACCCAGATCGGATCGACAATCGCCACATAAGTCAACCGGGCCGAAGTCGAGCCTGCGGCCACATACGTCCCCTCCTGAACCATCGCCTTGCCGGTCACTCCGGTAACCGGCGATTTAATAGTGGTATAACCCAGATCCAGGCGGGCCTTGTCGAGGTTCGCGCGGGCCCCGTGCAGGGCCGCCTCGGCAGCCTTGACCTGACCGCTGGCGTTGTCGAGATCGCTCATGCTGGCGGCCTTCTGCGCCGCCAGGGGGTTGACCCGGTTATAATTGGCCTGCGCCGTCCATAACTGGGACTCTCGAACCTCAACCTCGGCGCTGGCGGCCTTGACCTGGGTCTCGAAGGGCTTGGCATCAATCTGGAACAGGACATCACCGGCATGGACTTTCCGGCCCTCGTGGTACAGGATCTTCTCAAGAAACCCGCTGACCCTGGCCACTATCTCCACCTGATGGGAGCTCAAGGTCTGGGCGACAAAGGGAAAGGATGCCGGAACACTGGAGGCCTTCACCGTCACCACCTGCACCTCAGGAACCGGTTTGGGTGGTTTCGGCTCGTCTTTCTTACACCCCATGAGCAAGACTGCGCTCAAGAAGAAAAGAGCCATTCCGACACAACAACTTCGGCGCACCGCAAGCATTTTTCTCATAGCACTCTCACAAAAAAAA
>DZCR01000090.1 GCA_022736495.1 Desulfobacca acetoxidans
GATAGGCCTGGATATTATAGGCCGTGACCTTGATAAAGGACCCCATCCAGGAGGACCTGCGACCGGCAATGCCCACCCCGAAGGCCAGGGCAATGGACACGGCCTGGCCCAGCACCGTCACGGACATGGTGTTCATGACATCAAAAAAATAGGCGCCCGAGACATTGTGAAAGGTTTCCAGGATCAGCCCGAATCCCGGAATGACATAGTCGGACAGGGATAAGACAGCCTTGATCAGCAGCAAAAGCCCAAGGCCCATGAAATATACGATCAGAAACTGGTAAATCCGCCTAAACAGCATTCATGATCTCCAGCATGGTCCGGTCAAGGGTTTGTTTATCCGGCTGATAGCCTTTTTGGTAATCCCGGCCCTGAATGATGGAACAGCCCTTATTTCCGGAGGGTTTGCCAAAGACAAGGATTTCCCGGCAGAATCCGGACACTTCCATGAGATTGTGGGAAATGTACAAGAACATTTTATCAGCAAAAAGATCCTTGACGGACAGGATGATGCTTTCTCTCAGTTTTTCATCCACATTGGCCAGGCTTTCATCCATAATTAAAAGATCAAAGTCCTGAAGAAGATAACGAACCAGGTTGATCCGGTTCTGCTGGCCCATGGACAGCTTTGAAAATCTGGATCGCAGAATGGGTTTTAATTCAAAGATGTCGATGAGCCGGTCTTTCAGCCCCTGTTTCCCTTCCGGCGTGACCTTGTCCAGGTGGTTGCCCGTGCCGGACCAGCCCGGAAGCCTTTCCAGGTTATAGGAATAGAGGATGGTGTCCAGGCCCTGGGTAATGATGTCGCCTTTGAAACCGGACTCCATTTTGGCGATGATCTTTGCCAGGGATGTTTTTCCAACCCCGGAAGGCCCGAACACGGCATTAAACCCTGGGTTTTCCATTGAAAAGGAGAGGTTGTCGATCACCGGCGCATCGCTGTCAGGGTAAGTGAAGTTCAGATTATGACATTCAAGATGCATACACCGCTCCAGGATATTGTTGAAACAGATTCACCTACCCATACCTGTCTTTTCCTGAAAAATCAATATCCTTTGTCATGCAAAACCGGTTACCGCCGGCAGGGGTTTGAATCATCCGGAGGCGCTACCCCAGGATCAATCTCTGGGGATCCACCTCTTCCCTGAGGATCCTGAGTTCGGCTTCCGTGGGCGGTTCTGATTCGGATGCCCGGGAGACATCAATGGAAAAACCGGTGTTATCAATGATATCCTGCGGTGTGACGCCTGGGTAACAGGCAGAGACATACATTTTTCGGGTTTCATCATCAAATTTCATCACACCGAGATTCGTGACCACGGCCAGGGGGCCGCCCCTCTTAAATCCCAGTTCCTGCCGGGAATCAGCACCCCGGTACCAGCCGACGCTGGTGAGGTAATCCAGTTTTTCGACAAATCTTCTTTTTTCATGCTGCATGAAGGTGATGACCCCGGAGGCCAGGGAGGACACGTCGCAGGCGCCGCCGCTGCCGGAAAACCGTGTGGTCGGCCTGTGGTAATCACCGATGGCCGTGGTGTTCAGATTTCCGTAAGGGTCGATCTGGGCCGCGCCCAGAAATGCAATGGTGTGAAATTTCCGGTGGCCCACGATGGAAAAGGCGTCAATAAGCCCTGAATTGATGCAGGTGCCGCTCATGACCCGGGGGTCGGCCACGGCCATGGGAATCTCATCCAGGGTCGGATCAATGCCCCCCGTTTCAAAAAAAACCACGGCCTTGGGTGCGTAAATGCGTTTTGCAGCCGTTGCCGCCAGCATGGAAACCCCGGTCCCGGCAAACACAATGTCGCGGTCCTTGATAAACCGGGCCGCGCTGATGGTCATCATTTCTTTTTCCGTATATGTTTTTTCCGCAGTTCTGTTCATGGGGAATCCGTCTCCTATTTCCGGTCCAGGCCCGGTGCATATCCCAGCACCTTATCGGCTTTGATCTTTGACAATGTTTCCTTTCCCACCTTTTCCAGGTATTCCTCGTGGGAGGAGACGCCGTACACCCATTCACGGAGGTATTTCTCAAAGGCCGCGTCATCCTGGGCCGCCCGTTTGTAGAGGTTCAAATGGCCGGGGTCGTAATCATAAAAGGTAAAGCAGGATGTCGGATGAGCCCCGTGGGGGATTTTTACAACGGCGTCCACAAAAAAGCCGGGCAGGGAATTCTGGTCCGGGTCACTCCGGATAAAGGACCGGGAAACAATTTCCTCGCAGGTGACAATCACCGTATCCGCCGCCTTGGCCTGTTCGATATCGGCAAAGGTCAGCCCTTTGATCCGGACCGTCCCATCCTCACCGACATACTGGGCGTGGAGAAGCATGACATCGGGATTCAGGGCGGGCAGGAGGATGACATCATCATTTTCCCCGTTAAAAGGGTTATGGATAACCGCATATTTTTTGGATGCCACCTTTCGTTCCGTACGGATTTCCCGGGGAAACCCTTCCTTCCGGAGAATGTCCGTGCCCAGCCCGGATTTTGTCGGAATAAACGGAATTCCCTGGGCGCCTGCCTGAAAGCGCAGGCTCATCTGATAATTGGAATAATCTTCAAACTGGATCAGGCCGCTCTGGATTGCTCTTTTGAATCGAAAGCAGGTGGGCGCATACCGTCCGTTGCCGGCATAGGCAATCTCCACGCGTTTGACGCAACCGGCGCCGATGAGCACATCCAGGCCCTGGCCGTTGGAGTGGCAGACCAGATGAATGTCCTTTATTCCCTGCCGGATGATTTCATAAATCGCGGCCATGGGGTTCCGGGTGATGGTAAAGCCGCAGAGGGAGATCTGGGCCCCGTTTTTGACAAAGCGTTGAATCGCCTGGGGCAGGGACATGAGCTTGTCTTCTATTTCAGAATAATCCGTCATCAAAATAGGTCTCTTTTTATGTTATCGGTTTCATAAGGCTCAGGAAGAGCCTGCTATACAAATTTTTCTGCCAGATCCGTATTTTTTTTCTTAAATATTTTTTGGGAAACCACCACGAAGATGATACAGAAAAATCCGATGGTGTCGCCAAGGACATGGGGGTAAACAAAGGCTAGGGCGCCGACAATGGTGATGACCCGCTCCAGGATGGAAGATTTCCGGAGCAGCCAGCCCGAACAGCCGGAAGCCAGGAAACCGACGCCGAGGAAGGCCATGACAATAGTCCAGATTCCTGCCCCGATCCCAATGCCTTCCCAGTGCAGCAGCAGGGCCCGTCCGGCCGGAACCAGTACGAAAATAAACGGCAGCAGAAAGGCGGTGATGGCGTATTTCCATGCCATCATCGTGGTCTTGTAAGGATTCCCGCCGGTAATGGCGGCGGCAGCAAAGGGTGACAGGGCCGTGGGAGGGGATACTTCCGAGAGAAGAGCGTAATAGAAAATGAACATATGGGCGGCATAGTCGGGTACCCCCAGATTGGTTAAGGCCGGGGCCACAATGACCGCCGCGATGATATAGGTGGCGGTGATGGGAACGGCAAGGCCGATGATCCAGCAGATCAGCCCGGCATAAATAGACGTCAAAAGCAGGCTTCCGCCGGCGTAATCAATAATGATGGAGGAGAGTTTGAGCCCGAGGCCCGTCAAACTCACCGTTCCGACGATAATCCCGGCGGCGGCGCAGATGGCGGCCACGTTCAGAACGGTGACGGAGCCTTCCCTCAGGGCCTGAACCAGTTTTGGAAGGGTAAAGCGGGTTTCCTTCCGGATGGAAGATCCCAGAAGGCAGGTGATGATGGCTGCAAGAACCGCTATTTGCGGTGTAAAGCCCCGTATCAGGCAGACGACGATGGCGATCAGGGGAAGGAAATGATAGCCGTAAAGCTTTGTCAACTGCCACAGGCTATGGTCCTTTTGGACCTCAACGGCCTTGAGCCCGAATTTTTTGGCGTCCAGTTCCACCATGAGCAGAAGGCCCCAGTAATACAGGGCCGCAGGGATGGTCCCCAGCAGAACCACATCCATATAGCTGATTTTCAGAAATTCGGCGATGAGGAAGGCTGCAGCCCCCATGACAGGGGGCGTAATTACCGCCCCCATGCCGCCGGCGGCCAGAAACCCGCCGGCATTGTCCTGGTCATAGCCTGATTTCTTGAGCATGGGATAGGCCACGGACCCTATGGCCACAGTATTGGCCACCCCGGAACCCGAAGCCATGGCCATGAGGTAGGAGGTGACGATGACGGACCGGCCGGCGGCGGTGGGCTTCCGGCCCATGGCGGTGAAGGCGAATTCCACAAAAAATTTACCTGCGCCCGACACGGTCAGGAAGCCTCCGAAAATGCAGAACATGATGATAATCGTGGAAGAGACATCAATGGGCACGCCAAGAATGCCTTCCAGGGTCATGTACATATGGCCGATGATCCGGTCGATATCATACCCCCTGTGGGTCCAGGGGGCGGGAAGGAACTGACCGTAATGGGCATAGAGCAGGAAAAGGATACTGGTAACGGGCATAACCCATCCGGAGCTTCTCCGCGTGGCCTCCAGCACCAGGAGGATGAAAACGACGCCGAAAATCTTGTCCCAGGGTTCAGGGGTCACGGCCCGGTAGATAAACTCATCAAAATCAATGAGCATATAACCGATACAGGCAATGCTGAGAAAGACGAGAATCAGGTCGACGGCAGTGATTTTTCCCCTGAATTTTCTGGCCATGGGATAGTACAGGAAAGACAGAACCAGCAGAAAGGCGACATGGGTGGCCCTCAGTATCTGAGTGGTCACCGGGACGATACAGGTATAGACGGCAAAAAGGGACATCAATACCGCCAGCCCGGTGATGATGGTTTTCCAGGCTCCCGACACTTTCCGGGTGACGCCCTCCTCTTCCTCAATCAGTTGCTCTATCTTTTTTTCCTGCTCTTCCGAAAGCCGGCTCGCGCCGATACTTCCGCCTTCCCTTTCATCGCTTGTCATCTTCATCCTCCCAGAATATTCCCAAATGAATCGTTAAAATATTACATTCATAACACCGCTGCAGTCCTATTCAAAAACCTTCAGCCCCTTTTCGCCGAAATACTTTGCAGCGCCTTTGTGGTAGGGGATAAACGTGCTTGAAGCGGCGGTTTCGAGGGTGATATTGGTGGCCTCCTTATGAATGGCGATCAGTTCGGGCAGGTGGTCAAAAAGGGTTTTGACCGCATCGTAGGCCATTTTTTCATCCATCTCCTGGTGGCACAGCAGAACATTGGGTACGGTGGAGACAATGACATCTTCACTGAGGCCAGTGTAAGCTTCTTTGGGGATGCTGGACGGGTAATAGATATTGCCGTATTTTGCATTCATCTTATCGACCAGATCACCGTGGGGAAGCAGGGCCATTTTTATTCCGGGAGATGCGGATACGTCCAGAACCGCAGCCGTGGGGACACCGCCCGACCAGACATAGGCATCAATCTTCCCATCTTTTAAAGCCCCTCCGGACTCGGCCACGCCCAGCCGGTCCATGGTGATATCCTTTTTGGGATCAATCCCCGCCGCCTCCAGGATTCTGAAGGCAACCACTTCGGTGCCGCTTCCCGGTGCGCCGGTGGACACCCTTTTGCCCTTCAGGTCGGAGACCTTTGTGATTCCCTTTCCTTCCAGGGTGACCACATGGTTTTTATTGGGGTAAATCACGGCAAGGACCCGAACCGGGATCGCATTTTTAAACGCACCCGAACCCTTAAGGGCATCATAGCCCGTATCGGCCAGAACAAAACCGATGTCGGCTTTTTTTGCGCCCAGGAGCTTGCAGTTATCCACGGATGCCGCAGTCACTTCTGCGGTTGCGTCCACATCGGCATATTTGGTTAAAAGGCTGGCCAGGCCTCCGCCCATGACGAAATAGACCCCGCCCATGCCGCCGGTGGCGATGGATATTTTGGGTTTTGATTCAGCCAGAAGAGCTGCCGGTGATCCGAGAATCAGAATTCCGCAAAACAAGGCAATAAGTTTCAAAAATCCTTTTTTAAACATGGGTTCACTGATGTCGGACACTTTTTTGAAATTCATTCTGTACCTCCTAAAATTAGTTCTGTTTTTTAAACAACCTCAAACCATTGACACTTGCTGCAATAATTCAAACCGTTCAGGCCCGCTCATCAGCGGTCCGTAAGGTTATCCTTCGATTTTAGCATCCGACACATACCCCACGGCCCGGGATATCCGGAGGGCTGTTTCCACAACCGCTGGGGCAATCTCGGCTCTTAGCCGCTCCCGGCTGATGGTGCTGACTGATCCGGACACATTGATACCGGCGATTGATTTTCCGCGGTGATCCCGGATCGGCGCCCCGGCAGCCAAAAGACCCGGCGCCAGTTCTTCATCGCAAATGGCGTATCCTTGTTTACGGGCCAGGGACAGCTCGGCCAAAAACTTTTCCCGATCGGTGATGGTCTTTGGCCCGTATTCTTCCATCCCGGCTTTTTCAAAAAAGGCATCCATCTTATCTGGCGGATAATCCGCGAGAAGAACCTTCCCGATGGTTACGGTATGGGCGGGCAGGCGGGAGCCGACCTCCAGGACGACGCCCACAATGGAGCGGTTCCGGACCCGGTCGATGTAAATCACGTCGGTTCCGCTTAATACGCCCAAACTGACGGTTTCGCGCATCTCCTGCGCCAGGCGTTCCAGATAGGGCCGAGCCGTCTGGCGTACATCCAGATTGATGGCCCTGAAACCGAGTTGAAGCACTTTTAAAGAGGGGCGGTAACACCGGGTGGAAGCTTCTTTTTCCAGATAGCCCATGGCCTCCAGTGTGGTAAGAAAGCGGTAAGCCGTGGTCTTGTTCATTTCAAGGGCGGAGACAACTTCGCTGAGGCTTAATGCCGGTGTTTCTCGGGTAAATAATTCAAGGATCGCAAGACCTCGGGAAAGGGCCTCGACCTGATAACGGGATTCAGAAGGTTCTTTTTTTCTGCCTTTTGGTTTCATCTATTAAAACCCGGTTTCGTTTAACGGCACAAATCATCACCTATATGACCTGATTTCCATTGTCAAGATTTTTTTCTAATTTCTATCGTCAAGTAATTAGGAACAGGATTCCGGCGGGGTTACCGGATTTTGAACAAAGGCAGGGGCGACGGGCAGAGGCTGTCCATTTCTGCAAGATCTTTGGCAGCGCAATATCCCTTGGACAGATATCCTTTATCAAGGCCTTTTTGGGTGATGATCTGGAGGTGGGTATGGTAAAACCAGTTCCCGTTCTCGTGGAAGTCCCCGATAAAGGCAAAGACTTTCCCGGCGGCAAATTGTTGTCCGACAACCGGAAGTTTTTCCCGGCTCAGGTGGCCGTAAAGACTGTAAAACGGTTCAAAATAAGGGCTTTCATGGATGAGAAGAATATGAGCCCCGTAATTGCCGTCCCCGGCTTCATATCCGCTGAATGCCACGCGCGCATCCAAAGGGGCGCAAAGGGGAGTTCCCAGGGGAACGATAATATCCAGCCCCAGGTGAAAAAACCGTTCTTCTTCCTTCATCTGGGGGTAGCGAGACAGGACCGTTTCCCTGTTTTCCAAATAGGAGGCAAGGCCAAACGTGTAATGATCTTTCATCCATTCATCCAGGAGGTTTTGAAACGCCCGCTGATCATGGATATCCACAAAGCCAAAAAGGGGTGAGCCGGGCGAAAGGCTCACCACCAGGGGATCGCCGGTAAGATTTTTAACAATGGGTTTAATCCGGAGCTTATCACTGTAAGCCATATAGGGATACGGAATCGGGTTGCGGGCGGGTGAATTCCTCATGGAGGGCCTTTATCAGAGTCCGATCCGCCTGAGCAGCCGTTTAAAAAGTCCCAGTTTTTGAATCCGGGCCGGGGCAACCAGGTCCACGGTGGCCAGGGTTTCATTTTCCAGCATAAACACGACATCTCCAATCTTCTGGCCTTCCTCCACCCCGCCTTTTAGTTCCCGGGGCAGGTGGATTTCCTTTTTTACGGCCGACAGTTTTTCCCTTAAAACCGGATAGGAAAAATCAGAGGCGGCCACGGCCTGAAAGGATTGGGTCTCCCCGTCGGGTAAGGCGACCGGTTCCCCTACGCCCTGGCCTTTTTGCGCCAGGGCCGCCATATTGTATTTGGCCATGTATTTTTTAAATTTTTCAATGGCAACGCCATCCCTGATCCTGGCGCTGGGGCTTCCCAGGACGGCAACCACGAGTCTGAGCCCTTCTTTTTTGGCGGTGGCCACCACATTAAAGCCTGCATTTGAATAAAACCCGGTTTTGAATCCGTCCGCGCCGGACAGCTTGCCGAGGATTCGATTGTGGTTGTTCATGATAAAGGCGCCTTCCCTGAAGGGTTCGGTCTGGATGGCAGTCCATTCAAGAAGCTTCGGATATTTCATCAGCTCTCTGGAAAGGAGCATCAGATCATGACAGGAACTGGTATCTGCAATCTGACCTTCCGACGGTGGCAGCCCGTGAACGCTGTGAAAGTCGGAATCATTCATGCCAATGCTCTTGGCCTTTTTATTCATTTCTTCCACAAAGGCTTCCTGGGTTCCGGCAATATGTTCGGCAATGGCATGGGCGGCATCATTGCCGGAGGCAACCATGACGGCCTTCATCAGCTCTTCCAGGGTAAAGGATTCCCCTTGTTTCAGATAGACCTGGCTGCCGCCCATTTTGGATGAAGCCGCAGATACGGTGACCTTATCCGTCAACTGATAGGCTCCGGATTCCAGTTTTTCCATGACGATGCAGGCCGTCATGAGCTTGGTGACGCTGGCCAGGGGATGTTTCAGGTGCGGGTTTATTTCTTCCAGCACCTTGCCCGTGCTTGCTTCCATCACGATCAGCGCCTGAAACGGGGCCTCGCTCTGGGGGGGTGCGGCCTGTTCTTTTTTGGCCGGGGCCGGGGGTGTATTTTTAGGTTTCCGGGTTTCTTTCGCCAGGGCGTTTGATGTGATCAAGCCCGCGATCAATAAGCATATAAACCATTTTTTCACGATTTGACATCCTTTTCGAAAGCATTCATTTTCAGCCTTTATCAAGAGGCCTGTTTTATAAATAGGATAGCCTTTTTTGTCAATGAAAATATAAAAAACAAGGGGTTCCGCCTCCAATCGGGGACGGTATTTGTGAATATTCGATGGTCCCGGGTCCGGGAAAACCCCTTGACTTTGGACGGGTTTGGTTATAGGCAGTTCAGCATCGGGTCCTGGATAATAATACGGTTGAAAGGCGGTTGAATGAAAAAAGGGATGGGTCTGGTCTTGCTCGTGATTGTCTTTGCTATTGCCGGGGTGCCGGTTTTGAACGGCATGATCATGGAAAGCCGGGTGAGGAAGGTTTTTGAGGACATCCACCAGGAGGCCAGGGTGACCGGATCAAGGCCCCTGTTTGAAATCCTTGGATATGACCGGCATCTTTTTTCTTCTGAAATTGAATGGAAAATGGTTTCCAAAGCCCTGGAAAATATCGGGGGAATTCATGAAGTGGTTTTTCTTGAACGGGTCAGGCATGGGATAACAAAGGTTTCAACATCCACGAGCCTTGAGAAGAATTCATGGTTCCTGGATCTTGTTAACGGGAAACTGAACGGAAAAAATCCCTTGACCATTAAGACCGAAATCAATTTTTGGGGCCATATGAAATCAAGGGTTGCCCTTGATGCGGTTTCGTTTATGGACGGCAGCCAAACCGTTGATGTCAAGCCCGGTCAGGCAATCCTGTCCATGGATTGGAAAAAAGATCGCAGGGTGTCTGAAATAAATTTTGCAGGAATGGATATACCGGGGAAAATTAAGCTTGACGGGTTTTCCTGGCAATCCGACCTGGAACGGGTATCCGGGAATATAAGGGCGGGCAGGGCATCTTTTTTTCTAGAGAAATTTCAATCTTCCGGTCCGGGGAAAACAACGGTTTCAAAGGCAGCCTTTGATTATGAACTCTTATATCACCCTGAAAAGGCATCTGTGTCCATTAAAACCCAAGGTCGCCTGGACTCGTTTCAGTCCGGGGCCGATGAAATAAAAAATATCGTTGCCGCATTTCATATCCGTCAAATGGATGCCGGGGGGTATGAAGACCTTATGGGATTTTTACAGGAAGGACTCATAGATATAATCACCTCGGGGCCGTTGATCCTGCAGGATGCCCATACCGTCCGGCGGGCCATGGAAAGACAGGCGGCCGATAAGGGATTTGAATGGGTCGGGATCTGTGAAAAACTGTTGAAACAAGGTCTGGAGATAGAGGTTTCCGGGCTCCGCGCCCGGATGCCGGAAGGGGATATGGAGGCCGATGCAAGGATAAGGTTTGAAAATGACCTGCCCCTTGCCGGGGTCCTCTCCATCATGATGGACCCGTCAAAAGTCTTGTCCTATCTCTCCCTGAAATCCCGCATCCGCCTTCCGAAAATCCTTGATCCGGCCGACCGGATGCTTTTATCCCCGCTGTATCCCGGAATGCCCACCGGCCTTTTCCTCCTGGAAAAGGATCATCTTGTCCATGGGGCGGAAACAAGGGAGGGCAAATTGTTTTTAAACCAAAAAGAGGTTCTGTTCAACTGATATGGGCAGGAGTAAAATGAAAAAAGCCATAAGAAACATAGGGATCGGCTTTCTTTCGGTCCTGGCCTGTGTGGCCGGAGGGACTACCTATCAGTTTCATACATACAGCCCCGGGGCCATTACCCAGACCATAAACCCGGAGAACCGAACCTATTTTCAGGGTACCTATATGGACTGCCGGAAAAGTTTTCTGGATGCCGCCGTGAAGCAGAAAGACCTTTACGCGGGGGTTGAGATATCCGGCCTTGCCGTTGAAAACCGGGCTGATCCGGATTTGCATATGGATTATTGCTATATCCCGGCTCAAAAATCATTTGAACGCCTGTTTATCCTGGTATCAGGCGTGCATGGAATTGAGGGCTATGCCGGCAGTGCGGTTCAGCAGATGTTTTTAAGGGAAGTTGTCCAGGAAATCGGCCTGGAGGATATGGGCCTTCTCATCCTCCATGCGGTCAACCCTTTTGGCTTTAAAAATAACCGGCGAGTGACGGGAAACAATGTGGACTTGAACCGGAACTGTTCAGCAGAAGCCGGATTTTATTTATCTGAAAACCATGAATACACCCATCTGAATTCCTATTTAAACCCGAAGCGGAAGGTCAGCCTCACGAGTTTCGGTAATTTTTTCTTTCAGTTGACTGCGGCAGAAAAGATCCTCCGGTATCCCAGAGGGGACCTGGGAGAGTCAATGCCCCAAGGCCAGCACCGGTATGAAAAAGGGATTTATTATGGGGGCCGGGAACCGGAACCCGCCATTGCCCTTATCACCCCCTTGATCCAAGAGGTTGCACAAAGGTATAAACGGGTGCTCGGCATTGACCTGCACACGGGTTATGGCGAAAACGGGACCCTGCATCTGGTTTCCACTCCCCTGAGTGATCCAAAGAAAAAGGCCGGGATTGAAAATATTTTTCCGGGCCTGCGGATTTACTGGGGCAAAAGCGATGATCCTCATACGGGCACAGGGGATTTTGCCTCTTATCTGGAACAGATCCTTCCGGAAAAATCCTGCCTTTCCATGACCTTTGAGTTCGGAACCCTGGATACCCATACCTTCATGGGGGCCATCAAGGCCCTGCACCATGTGGTGGTGGAAAACCAGGGCGCCCATTACGGTTATAAAACACGGGGAGATGAGATCCGGGTAGAATCAGGATTTCTTGAATGTTGGTACCCCTCGTCCGAGGCATGGCGGTCCAAGGTGATTGAAGACTCCCGGCAGGTGCTTTCACAGGCTCTGGAGGAATATGCAAAAACCCCGGCCGAGGATCATCCCCAGTGAAACAGACAGCCGTCACCGACAGAATCACCTATGTGGAACCCGATTCCATGGCCGGATTTTCATCCTGCGCCGGGATCATGGTCCGATCAAAGGGAAAGATCTTCATTGATATGAACCTGAGCGCAGCAGAAACCCCAGGGATCCTTGAACGGGAAAAACCGGACGCCGCCGTCATCACCCACTACCACCTGGACCATTCCGCATGGACCCGGCATGTGGCCGGCCATTCTTCTGCCCGGGTCCTGATCCCGGAAAGGGAAGAACCCTATCTGACCTCCCTTGATTTTATTATTGACCACACGGCCGGGCCCCTGGGCATGGGTGAAGAATGGAAGGACTTTGTGGTGAACAGCCTCGGCTACAGGCCCCTCACGGTCTATGAGGGGTATACGGAGAAAACCTCATTTCACGACCTTGCGCCTGAAATGGTGGTTCTGGAAACCCCCGGCCATTCCCCGGCCCATAGTTCTTTTTATTTTCCCGATGAAAAAATCCTTTTTTCCGGTGATCTAGGCATGGACCGCTTCGGCCCCTGGTACGGCTGGGCAGACTGCGATATCAAAAAAATAGTGGAATCCCTTTTAAGGCTGGACGGCCTGGAGGTGGGTCTTGTCCTGACCAGCCACGGCGGCATGATCCAAAAAGAAGTTCACACCGCCTTTTTGAGCTGTATCCGCCGGATCATGGAACGGGAAGAAAAAATCCTTCACAGTCTGGACAGGGGGATGAGCCGGGCAGACATCGTCCAGCAGGGGGTTTTTTACCGGGATAAGGATAAGGTTCCAGAGCCCATGAAATCTTTTCTGAATATGTGGGATACGGCCATGTTCAGGCATCATGAAGCCCTGATAAAGGAAGGCGGGCTCATCCGGTTTTTTCCGGAGATCCGGAGACTGGCGCGGGATAAAAAATCCTAGGCCCCTTGTGCCGGCCCCTTTCTTTCCAGGGGCAGGCGGATAATAAAGGTTGTCCCCCTGCCCGGTTCCGACACCACATCCATGGTTCCGCCGTGGTGTTCCGCAATGATAAAATATGAAACCGATAACCCGAGACCGGTTCCGACACCCACCGGTTTGGTGGTAAAGAAAGGCTCAAAAATTCTTTTCCGGACCTCTTCATTCATGCCGGGTCCGTTATCCTCAATTTCAATCCTCAACATGGGGGGCTTTTTTTCAGCCTTTAATCTCAAGATGAAAACCGGCTTGGATGCGGTTTCGTTTTCCAGCATGGCATGGGCCCCGTTACTCAGGATATTGAGAAGGACCTGCTGGATCTTGCCGCTTTCACAGGCCACCATGGGCAGATTGGCTTCATATTCTCTGTTGATGGTGATGGACTTGAAATCATATTGTTTTTTTAAGTCATAGTCTGTTGAGGCCA
>DZCR01000091.1 GCA_022736495.1 Desulfobacca acetoxidans
GGGGGCCTGGGGGAGGGGGTAAGGGCCGGTGCCCTTAGCCCCCTCCCCCACCCTCGTCCCGCGCCTTTACGGCTTGCAGCTCCGGCAGGGGCTGTAGCCCTGGAGGTAGGCGTCTTTCAGGGAGGTAAAGCGCACCTGGTTGGCCCGGGCCATTTTGGCGGCCAAGGGGCACTGGGGCCGGTGCAGGCGTAAGGTGTTTTTGTTCCCCAGGTAATAAGGTTCATCCTGTTGCAGCAGGTTTTGCCAGATGCCCCGCCGGGCCTCGATGGCTTCCCGTTGGGCCGCGAGCAGGTCTTCCCGGTGACCCAGATTCGGGGCGATGATATAGACCCGGGCCAGGCCTTGCCGCACCAGTTCGGCGTTCACCAGGGTGTGGTCCGGGAGGGAAAGATAAGCCAGGAGCCGGCCGTAGTGATCGTAGCGCAGCCGGTCGTACTCCAGACTCACCTGCCGGTTGACGGTGAGGCCGGTGAGGGCCGCTTTGGCCTTATGGGCCAGAAAATCCGCGGGCTGGCCGTCCCGCTCCATCTCCGGGGCGTCGATACCCAGGACCCGCACCCTGGCGCCCCCGGCCAGGACCAGGGTGTCCCCGTCAATGACCTGCACCACCAGGGCGGCGGCGGGCGGACCCGCAGGTTTGCCTTCGCAGGCGCCGAGCCCGAAACCGCAGCTTACCAGGAGGATCAGGCTAGAAATTAAGGGCAGCCACTGCGGCTGCGTTCTCCTGCTTGAGTCTTGCCGCAAAATAAGGAATGGTCTCCTTGAGGCCGGCCTCCAGGGGCACGGTGGGCTGCCAGCCCAGCAACTCCCGGGCCCGGGAGATGTCCGGCCGCCGCCGCCCCGGATCATCCGGGGGCAGGGGCCGATGGATGAGGCTTGATGACGTGTTGATCAGGCCCAGGACCTTTTGGGCCACCTCCATGATGGTGAACTCCCCCGGGTTGCCCAGGTTGACCGGATCGGAGACGCCGTCGGCATTCATCAGCCGCACCAGTCCTTCCACCAGGTCGGACACATAGCAGAAGGACCGGGTCTGCTGTCCTTCGCCATATATGGTAATGTCCTGGCCGGTGAGCGCCTGGACGATGAAATTGCTGATCACCCGGCCGTCATTAAGGGCCATGCGGGGGCCAAAGGTATTAAAAATACGGGCGATGCGGGTGTCCACCCGGTTCTGGCGGTGATAGTCCATCACCAGGGTCTCGGCCACCCGTTTGCCTTCGTCGTAGCAGCTGCGGATCCCGATGGGGTTCACGTTGCCCCAATACCCCTCCGTCTGGGGGTGAACCTGGGGGTCGCCATAGACCTCGGAGGTGGAGGCCAGAAGCATCCGGGCCTTGACCCGTTTCGCCAGCCCCAGCATGTTCAAGGTCCCCAGCACGTTGGTCTTGATGGTTTTGACCGGGTTGTATTGGTAGTGTACCGGCGAGGCCGGGCAGGCCAGGTGGTAGATCTGGTCCATCTCCAACATGATGGCGTTCACCACATCGTGACGGATCATCTCCAGGCGGGGATGGTCCCGCAGGTGGAGGAGGTTGGCCTTGGAGCCGGTGAAATAATTATCCAGGCAGAGAATCTCGTGATCCTGGCGTAGCAGGTATTCCACCAGATGGGAGCCGATGAACCCCGCCCCGCCGGTGATCAATATCCGGGCCATGTGTATTTCTCCTTTCGAGCAGCCGCGTCGGTCCATTGTAACCGGCTTCCGCCCTGAGGTAAATTCCTTTGACCCGGTTTTTCTCGTTTTCAGGGGTTGACAAGGCCCGTCAGTTTTCTATAGGCTGGTTATAATGCATCTGCCCGTTCGGGGGAAGAACGGAACTCCGCCGCTCGCGATCCTGCGGCCCGTGCTCATCCCCTGCCTTGGCGTTGTTCTGTTGTTACCCGGCAACCAAGTAAATCTCAACCGCGCCATTCATTTTTAGTGAAGAACGTGACTCTTATTAACCTTAAGGGAGGAAATAACCTTTAAGTCAGAAGGAGGAGGAATACGTCATGAGAAAATATTTATGGTTAGTGATGCCAGCCGTTTTGTTTCTGGCCTGTCCGGTTTCAGCTTCTACCATGGGGAGCATCGGCAAAGAGCGGGTGAACGTGCGTTCCGAGCCCAATTTAAACTCCGAGGTGCTTTTCCAGGCCTCTCGGGGTTATCCCGTTGAAATAGAAAAACAGCAGAAGAACTGGGTCTATTTTACTGACTGGAAACATCAGGCCGGTTGGGTAAACAAGGGCATGATTTCTAAAACCAAAACTGGAGTAGTAATGGGCGAGGTCAACATCAGAAAGGGGCCTGGCCTGAATCATCCCGTGGTCACGAAGGCTTCCCAGGGCGAAATTTATAAAATCTTCGGCGAAAAAAACGATTGGGTGCAGGTGGGATATTACCTGGAGAATGAAAAGATCGGCTGGATCCGCGATGACCTGATATGGGGGGAATAAATCCTGGCTTGACTGCGCCGCGACGCAATTAAGCGGCAATCACCCCGGAGGCTCGGGGCACCGGTTCTCCGGTTTGAAATCCCGGCCCCGGATAAAAATCCAAGGAGGAGTACTCATGAAACGGTTAGTGGTGCTTTTGGGAATAAGCTGTCTGGCGTTGCTCCTGGTGGGGTCCTGCGGCAAGCAGGAGGAACCTGCCAAGGCACAGAAACCCGCGGCCGCAACAACTGCCCCTGCGAAAGAGGCTCAAACCAAGGTGCCTGTAAAACAGGAACCCGCAGCTCAGAAAGAACCTGCGGCCCAGGCCCCTGCGGCCAAGCCTGGCCCAGCCCAACCCGCCCCGGCAACGCCCGCTCCAGAAAAGAAATAGGCAATTTTATTCGTTCCCAAGCTTCGGCTTGGGAACGAAATTTTCAGGCCACGCCTGTCCGGGGACCTCTCGAAACAAGAGCGCGGGCCCAAGGTTTTCTCTATCGATCCTGAGGTGAATCAGGGGCACAAGGCTTCGCTCAAAGAATTATCAATC
Source organism: Desulfobacca acetoxidans (assembly GCA_022736495.1). Next base: position 2,966 of record DZCR01000091.1, read on the forward strand.
AGTGCAAATATGAGTGTTTGGGAGCGGCCGCATTTAGCTGTTGCCCCCGCAGGGTTTATCCCTTAAACTGCTCCAAGGCCGCATCAGGGCCCTGCCGCCTGGTGCAGCCCGGACCCGGGGGGACAGCCGGAGTCCAATTCTTTCGAGGTGGTCCTTATGGCTAGAAATCAAGATCGGCCGCAGCCAGCGGCGCGCCGGGGCGGGCAGCGCCTCATCGCCCTGCTGATGGCGCTGTGGTTTTTGGCTGCCTGTGCGCCTGCGAGCCAAAAAGAAGAGGAACTCCGCAAGGAGATTCAGGCGCTGAAGGCCCAGGTAACCGCCATACAAGAAAAACTCAATCAACTTCAGGGCGGGCAGCAGGCCATTTTCGAGCTGTTGAAGCAGTCGCCCCCGGCGGGGCCGGCGCCGTCAGCCGCACCGAGTCCAGCGCCGGGCCCGGAACCCCTGACCGTGGGCCAGCTTTTGGCCGACAAAGACCGCTACTTGGGCACCCGGGTCACGGTCAAGGGGGCGGTGGGGCCGATCATGATGCATCATAAGTCCCTCATCCTCAAGTCGCCCCAGGGCATGGTGGAGGTCTTATTCGGCAACCTGCCGGACCCCAAATTGGTCCAAGCCCTCAGCTCCACCCCCATAGATAAACCCATCACCGTGACCGGAATGGTAAATCTGCCGCCGGGCCGCGGGGGCGGAGCCCAACTGCAGATCAACGCCGAGACCGTGGAGTTTTGAAGCCGGCGCGGTCATCCTGAATGGCGCCAAAAATTGCCTGAAATGGCGGTTGCGGGCGGGTTGGGCTGCTCAGGCGCCAGCCACGCGGCGCGGGCGTGCGGTTGGCGTCCGTTAGGTGACCGGCGCCCATGAGCAGCGCGCGGATCAGTTTTTAGGGGAGAGGCCGGCGGCGCTCTCGGCTTTTTTGCCAAAAAGCCAACCGGTGGCAAAAGTCAGAAAGGTGCCCATCAGCAAAAGCCAGGTCCAGCCCAGCGGCACGATGTTCTTCTCGGAAAGAATCAACAGAACCAGCATGCCCAGGGCGGACAGAGCCATGGCCACGACATTGACCCGGTTGCCGCGCCTTCGGGTCAGGAGCCCCAGGAGAAACACTCCCAGTAAAGAGCCGTAGGTGACCCCGCCGATTTTAAAGGCGAGCCAGAGGAATTTTTCAAAATGGCTGAAGAAGTAGGCGATGAACGCCAGAATAATGCCGAAAACGACCACACAGACTCTGGAAATTAACAGATAATGGCGTTCGGTGCCCGACTTGAAGATCACCGGGCGATAGATGTCCGTGACAAATGAGGAAGTCAGGGACCCCAAGGGCGAGTCAATGCTCGCCATGACAATGGCCGCAAGCATCAGCCCCCGCATCAGGGGGGGCATGGTCTGCCCGATAAAATGCGGGAAAATTTTGTCCAATTTGACCGGCAGGGGCAGCCCGGGATGCTGAGCGTAGAAGGCATACAGGCAAGCGCCGATAAACAGGAAGATCATCATCACCAGAAAACTGCCGATAGGGGTTAACAGCATGGTTTTCTGGCTGGCCTTTCTGGTTTCCACGGTCAGCAGTCTCTGCATGATCTCCTGATCCGTCCCAAAGGCCGCCATCGAGCCAAAAAACCCGTTTAAGGCCGCCAGCACGAAGAGATTGGGGTCCGTAAACAGGCTCTGCAAAAATGCCGGCAGTCCGGCCTCCGAGAGAGCCGGGCCCCAATTGAAGATTTGCAGTTTTCCCGCGCCGCCGGCAAGGGCGACTACGGCCGCGGCGCCGCCGTCAATGTGCGTGAGCAGAAAAATGATGGCGACCACCCCCGCAACCGTGAAGGTCAAGGCTTGCACGACATTGGTATACACTACCGCCTTGATCCCGCCCCAGGCAATATAGAGTATGCAGATGACGGAAAAGAGCAGGATAGTCGGCATGATGGACCAGCCGACGAGGATGCTCACCGCCAGGCAGGCGACCATGAGCCGGACGCCGGAAGCCAGCAGGCGCGTGATGAAAAACAGGATCGAGCCGGCGATTTGGGTTTCCGGTCCGAAGCGATACCGTAAAAATTCATAGATGGAGGTGCAATTAAATCGGTAAAAAGCCGGGATAAATAGAAAGGCGATGACGACTCGGGCCAGAAAAGAGCCAATAAAAAACTGGGCATATTCCCAGTTTTCCATATAAGCGACCGCGGGAACCGCGATGAGGGTTACGGCGCTGATTTCGGTGGCAACAAAGGACAGGCAAGCCGCCCACCAGGGGATTTTTCTCCCTCCCAGGAAAAAGTCGTTCGTGGATTTTTCTTCTCTGCCCGAGTAAATGCCCACAAAGAACAACAGCACGAGCAGCAGGAAAAGAACAGAGTAATCCTGCCAGGTTAGACTGCTGCCGCCGGAAAAAAAGGTCTGGATTTCCATAAAGAATCAAAGTATCGTATCGAAAAATTATTTGCATGGTTAAAATGATTGCACCATGAAATTAGAAGAGTTAGTGGGCGAACGGCTGGTCATCGGCATTCCCGGGACCAAGATCACTCCGGAGATTGTCCGCCATTTTCAGGAACTGCAGGCGGGCGGGCTGATTCTCTACCGGAGAAATTTTGATACACCCCCACAGATCAAAAAGTTGATTACCGATCTGGAAGAGGCTCTGGGCCGGAGACTGCTGGTGACCGCAGACCATGAAGGCGGGCGGGTCATCATGTTCAGGGACGGCATTACCGTGTTCCCGGACAACCTGGCGCTGGGGACCGCCGGCAACTTCGACTATGCCCGGCAGCAGGGGGAGATTGAGGCGCAAGAACTGAGAAGGCTGGGGCTGGATGTGAATCTGGCGCCGGTGCTGGATGTTTTGACCGAGGCTTACAGCCCGAATATCGGGATACGGTCTTATGGCCGAGATTGGCGAATGGTGGCGCAGATGGGCGCGGCCCGGATCGCCGCCATGCAACAGGGCGGACTCTCAGCCTGCGCCAAACATTTTCCCGGCAAGGGTCATGCCCCGGTGGATGCCCATCTGGGGTTGCCGGTCATCAACTCCACCTGGCACGAGATGGAAGCGGTGCATCTTAAACCTTTCGTTAAAGCAATTGATATCGGGATTGATCTGGTGATGTCTTCGCATCCCTACTATCCCAAACTTGATCCCTATCCGAAGATGATCGCCACATTTTCCCGAAGAATTATTTACGATTACCTGAGACGTGAGCTCGGTTTCCAGGGAGTCATCACCAGCGACGATCTGGAGATGGGGGCGGTGAAGGAACTCTGCCCCATCGGGGAGGCGGGGATTTTAGCGGCGAAGGCGGGACATGATCTGCTGCTGGTCTGTCATACCCCCCAGGCCCAGCAGGAAGTTTACGAAAAACTTCTGGAGGCCTACAGGCGTAAGCACCTGTCCCTGGAAGAACTGGAGATGAGCGCCGCCCGGATCAAGAGATTGAAGTTAAAGAGAGTACAAAGATTTGCCCAGGGAGAGCCCGCCGCCGAACCGGCAGGCGCCGGCCTGGCGGCAAAAATCTGCCGCGAGTCCGTGGTGGTTCTGCAAGATGAGAGAAAATTACTGCCGCTCAAGAGGGGCGCAAAAAGCATCGGGGTTATCTTTCCCCAATTTTCCCGGCTCGATGCCAAGGTCATGATTGAAAAAGCAGTATTAGATGAGAAAGAGTTTGTGCGGAATGAGTTTCAGAAATTTGGTCTTGCTCCCGAGATTCACCTTGTTTCCTTCGAGCCGACCGAAGCAGAAATTCACCAGGCGGTGACCCTGGCAAAGCACTCAGACCTGACCATCCTTTTCTGCTTTGACGCGCACCTCTATCCCGCCAATAAAGAACTGCTGGAGGCGATCCAAGCTGCCGCCAAAGAGCTGGTGGTGGACCTGTTGCGCGACCCTTATGACGCAGAATATCTCAAGGCAGGCGTGGCCGGACTCACCGATTTCGGCTGGCGAGCCTGCCAGATCAAGGCTGCCATTGCAAAGATGTGCTCTTCGCCCTTTTCCAGTTAAAAAAATGATGCCGCTCTTTCCAGATATCGGCAGGAGCGGCGGTGAGGCAATCGAAATTCCCCGTGATGGCATTGAGGGGCTCAGATGATGCCATCATTGCGACCTTATTGTAATTCCGAAATCGTGAATACCGCCTCCACGTCGGAGACTTCCTGGGCCACGGCCTCCTTGCCTCCCTCTTCCCGGTCCACCAGGATGAGCACCTTGACCACCTTGAGGCCGAAATCCCGGGCCGCGGCGACGGCCCGCAAGGCGGAGCCGCCGGTGGTCACCACGTCTTCCACGATCACCGCCCGGTCCCCGGGTTCCACATCCCCCACCAGCAGGCCTCCGGTGCCGTGCTCCTTGGGCCGGTGGCGCACCGAAAAGGCGTTGACGGGCTGCCCCTTCAAAAAGCTGGTCAGGGCGGTGGCGTGGGCGATGGGGTCCGCTCCCATGGTGAGACCGCCGATGGCCTCCACTTTCAGGTCCCGGATCAGGTCGAAAAACACTTCCCCTACGAGGGCCAGGCCCTGAGCATTGTGGGTGGTGGGCCGGCAATCGATATAGTAAGGACTTTCCCGGCTGCTCACCAGCTTGAACGGCTTATCAGGGCTGTACCGGAAGGATTTTTCCCGGAGGAGTTCCAAAAGCTGCTGGCGTAATGAGTCCATATTTCCCTCCCAGTAAGAAATGGTGCGGAGGACGCACCCACCTGCTGATTTAGCGGCAATCAATGCCGCGGCATTGGGCAATATACTCCCGGAGCACCTCTTTGGTGGAAGAAAAAGCGATCTGGGGCCAGGGAATCTCCGAGAGCTTGAACACCCGGGCCTCCAGGGTTTCATCCCCGGCGGTGAGCTCCCCGGACACATACTCCGTCAAGTAGGCCGCGATGATGGTGCGGTGGTCCGGATAGGAATAGATATTGAGCAAACGCAAGGGCCGCACAGTCAGGGTGGTCTCCTCCTGAGTCTCCCGGACCACGGCCTCCTCCACCACTTCCCCCAGGTCCACAAATCCCCCGGGCACCACCCAAAGACCGTAGCCCGGCTCAATGGCCCGGCGCACCATGACCACGCCCTCAGCCAGGGGGATCACTGCGATGACCGAAAACTTCGGGTCAATATAAAAGATGAAGCCGCAGGCGGTGCACACCAGGCGCCGGGGCTCCTGGGGCTTGATGAGGCGTTTCTCCAGCCGGCCGCCGCATTGGGGGCAAAATTTGTACGCGGCTATGTCGTGCATATCAACCATGACTGCCTACCTTAAAACCACCGCTCTTGAGGTGCTTCCTGCCTGCCGTGCCGCCAACTCCCGTTAGTTCAGAACAAAGGGTGCCGGTGAAAACGTGAGGATGAACACCACGATGGTGATGACTCCCAGGACCCGGCGGCGCCGGTCCAGGGGTAGCCAGTAGAAATAGGGCGGCGGGTGGCGCCAGCCCAGGAAAGTCAGGAGCACGGCCCACATGAGCCAACCCTGCCAGAATACTACCCCGCAGACGACCAAAAGCCCGATGACGCCCAGGGAGATATACTTGTGGTAAGCGGGGAACAGGGCGTAGGTCACGTGCCCGCCGTCTAGCTGCCCCACCGGCATCAGGTTGAGGGCCGTCACCAGAAGGCCGATCCAGCCGGCAAAAGCCACGGGGTGCAGGATAACATTATCGCTGGGCGTCAGGCGGCCCAGGGCCAGCCAGCTCAGCAGCTTGAATAACAGGGGTTCCCCCAGGACCAACCCTTCCCGTCCGCCCATAGCAGTGACGGTGGACAATTTCAGCCCTATCAGGATGACGGGAATGGAGATCAGGACCCCGGCCAACGGCCCGGCGCAGCCTACATCCAGCAAAGCCCGCTTGTCCCTGATGGGGGAGCGGATGCGGATGAAGGCCCCAAAGGTGCCGATGATGAAGGGGATGGGCGGCGCCGGGATGAAGTAGGGCAGCGTCACGTCCAGTCGATGCTTCCGGGATACCAGGTAATGGCCCATTTCGTGGGTGCCCAGGATCAACAGCAGGGTGAGGGAAAACGGGATGCCTTTATAGAGCAGGCCGGGGGTTTCCAGGGGATTGACCCCCTGCTGGAGGGCTCCGGCGGTAATGGTAGTGACCAGCGTGGCCAGGAACAACACCCCGTGCAGCCAGAGCCGAGGGGGCCGAGAAGCCGGGGCGGGCGGCATAAACTCCGGTCCCCAGTAGGGCTCCGGGGTCAGCTCCGGTTCTAACGGTTTTTCCTCCGGATTCACGGCAAATCCACCCCTGCCTTTAAGGCCTGCACTTCCCTCCCGGTGAGTTCCCGAAAGGTCCCCCGGGCCAAGCCCTCCAACCGCAACGGCCCGAAGGCGATGCGCTTCAATTTCAGCACCGGGTGCCCCACCTGCTCCATCAGGCGTTTGATCAGATGGTAGCGCCCTTCATGCACGGTGATTTCCAAGACGGTTTTTTCCGGCTCCCGCTTGGTCACCCCCACTTCCGGGTAAACGGTGCGGCCGTCCAGCTCCACTCCCGCGGCCAATTGCCGCAAAGTTTCGCGACTTACCTCCCCGGTGACTGTCACGCGATAGGTGCGGGGCACGAGAAAGCTGGGATGAGTCAGGCGGTGGGCCAGTTCGCCGTCGTTGGTGAGGAGAAGCAGGCCGGTGGCGTCATAGTCCAGGCGCCCCACGGGATAGAGCCGGTCCGCCCTCTGACCCAACAATTCCGTGACCACCCGCCGCCCCTCGGGGTCGCGGGTGGTGCACACATACCCATAAGGCTTGTGGAGCATGACGGTCACGAGCGCGGCCTCTACCTTGACGGTGCGTCCATCCACCGTGACCTCATCCCGGTCAGGGTCGACCTTGACCCCCATCTCCGTGACCACCTGGCCGTTCACCGCCACGCGGCCGGCCCGGATAATCTCCTCCGCACTGCGCCGGGAAGCCACCCCGGCCCGGGCGAGAAATTTTTGTAAGCGCTCTTGTGGCATAGTGTTTTTGGGGGAGGGGGCTAAGGGCGGGGGACCCTCGTCCCCGGTCCTTCCCTTAACTTAGCTGAAATTTCTGGCTAAACCCCACCGCCTCCCGCACGGCGGCCATGGTCTGGCGGGCCTGCTGCCGGGCCCGGTCGTTGCCATGGTGCATGATGTCCAGGACCTCGTCCGGATGGGCCTCGTAATAGCGGCGCCGCTCCTGGATGGGAGCCAGATTTTCCAGCAAGGCCTCGGCCAGCATCTTCTTGCAATCCACGCAGCCCAGGTTGGCTGCCCGGCATTCCGTGGTGATTTCGTCAAGCCGCGCCTTGGGCAGATTGAGCCGGTGAAAGGGAAAGGCCAGGCAGCGGTCCGGTTCGCCGGGGTCTTTCTTATAGGGGCGCTGGGTATCGGTGGTCATCTGGCGAATTTTCTTGGCCATCACCTCGGGCGGGTCGCTCAGGTAGATGCAGTTGCCGTAGCTCTTACTCATCTTGCGGCCGTCGGTGCCGGTGAGCTTCGGGATTTCCGTGAGCAGGGCCTCCGGTTCCGGGAAAATGGGCCGGTAGAGGTGGTTGAACCGCCGGGCGATCTCCCGGGTCATCTCTACGTGGGGCACCTGGTCCACTCCCACCGGCACCCCGTCGGCCCTGTACATCAAAATATCCGCGGCCTGGAGCACGGGATAGCCCAAAAAGCCATAGGTGGCCAGGTCCTTGTGGGCCAACTGCTCCATCTGGTCCTTGTAGGTGGGGTTGCGCTCCAGCCAGGGCACCGGGGTGAACATGCCGAAGATCAGATAGAGTTCGCAATGCTCCGGGATGGCCGACTGCACGAAGATGGTGGATTTTTCCGGGTCCAGGCCGACGCTCAGCCAATCCGTCACCATTTCCGGGATGTAGCCGCTGATGGAGTCAGGGGTGTCATATTCTGTGGTCAGGGCATGCCAGTCGGCCACAAAGTAGAAGCACTGGTAATCTTCCTGGAGGCGCATCCAATTGTACAGGGCCCCGTAATAGTTGCCCAGATGCATTTTACCGGTGGGGCGCATGCCGCTTAAGATGCGCTTTAACGGAGGCGCTTGGGATTTCCCGGTCTCACGTGAATCGTCAGATGCCATTATTATTCCTATGCAATTGTTGAGATTGGTTCCGGTGGCGGCCATAAAGAAAGATGATATCTGGCCTAGACGCAAGATTGGTTTTGCTGCTAGGCGACCGCTGACCACTTATAAAAGTAGCATTTGCCAGCCCCTTTTGGCAAGGAGATGCGCCAAGATTCCCAGAACTACAGAACCCCATTTACAAAAAAACAGGCCATCCTGGGCGCGGCGCTCAGAATGACCTGTTGGAAATCCTGGGTGTGAACGGCTGCGCCTCACTCCTGGTGTGAGACCAAATAAGAGCTAAGTGAGCCGAAATCCAGGGGAGCCTCGAGTGCGTCCCCGGACCTGAGATCATGGGTGGTCACCCGCACGGGCTCATCCAGGGCAGTGGGAAAGCTGTCCCCGCTTGCGTCCTTGACGGTAATATAGGCGCGTTTGCCGTTGTATTTTATCCATTTCGTAAATGAGGCTTTCCCGGCACAGCTGGCCGAGAGATTAAATCCATGCCTGGCCATCAATGCTTCGACGCTCATCGTTTTTACCTCCTGCGCTTGCAGAAACGGCCCGGCCGGTGCGGGGGTAATTAGCGCTCCTTCCACACCGGTGGCCGCTTCTCCAGAAACGCCTTGACCCCTTCCTCCGCATCTTCCGTGCTGCACAGGGCCGCAAACCGATCGCTCAACATATCCAGGGCCTGGTTGTAAGGCACATTTTGCATACCGTAGATGCTGGCTTTGCCGGCCTGCAGGGCCAATGGGCTTTTGGCGGCCAGTTTGACGGCCAACTCCAGAGTGGCTTCCTCCAGTTTATCCGGCGGCACCACCTTGTTGACCAATCCCAGCCTTTGGGCCTCTGCGGCGGAAATAATATCGCCGGTGAGCACCATTTCCAGGGCCTTTTTGAGGCCGACGTTCCGGGCCAGCGGCGCTGCCGGTCCCAGACAAACCAGGCCGACATTGATGGCCGTGGTGCCGAATTTGGCGTCCTCCGCGGCCACCGTCAGATCGCAGGCAAAGGACAGACCGGCGCCGTTGGCCAGGGCATAGCCTTTAACCGAGGCAATCACCGGTTTTTTCATCTTGGCGATGGTGTGATTGTGCTCGTCCATCAAGCAAATAAACTCGCGGTACTCCCGGCTCGATTTCCCCTTGAATTCGTCCAGGGAAATGCCGGTGGAAAAATGCTTGCCATTGGCGTCGATCACCACCACCCGGACCTCGGGGTCCTTTTCCAGGTCCCAGAGGGCATCATTGAGCTCCCGGGCAAAGGGCACGTTAAAGGTGTTCATCGCTTGCGGGCGATTGAGAGTAATGAAGCCGATTTGATCCCGTTTCTCCACCAGCACGTTGGTATAATCCATCACGCACTCTCCTTTATTATTAATGAGTTAGCAATATGCGGTTTTTTTAGGCTCTCAAGGTAGAAATATAGTTGGGCCAGAGTTTGCCGCCAAACGGCAGGATCTTTGCTGGCGGCATACAGGGGGGCCGCGCCATTCAGTGAGATCACGATGAAATGGGCAATTTCATCGAGCTTTAAACCATCCTGCAACATTCCTTGCTGCTCGGCTTCTTCCAGCCACAGACGCAACAATTTCCCAAAGCCTTGGAAGCCTTTCAGCACGTGGTTGCTCATGGTGGGGGACTGCCCGGCGAGGTCCACCAGGGCATTGCACAAAAAACACCCTCCTTCAAAAACCCCGGCCCCCAGGTAGTTTTTCAAGCTGTTCTCGATGACCTTTTCAATCCGGGCCAGGGGGTCAGGGATATCCCTCACCCCCTGTAAAACGATGCTCTTCCAAAGCTTGACACATTCATCATAGACTGCATACCAGATTTCCTGCTTATTGTGAAAGTGGCCGTAAAGCCCTCCCTTGGTCAGACCAGTGACCTTCACGATGCTATCAATGGAGGTATTGAAGTAACCCTTCACCGAAAAGAGCTGCATCGATTTTTCAATGATATTTTGACGGGTTAGATCACCTTTGGTTGACATCCCCAAGCCTCATGGCATTAAATACCGACCAGTTGGTATATTTATAGCTTAGGCAAATCAATTTGTCAAGGTAGCCTCTCCGGTTTGTGTCAATAGCACATACAGATGTCCGGTTTTCATAGCGCCTGAAATGTCCGGTTG
>DZCR01000092.1 GCA_022736495.1 Desulfobacca acetoxidans
CTATTACTCGAAATGAACTTATGGCAAAAACAGCTGAGCAGAGTCAATAGGCAAAAATATTTTATCTATGATAAATTCTCTGCGGCAGAGTTTTTCCTTTTTCCGCTTTGTACGAAAGCGGCTTGCTCTGCCCTGAGAGGAAGATTATGAAAAATTTTGCTCTGCTTGCGCTCCGGGAGCTGACGGCATGACCGGAAAGTACGCTCGGATCGCCATCTGTCTGATAATTCTGCTCATCTGGGGGGCGCTTGCGGCCCTGGCTCAGGTTCAATACGAACAAAAGGAAGAGACGATCGCCCCCAAGGCTCTGCTGCAGTTTCAAAAAGGCGAACGATTGGCCCAAAACGACAAGTTTGAAGAAGCCATCGCAGCCTACCGCGCAGCCCTCCGTATTCAACCCAATTATGCCCAAGCTGATCTCCAGATGGGTCTGGCTTATGCTCGCCTGAACCAGTATCCCGAAGCCGTCAAGGCCTTTCAGGAGGCCATCCGCCTGCAGCCCCAGTGGGGTTTGGCCCATGAGAATCTGGGAGTCGCCTACATTAAAATGGGGCGCTGGCAGGATGCCCGGGACGTCTTCCAGGAGGCCATACGGCTCCACCCGGATAGCGCCGAAGCCCATTATAATCTGGGTCTGGCCTATGGCAGGCTGGGGCGGGACCAGCAAGCCCGGGTCCAGTTTGCCGAAGCCATCCGGCGGCAACCCCAGATGGCCAAGGCGCACGTGAACCTGGGGTTGGCTTACCTCAACCTGGGAGCCCTGGATAAGGCCGGGAAAGCCCTGAGGGAAGCGGCGCGCCTGGCCCCCAACGATCCCCAGGCCCATTACGCCCTGTGTCTCTATTATGCCAGGAAAGGTGACGCCCAGGCTGCGGCCCAGGAATTTCAGTCGGTGCAGAAGTTGGACCCAAAACTGGCGCAAAAGCTCTCCGTGCTGATACGCCTCGGGCCAGAAAAAAAGAAGCCCTAACACATGGACGCCAGAAATAGAGTCCTGCAGCAGCCTCCGAAAGAATTTAGTCCCATGATCCCCGCCACCCTGATTCCAGAGGTGCGCTGGAACTGCGATATTGCCAGCGCCGGGCAGTCCGGGCATTTCTCCCTGTGCGGGATGCTCTTGCGTCTGCGCCAGCTCTACAAGTGGGAGCACGGCTTGGCCCCCTGGCAGGAGCCCGAAGTGGAAGCGGTGCTTCCATGGATCGCCCGGCGGGAGTCCACCTGGGATGACCTGGAAGAGGCGTCCTGGCGGGACCTGGTCTGGGATGACGCGGCCATCGACCCCTTTGCGGTGGAAACCCTCAATGCCTATCTCATTCCCCAAAGACTGGCCTATGGCGCGGGCCTCAGCCGGGGCCTGACCCCCACCTTCTTCCTGGGGGAACTTTTGGAGGAGCGCCACGTTGGCGACTTGACCATCCTGGTCCTGGGGCCGGAGCTGGCCCGGGATCTGGACGCCTCCCCGGGATTGTGCCAAGGAACCCTGATCTATGCCCGCCGCCAGGCTTTGGCCTTCTACCTCTGGGACCGGCTGTCCGACCCCACCCAGCAGGGCAATGCCTACCTGCAACTCGCTTTGAAGGCTCATAATCTCCGCCTGAAGGAGTTGGTCCGGGACCCCGAGGCCTACCAGGAACAGTTCCAGGCCTTTTTAGCGGGGGAGTTGGAAGCGGTCATTCGCCACGAAACCGGCGAAGCCCTGGAGCCCAGCCTGAAAACCGTATTCCATGCGGTGCTGGCACGCTTTCCCCAGACCCGAGTTGAGCTTTTCGTCCGGACCCTGAAAGACGCCCTGGCCGATGTCAACGAATGGGGCCGTCTGGCCTACATCATCGGCGCCCAAAACCTGGCTTCTTTGGCGGTGATGCTGGCCTGGCGCCCGGGCCTTTTGTCGGCGCTCTTGCCGGAATTAGAGCCGGCCTTTCACAAATTTATGGCCACCGCGGACTGGAACGCGATGGAAGAAGCGCGCCAGCAAGCCCTGGACCGCCTGCGGGAGACCGCGAGGGGCCTCAATGCCTTGCTGGATTCTTCGGAAGCAGCCTCAGACCAATGGCTCCAGGACGAAATCAAAACCCGCTACCTGGCGCCGTTGGGGTTGTGAGGTCCATATAGGGTCGCATTGAACACCTTACGTTTCTATGTTTCTCATCCGCCCCACGATGGTGTTCAGTTTTTGGAATTTTATGTCAAAATTATTAACCTTACTGGTCAGAAAAACCGATAAGGTTTATAACCATCCTGGAAGTTTGGCATGTGGATTTAGCCTTGGATTATGCTGGCCGTTCAGGAAGTAAGCTGCATTCCTTTAAGGATGAGGTTTCAAATGCTATCTGGCAGAATTTTTGCAATGGTTTAAGTCGGATTAGCGTGCACTGGAAGAATGGGAGCAAATTAGAAAAATTCGCGGAAAGTTGTCATTCTCACAAAGTGCAATTGACAAAATGATTATAGCGAGATACATTATCAAGTGACAAATCAGTCAAGCAAATTTTTTTCAGTTTTTCTCATTTTTAACCGATTATTCACTTGACAGAGTAAAACTGACTCATTACCATATATTTATTGAAGCCCATCGGTGAAGCCTGTCCCTCGAAGTGACAGGGTAACTTTGTCGATTATGGAAACCCCGGGGAGCTGCCGCAAAACGGCGCTCCCTGTATTGTTTGTAGGGGGATGAATTCAGGAGGGATTATATGACAACAGCACCGGCCCGAAATTTCCCAGTCATCCGGGTTTTTGTCGATTACTGGAATTTCCAGTTAACCCTCAACGAAAGAGAGGCTTCCGTACGAAACTTGCCTGATTTTCGTTTTTCTGTCGATTGGGTTCAATTGGGCAGATGGTTTGCGGAAAAAAGCAGGATAATTTTGGGAGTGGATCAGATAGAATATGGAGCTTGTCACTTATATTCCTCGTACGATGCTAAAACAGAGGGAACCAAATTTTATAATTGGATGATGAATTTCATCAACAGACAACCTGGAATCATTGCACAGTGCATCAAACGGTCACAGAGGTCTCTACCTCGTTGCCCAACCTGCCATCAACTTATCACACATTGCCCACATGAAGGGTGTAAGGTTCAAATCGTTGCCACGATAGAAAAAGGGGTAGACACGCGCATTGTGACAGACATGATTACCCTGGCTTGGCAAGATGCCTATGATGTCGCAGTGCTTGCAAGTTTAGATGCAGACCTTATTCCTGCCGTGCAATTTGTTCAGCAGAAAGGGAAAAGGGTTATTCAGGCCGGATTCCCGCCAAAAGGCACAGCATTAGCGACTGAGTGCTGGGCTTCTTTTGATGTATTTCAAGACAGAGTGCAAATACAGCGGATATAATGGCCTATGGTTCGCTTTCTCTTTTAACCTCCCCCTCCCTACAGAACCTTTGCTTTTTAAGCCTTCGGCCGCTATAATTAATTGAATAAATTATATTTAGGGGTTAATCCAGGGCCGCCGGCGTCAGCGGGCGGGGTCTGGCTTTCCCGGATTTGGAAGGCGATGCTCGATCCCCATCAAGAAAAAGTGCTCATCCTGGATTTCGGCTCCCAGTACACCCAACTCATTGCCCGGCGGGTGCGGGAACTCAAAGTGTACTGCGAAATCCATCCTTACATCATGCCGCTTCCGAGCATTAAGGAATTTGTGCCCCGGGCCATCATCCTGTCGGGTGGCCCCCGTAGCGTCTATGACCGGGATGCTCCCAGCGTGGACCCGGATCTTTTCAATCTGGGGGTGCCGGTGTTGGGAATCTGTTACGGCATCCAGCTCCTCAATCATCTGTTGGGCGGCGAGGTGGCCCCGGCGGCCTCCCGGGAGTACGGCCACACAACCTTTACCATCACCAATTTCGACGATCTGTTTTATGGGCTGAACCGTGAGGAGCAGGTCTGGATGAGCCACGGTGACCGGGTGGATCGCCTGGCGCCGGGTTTCGAGGTCATCGGATACAGTGATTCCTGTCCCACCGGGGCCATCCGGGACACCTCCCGGCGGCTTTATGGGGTGCAGTTCCATCCTGAAGTGCACCATACGCCCCGGGGTACAGAGATTCTCAGCAACTTCCTCTTCCGTATCTGCGGCTTAAAACCCCTGTGGACCATGGCCTCCTTCATCGAAGCCGCCACCCAAAGCATCCGGGAGCAGGTGGGCGACACCAGAGTGATTTGCGCCCTGTCCGGGGGCGTCGATTCCTCGGTCACCGCGGTCTTGGTGCACCGGGCCATCGGGGACCGGTTGACCTGCGTCTTTGTGAATAACGGTCTGTTGCGAAAAGGCGAAGCCGAGGAAGTCTTTCACCTTTTTCGGGAGCATCATCACCTGAACCTGGTGTATGTAGACGCTACCGTGGATTTTTTGAATAAACTTCAGGGGGTCACCGACCCGGAGGAGAAGCGCCGCCGCATCGGTCACGAGTTCATCCGCATTTTTGCGGCGGAAGCCCAAAAGCTGGGCGGGGTGAAATACCTGGCCCAAGGCACGCTGTACCCTGACGTCATCGAAAGCGTCTCCTTCAAGGGACCATCAGCCACTATCAAAACCCACCACAACGTGGGCGGGCTGCCCACGGTGATGCCCTTGAAACTGTTGGAACCGCTCCGGGAACTCTTCAAGGACGAAGTGCGGGAAGTGGGGACGGAGTTGGGCTTGCCGGAGTCCCTGGTGTGGCGCCACCCTTTCCCCGGGCCGGGGCTGGCCATCCGCATCCTGGGGGATGTCACCCCGGACAAGCTTGAAGTCCTACGCGATGCCGACGCCATCGTGCAGGAAGAGATGCTGGCTTCGGGCTTTTATCGCCGGGTCTGGCAGGCCTTTGCAGTGCTCTTGCCGGTGCGCACCGTGGGGGTGATGGGGGATGAACGCACCTATGAGTCCGTCATTGCGCTCCGTATTGTCGATTCCGCCGACGCCATGACCGCGGACTGGAGCCGCTTGCCCCACGATTTTCTGGCCCGGCTGGCCAACCGCATCATCAACGAAGTAAAACGGGTCAACCGGGTGGTGCTGGATATCTCGTCAAAGCCGCCCAGTACGATTGAGTGGGAGTGAAGCAGGGATTGGTGCCAGGTCATGTCTTATCAGGTGTCATTCTGAGCGAAGCGAAGAATCTGGTTTTTTCAAAAAGTTGAGATCCTTCACTTCGTTCAGGATGACAGAAAAACGGTTTTGAAGCGACGTATTCTATCCTCACGAAAATAGTGCGTAGGACGCACCCTAGAGAACCTGACCGTTTTTCAAGCACAGCTTGGGAACGAGAAGATTAAAATAGATGGCATCACCCAAGAAAGACCAAACGATCATCACCCCGGCATCGCCGCCGGAATCCGGCCTAAAGTTTTTCCGGGATATTCTGGGGCAGGATTGGGTCGTATCGCATCTCAAGGCCGCCATGGGCGCGGGGCGGCTGTCGCACGCCTACCTGTTCCTGGGGCCCGACGGCGTGGGTAAGGCCACCACGGCCCGGGCCCTGGCCGCGGCCTTGAACTGCGCGGCCCCTGCGGCAGATGGCGATGCCTGCGGGGTCTGTCCATCGTGTAAGCGCCTGTCTGCTGGCACCCATCCCGACTTTTTGGTGATCAGCCCGGAAGAGGGCAAGGCCCAGATCAATATTGACCAGATTCGGGAACTGCGCCGCCGGACGGATTATCCGCCCCTGGGGGGCGGCTGGCGGGTGGTGCTGATCAAGCCCGCGGAGGCCTTGAGCGCCTTAAATGACGCTGCGGCCAACGCTTTGCTCAAAACCCTGGAGGAGCCCCCGGCCCGGCATCTCTTGGTGCTCACGGCCCGAGGGGAAGCGGATCTCTTGCCCACTATCGTTTCACGGTGCCACAAGCTGGCCTTTGCCCCGCTGCCGACGGCCCTGATCATCCGGGAACTGGAAAGCCGGCGGGGCCTGCCCCGGTCCCAGGCGGCCCTGGTGGCCGCGTTAAGCGGCGGTTCCCTGGGCCGTGCCCTGGTCCTGGACCCGGAGGAACTGGTCAAACAGCGGGACCAGGTCCTGGCGGATTTGGGCCGCCTGCAGCAAGGTTCGGCTGCGGTAGCCCTGGAATGGGCCCAACGTCTGGCCAAAAATCGGGCCGACCTGGATAATTTTCTTTTACTGGCGCAACTCTGGTACCGGGACTTGTTACTCTCCCATTTTCAGGCCTCCAGCGATCTTTACGCCCACCAGGACCTCCTGCCGGCGCTGGCGCGCGAGCAGGCCGCGGGCACGCCTAAAACCTGGTTAGCCCATTTGACGGCCTTAAGTCAGGCCCAGCGCCAGTTCCAGGCCAATCTCAACCCGGAATTGACCCTGGATATCCTGGGCTTCAAGCTGGCAGCGCCAAGGGGACTGTCATGACCCTCGCGAAGATTTGCCTTGGCCCCGGCAACCAATGCTGCCTGGCGGACCCGGGGCCTCTCACCCTCAAAGCCCAAGACCGCGTGGTGGTAGAACATGAAACCGGCCTGAAGCTGGGCACCGTCGTGGGCGTCTATACTGACGTCGATCCCCAGATGTCTTCGTCCCAGATGAAGGCCGTGGTGCGGCTGGCCACTTCCGAAGACCTGAACCAGGAAGAGCATAACCGGCTGCTGGAACAGCGGGCCCTGGAATTTTGCCAGAAACGGGTGGAGAGCCACCGGCTGCCTATTTACCTGGTAAAGGTGGAATGTCTGTTCGACGCCTCCAAGATCATTTTCTATTTCACCGCCCCCGGGCGGGTGGACTTTCGGGAGCTGGTCAAGGACCTGGTCCAGGAATTCCGCACCCGCATCGAATTGCGCCAGATCGGGGTGCGCCACCGGGCCAAGATGGTGGGTGGTCTGGGCATCTGCGGGCGGGGCCTGTGCTGCGCCCACTTTCTCCGGGATTTCGAGCCGGTAAGCGTGCGCATGGCCAAAGAACAACAGCTCAGCCTCAACCCCAACAAAATCTCCGGCATCTGCGGCCGCCTGATGTGCTGCCTCACCTACGAATACTCCTCCTACCAGGAGCTCAGGAAATCTCTGCCCAAGGTGGGCAAACGCCTCCAGGCCCCCGAGGGGGAAGGCAAGATCATCCGCTACAATTTTATCCGGGAAACCGTGACCTTAGAGATGGAAGACCGGCGGGAATTGGAATTTACCCTCGTCGAACTGGGTATCGGCGACAGCGGGCCGCCAGCGCCGGTGAAGGCGGAATCCGAGGAATAACGAGGTTCGACCCCGCCATCGCCGCAGCTTTGTGGGGTTGGGCCAAAGAGGGCCGAGATGGACGACGTCGATAGGACCCTGGACGCGTTAAAATTCCACATCAAGAAAGAAATCGTCGACAATTATTTTGCCGACCGGGTCTACCTGGAAGAGGATACGGAAGCCCTGCACCAAGAAGTCCAGGGCTACGCCAAGGACCTGGACATATTGCGCAAGCGCTTCATGGCCCTGTACCACGCCTTGGGCTCCAAGGAAGCCTGCGCCCTGCTGATGGACGTTTTGAAAATCGAGGCCTGGCCGTTTTATCCGGAGTACTGCGCCCTCCCGTCCCGGGAGCAGGCGGACCTGTGCAGAGATTGCCGCCCCCGCGGCCTCACCGCTTACCGCCGCTTCCGCAACCAGATTTTTGACCTATATGAGCGCCTGCAGCAGGAAAGTGTTAAGCTCAGCGAGGCCTACGCCAAGATCCAGACGCATCTCAAACTCCTCAACGAAGACATCAACAAGTTTAATCTCTCCTATGATTTCGGTCTGATTGCGGCCCAGATCGAGGCCTTGGACGGCGGCCGGGATGAATCCATGTCCGGAGGCCTGTTCGCCCCGGAGCGGGAAGAGCTCTCTACCCGTATGCGCTTCAAGCGCCGGCAGTTGACCGACGAGGAGGTGCCGCCGGTGCCGGTCCTGCCGCCCCTGAAGGAGATCCAGCGGAAACTGGATAGCCTGGTAAGCAAAATTTATCTCCCGGAGTTCTGTTGCGGATGAGCACGCGCGTTCTTGTACGGCTAAAAAAGACAAGCCCGGATGGGAGGCACGCGCTTCAAACCAAAGGAGGGTAACACCATGGTGGGCAGGGTCATGCGTTTCCTGGCGATCGCCGTGATCGGCTGCGGTCTGTTAGGCTGCGCTAATTATTATAGCGTCAAAGTCAACGGCTACACCAGTCCCGGCACCACCGGGGAGATCAAGCCCGGGGGCACCTTTTTTGTCATGGAAAATAAAGAGGCCAAAAATCCTCTGTTGGAGCAGGAAATCAGGGGTAAAATTACCCGGCTCCTGGAGGTGCGAGGCCATCCCGTCACCACTAAATTCGATAAGGCCGATTATTACCTGTTCTTCAGCTACGGCATGGGGGAGCCGCGCAACGTCACCGTGGTCACGCCGGATTACGGCTGGGGCTGGGGGGTGGGGTTCGGCGGCCCCGGCTGGTACTCCATGAGCGGGCCTTGGGTGACCTATGCGCCGTCCGCCACCACCACCACGTATGACCGCTGGCTCTTGATCAATGTGGTGGATGGCCCCGCCTACCGGGCTGACAAGACGTCGCGCCCCGTGTGGGTGGGGGAAGCCAAGAGCCTCGGCGCCTCCTCGGACCTCCGGTTGGTGCTCAACTATTTGCTCGTGGCGGATTTTAACCAGTTCGGCAAAAACACCGGCAAGGCCGTAACTGTGGATTTGAAGCAGAACGATCCCGCGGTCTTTTCTCTTACCCATTAACGGGGAATCGGGACAGGATAGCCATTGGGCAACTTGGTAACCGAGTTTCAGGATTTTTTCCGGCAGCGCCTCTGGCAGGATGAGGGCCGCGGGCCGTGGGAACTCCTGGCCTTGAAATGTCTGCGGGTCCCGGTCCTGGCAGGTCGCGGCCTCATTCGCAACCAATCCCTGGTGCGTTCCTCGTCGCTGGCCTATGCCACCATTTTAGGCTTCATCCCGCTGTTCGCCCTGCTCTTTGCCATCTTGCAAGCCATCGGCGTCCCGCGCCTGATCGCCACTTACACACTGGAGCACCTGGCGCCGGGGTCTCGGGAATTCGCCACCGAGATCCTGCAATATATCGAATCCACCCGGGTGACCTCTCTGGGGGTTTTCGGGGTGGTGGCGCTGCTCATGGACCTGGTGATCGTCATGACCAACGTGGAGAAGGCCTTCAACAAGACCTGGCATATCTCCCGGACCCGCCCCTGGAGCCGCAAGGTCAGCGATTACCTGAGCATCTTCCTGATCTTCCCCATCCTGATGGCCGCGGCCCTGACGTTATCCACCTCCTTTTTAGGGATTCAGCACGTCATCCAGTTTTTGTCCGGCATCATGCCGGCCATCTTCTTTACCGCCACCCGGTGGCTGGTCTCCCTGGGCCTGCTGTGGTTTGCCTTTATCTTCATCTACCTGGTTATGGTCAACACCAGGGTCAATTTCTGGTCCGCCGTGCTGGGGGGTGTTGTCGGGGGCACGGTCTGGCAGGTGGCCCAATGGATCTTTACCGCCATTCAAGGCGGCGCCGCCTACTACAACGCCATTTATGGGGCCCTGTATAATCTCCTCTTCCTGTTTATCTGGCTGTTTTGGTGCTGGATGATCCTGTTGTTCGGCACCGAAATCGCCTTCGCCCACCAGAACCTGGATTGCCTTACCGAGGAACGGCGCCACCCAACCCCGCCAGAACCGGTGGACGAATACCTCTGTCTGGCCGCTTTGGTGAGCATCGGGGCCCGGTTCTGGCGGCGGCAGCCCCCTTTGTCCCTGGACGAACTGAGCCAGATTCTACCCCGGCACAACAACCTGCCCCAGCAGGTTACCCGGGCGCTCCAGAAGTGCAATTTGGTGGTGGAGGTAACCCCGGACCGCTCCAAGTCATCCCCCCGGTTTCTCCCCAACCTGCCCCTGGACCAGGTCACCGTCAAGGAAGTGCTGGATTGCCTGCGGGTGTCCCGGAGCGACGCCCTGGACACGGCTCTGGCCGCCGAGCCTCGCCTGGTGCAGCTCTTGCAGCCTCTGGTGGAGGCCTCCTGCCCCTCCGGCTGGCAGTCTCTCACCGTCCAGAGTCTGGTGGAGTCTTACACTGCGGACGAATCGCAGAGGCCATAGTTGGGGTTAACCGGGCGACAGCCTCATGATAAAGTCAACGGGTTGAGGGGACGGGCGATGACGCCCAAGCGCAACTCGCTTGCCAAAAGTTCTTTCCTTCTATTTCCCTTCCCTTGCGAGGCTAAGGTGAGGGGGAAGAAGAAACAACTTTAGTACAATTAAGATATTGAGGATGAAGCGACATGAAACCGCCAGTCAACTATCGGGAGCGCTCCCTGAAGATTCACGGGATGGTTTGCGCCAAGTGCGGCCGGGAATTCACCCAGAGAAACCGGCAGCTCTTAACCGTGCATCACAAGGACGGGAATCACCTCAATAATCCCCTGGACGGCTCCAATTGGGAAAATCTCTGTGTCTATTGCCACGAAGACGAACACAGCCGGCAACTTTTGGGGGATTATCTCGGCAAGGAGTAGGCATGAAACCGAAATTTTGGCAGGTAGTCTTTCTGGCGGCAGCGCTGGCACCGGCCCTCACCGGACCGGCCTGGACCCAGGATGACGCCACCCTCTCCAAGAAGATGGTGGAGAGCTACGACTTATTGGAGGCCGGCAAACTGGCCCAGGCCCAGGCACTTTACCAAGAGATTCTGCAACAGGACCCAGGCAATCCTCTGGCCATGAATAATCTCGGGGCCATTGAGGTCAAAAAGCGCAACTACCAGGAGGCCCTGAAATACCTGAAACAGGCCCTCCCCCGGGCTCAAGGGTATAAAATCAGGGTCAACCAGGTGTGCGCCATGGACGGTATCTGCCTGGCCTTTCGCCCCCTGCAGGAAGTTTACGGGGACACGGAGCTCCTGCCCCTGATCAGATTTAATATCGATATGGTCAAGGCCCGGCTCGCCACCCGGTAAGGAAACCGTGCCCGCTACTTCTTGGCTGCGGCCTCGTCCGCGGCCAGTTTCTCCTGGATAAACGCGGCCATGGTGGCGTCTGGGGGCTTTTCCAAGAGCTTGCGCCAGTAGATTGCGGCCTCCCGGGGTTCTTTGGCCAGGTCATAGAGCAGGGCCAGCCGGTGAATAACCTCAGTCTTCATGGGGCCATAGGCCTGGTCCACAATGGGCTTCAGCACCTCGGCCGCCTTTTTGTTATCGCCCAGGCCTTCGTAGCAATAACTGAGACTTTCAACAATCAGGTTATTCCAGGCCGGGTCGCGGCTGTCCAACAGCGACTCATAGGCCTTGGCAGCCTCGCGGTACTGCTTGAGCTGGTAAAGCAGATTAGCGCGCAGGAGTTGCGCTTCCCGGGCTGCGGGGGTGCCGGGATATTCCTTGATGAATTTTTCCAGGTCAGCGGCCGCGGTCGCAGCCGGGATATTGAGCTCGATCTTGGGGGTCACCTGGGCTAAGGCCGCGGCGGCCTTTTCGTCCCGGCCCGCCTGCATCCTGGCGCTAATCAGCCAGGCGCCCAGGCCCACGGCGAGCACCACAAGCGCCAATACGAGCCACTTCGCATAGGGTTTTACCTGTTCCAACCAGAGCTGGGCCCACTCTTTCAATCCTTCCGGGCTGTCAATGGCTAGGCGGCGCTTGGGGGTTATTTTGGCCATGCATGTCTCCTAATAATTTTGGTCTCACTTCTGATAGGTTCTCAAGTCGTCATTGCATATCGGTTCTTATATCTTCAATTCCTAATTTTTGGAAAACCTTTTTCAAAGAGGTTTTAACATACCTTTGACTATTAAGATCATGCGGGCCTACTCCAATAAACGAAGAAGATATAAGAGCGTAGAAGTCTGCTCCGAAATAAAATAAATTCTCCATAACGTCAAACGAAGGAAGATTATCTATGCTAACCTCATACTGACTATGAGCGGCTTTTTTATTTCTGAAGTTTTTAAAGCGATCTAACTCAATTTGATATCTTTTTCGATATTTCTTGATAGTTGATTCTATCGCAGAAATCGGGTCATCCATAATTAGTGGACCATTATATTTTTGAATGAAGGCCTTAAGCTTGGCATTATCTAATATCGTTCTGACATCTTTAGGAAGATTACGGAAAACTCCATGAATAGAATTAAGTTCATGTTTTCCCTCGTGTTCATAGATCTTGCAGATGCTTAATGCAATAGATTCAATAACAAGCTGTCTCAGATGCCCAAAAAAACTTACTCCAATTCCTCTTTGCTTAATGCCATCCACATTAACGGAGACTAAACAGAAGATATCTAAATCTTGGCGCAACCTATGCAGAAGTTTTACAAGACCAATGTTTTTGTAGTCAATAGATGTACTTATGAGTGTATTCATCTAAATAACCTTACTATAGTTCAGTAGAGGGGCCTTTGTGCCCCCGCTGAGGGCGCACACATAGGTCCGCTACAATGCTTATTTTATCGACTAGTCGGTAGTCGCCAACTCCTGCGATAGTTCCCAACTGCGTTCACCGTGGCCGGTAAAAGTCAACCGGCGGTCGTCTTCCCCGGTGATTTCCAGGCCGACTTCCAGGTAATCTTCCGGGAGCAGCGGGGCCAGGCGCCGGGCCCATTCCACCGCCACCACCCGGTCCCCGGCGAGATATTCCTCCAGGTCCGGCAGCAGCTCCGGCGGCAGGTCTTCCAGGCGGTAGAGGTCCAGGTGCACCAAGGGAATGCGGCCGGGATACTCATGGGCCAGGGTGAAACTGGGGCTGGCGACCAAATCGGAAGGTATCTCCAAGCCTTGGGCCAGGCCGTGGACGAACTCGGTTTTGCCGCTGCCCAACTCGCCGTTCAAGGCCACCACATCCCCCGGGGCCAAAAGCGCTCCCAGCCGGGCCGCCAGGGCCCGGGTTTCTTCGGGACTATGGCTGACCCGATGGTAAGGCCTCATCTCTAAAAACCTTTTATCCCCTTTGCCAAAAGATTTTTCCCACCCCTCACCCTGGCCCTCTCCCCTCAAGGGGAGAGGGGAATAAGGGCAGGACTTTTGGCAAGTGCTCTAAATCCGGGTATAAACGGAAAAGCCAAAATCCCCCTAAATCCCA
>DZCR01000093.1 GCA_022736495.1 Desulfobacca acetoxidans
GGCTGAAATACTGCCGAAAGTGAGCCCGGTGGACATGAGCAAGGTGGTATAGTTACTTTCCCTGAGCGGCATCTTAAAGCCCCGGCATAACGGCCAAACCCCGATGATTTTGGCGAGGAGCTTAACTCCCAGCAGGACAGCGATCAGAACGACCCCGGCGATCAAGGCTGGTATAGAGATCAGGGCTCCGGCCTTGATAAAGAAAAACGGCGTCAACAGGGTGAACGTGATGGTGCGCATGCGCCGCATCAGGACTTTGTCCTGCACGAAGACGCCGGCGACCACCAACCCGAAGAGATAAGCCGGCAACACCGCTTCACTGTTGGCCGTGACCGCCAAGGCGCCCAGAAAGCAGAGCACCAAAAAGATGAACTTGACTTCCGGTTCGCTGACCCGGCCGCCCCATTTGGTGAACATCCAGCGGCTGAGGCGCGGCAGTATCCAGAGGGCCAGGCAGGTAACTACGACAAACACGAGCATCCAGCGGTTGAAATTGGCAAACAGCACTCCCAAGGCCAGCACCGTGCCCAGGTCGGTGACGAAACAGGCGGCCAGGATGAGCTTGCCGATGTCGGTTTCATTGAGTCCGGTCTCCACCATGACGGCATAGACCACGGCCACCGAGGTGGTGGACAGAGCGATGCCGGCGATCTGGGCGGCTTGCCAGTCCCAGCCGGTGACGTAGTGCGTAAAGGCCCAGGCTCCCAAGAAGGGAAATAAAAATGAGATGAAGCCGATCACCAGGCTGGGCTTGAGATGCTTCTTGAAGGAAGCCGGGTCGATTTCGGCCCCGGCCAGGAAGGTCAGCATCATGGAGCCGAAGGCGGCCAGGACGTCGATCCAGGGGGCTGCATGGAAACCCAAAAAATTTCCCGCCAGCACCCCCAAGAAAAGATTTCCACGAGGGCTACCGAGATGCCGGTGCGGATGGAAACGAGGCTGGCTAATAACGCTACGCCAAGCCAACTGGCCGCGGTAAACCAAACCTGTTCCACGGTTATCTCCCTTCCATATTCACCGTTTCAGAGCCAGGATGATGACGCCTGCTCCCACCAGGAAAATGCCAAACCACTCCCGGGCGACCGGGCGTTCACCGAGGAACAGGACCGCAAAGAGCGCCACGAGCACAAGGCTCAACTTGTCGACGGGCGCGACCTTCGAGGCTTCGCCCACTTTCAAAGCCCGGAAGTAGCAGACCCAGGAGGCCCCGGTGGCCAAACCGGACAACACCAGAAAAATCCAGCTCTTGGGGCGAAGTTCAAAAGGGTTGCGGTATTTGCCGGTGAAGTAGACGAAGCCTGCGAGCACGATGAGGATCACGACGGTGCGAATAAGCGTGGCGAGATCTGAATCGACGCCCTCCAGGCCGATCTTGGCAAAAATCGCCGTAAGGGCCGCAAAGACCGCCGACAATAAGGCCCAGGCCAGCCAATTGGATGCCGCACTCATAGATGTTTCACGCGCTTGTGGTTGAGGTGGAGGCAAATCCAGCTCGCAGCAGGGCATCCCGGCTAACCATGCCCTTAAATTTGCCCTGTGCATCGACCACCGGCAAGCGTTTGATCGCCTTGTCGAGCATCAGCCGGATGGCTTCATTTATCGGGGAATCTTCGGCAACCGTAATGATGTTAGTGTTCATAACCTCCCCCGCAGTTTTACCGCTCAGGTCTTCCCGAAGTTGGGTGGGCTCGGCAGAGGAAAACTTGCTCATAAAGTAATCCCAGATGCCAGGATGACGGTCGGAAAAAGCCGCCAGGAGGTCCCGATCCGAGATCAACCCCAGGAACAATCCGTGTCGGTCCACCACGCAAACTCGCTGAATGTCGTTGCAGTCGATGTGGCGAATCACATCGGCGACCGGGGTGTCAGGGGAAACCGTCGCGGTATCCCGGCGCATGATGTCGGAGACGAAGCGCAGGTGTACGGCAATCTCCTGCTTCTGGAAGGCTTGCCAATCAGGGCACTCCCGCAAAATGGTATGAAACACGTCCAGGCGAGAGAGGATGCCGACGAGCCTGCCGCTGGCATCCACGACCGGAAGACGCTTGACCTGTTTCTTCAGCATGAGATTTACGGCGTCTGCGACCAACTTATCCTGTTCAATGGTCACCGCCGGCTGAGTCATGACTTCTTGGGCCTGTCTCGGAGCGAGACCTTCAAGAATCGCGCTTACTTTTTCACGACCCGATTCAGCCAGCAAACCGAGCCGCACCGGCATTCCGGCCTTGTAGATTAAATCCCCCTGCGAGATGACGCCCACCGGCCGGTTTTCGCCATTGACCACGGGAAGCCCGGTGAACGTGGAGGAGAGCAGGAGGCGGGCCACTTCGGCCAGCGAGGTGTCCATGCTGACCTTTTTCGGAGCCGGGGTCATAATGTCTCGAACCCGGGTATCCTTGGGGATGAGAAGGCCATGGGTCTTATGGGAAATGACGTTCAAATCGTACATCGCCACAATGCCGTCTGAGACCATCTGCTCCGCCCTGGATAAAATCCTCTCGGACTCGACCGCCGGCGCGACAATAGTAATCCGTATGGGCATATTGTAGGAGAGAACCTCAAGCCTGCCGGTGGCGATCTCCCCGCTTTCGTAAGCGCCCGCTATCCCTCGGGTCACCATACAACGCGCCGCGATCTTCAAGTCATGCACAGACTGGACGATGGCGTCGTGGACGGGGCTCCCTTGCCAACGAACTTCTTCACTGGTGAAAATCTCGATGATTTTATACTGTTGCATATTTGGCCCCCACCTTACCGTAAGCGGCCCACCAGCATGCCCAAGAACACCAAGGCTGCACCCATAACGTTGTTGGATAGAAAGTTGGCCACCGTGACCAGGTGGGTGCCCTCCCGCATGGAATTCACCGTCTCCAGGCCAAAGGTGGAAAAAGTAGTCAGGGATCCCAGAAAACCCGTCATAAAAAACAGGCGAATCGAGGGATTCATGATGTTGAGGCCCCGTTCGGCCCAAGCAAACGCCAGGCCGATGAGAAAGCACCCCGAGAGGTTAACGGTGAGGGTGCCCCAGGGGAATCTGGTGCCAAAAAGTTTTGCGGCCCACAATGACACGGCATAGCGGGACAGCGCCCCGATACTGCCGCCAGCCATCACCAAAAGTATCTTCATAATCCAGCCTTCGTTCCTTATCAGCCGCCGAAGCCAGTTAAAACTGAGGAGTTTCCACATTTTTTGCGACAGATTACCTGTGCGTCTCCGCAGCTTCAAAGGCATCGACCTGGCCTATATTCCCATGAAACTCAGATTAGGGGGACATTTGCAGGACCTGCCGGCAAAAAAAAAACTTCTACCGGAGTTTTTGCCCAGTAGAAGTCATCAGCCTCAAGCCCCCAGGGCCCAGACGGTTTGTGGTGGACTTCATCACCTTTTAAAATATAGCATCACCAACCCGCTATCTTCAATAGTTTTATGTGGGCGCACCGAATTATTTGCGGCAATTTGACCAGGGAGATATTGACATACGGTAATCAGGTTCTTAATTATAAAAAACATGAGGCGATGAAGTCCGCCGAAACCGCTTATCGCTTATCGATGAGATGATGACTTCTGACCATTTATGGGCAGAAGTTTTTTTTATCCAAATGAAGGGAACGGGATGACCACCTATCGACAATTTCAAGAAGCTCTGGTGACTCAGTTAGTTCAAATGACCCAATTTCCGGAACTGAGAGGCTCAAATATTGCCCAGACCATCGACAAGCTGAGGGAGAACCGTTTTAATTTGGTGATTCTGGGGGCCTTCAAGCGGGGCAAAAGCACTCTGATCAATGCCCTCCTGGGTGAGCCCATTTTGCCCACCGCCATCGTCCCCCTGACCTCGGTGGTCACCGTCTTGGGTTACGGGGAGCACCTGAATATCGAGGTCCTGTTTCAAAATGGGGAGCGGCGAACCATCTCCCAGCCGGAGTTGGTGGATTATATTACCGAGAAAGGCAATCCGCTCAATCAGAAGAGGGTCAGGGAAGTCGATATTGCCTATCCCTCGGACTATTTGAAGGATGGGGTCCGGGTTATTGACACTCCGGGGGTGGGCTCGGTTTATAGCCACAATACCGAAGTGGCCTATCATTATCTGCCCCAGGTGGATGCGGCTATTTTTGTAGTCACCGTGGACCCGCCGCTGTCCGCGGCGGAGCAGGAGTTTTTAAAAGACATCCGGGAATATGTCCACAAGCTTTTTCTCGTCCTGAACAAAATTGACTATGTTGAGGCCGCCGACCGCCAGGAGGCCTTGGAATTTACCACCCAGGTGTTACAGGACAACCTGGCGACCCAACACGTGAAAATCTTCCCCATTTCGGCCAAATTGGCCTTGGACGCCAAATCCAACGGGCATCCCGAAAACCTGGCCGCGAGCCAGCTGCCGGAATTTGAACACCACCTGAAGCAATTTCTCTATAAGGAAAAAGGGCGGGTGCTGCTGATTTCCTGCATCAGCGGGGCGCTGAAGAGCATCACCGATTCGACCCTGGCCCTCAAGGTGGAACGTCAGGCCAGCGCCATGCCCCTGCAGGAATTGGAGGCCAAGATCGCCAGCTTCAACCAGGAGCTGCAGGGCCTGGAAAAAGAACGGGAACTGTCTCTGCTGCTGCTGGACGGCCGCATCAAAAGCGTGATCGCCGAAGTGGAGGAGGATCTCGGCGTCTTTAAGCAAGAGACCATCATCAAACTGCGCCGCAAGATGGAAGAGGCCTTCCACCAACAGAGCGGGGCTGCCGGAGATTTACGCAAGGAAACGGAAGAAATCTTGTTTGGGGCGTTGCGGGAAGTTTTCACCACCTGGAGGCGGCAGGAGATCGAGAAACTTTCCCAAAAATTAGCCGACACCCACCAGGATTTCGCCATCCGCATCAATGCCATCCTGGAGCGTCTGACCCAGTTGACTGCCCGCATCTTCGACTTTTCGCTCCGAGGCTTTGCCGCGGAGGAAGCCTTTCCGGATTTGCGCCAATTCTGGTTCAGGTTCAGGGAAGAACCGGTGGGGCTGGAAATCCTGCAGATGACGGTGACCTCTATTCTCCCCCGGGCCTTGACCAAAGGTTTGCTGCTCAAAAAGCTCCTGGAAAATGTCACCGAATTGGTGGATAAGCATTGTGGCCGCATGCGCTATGATTTTAATCAGCGGCTGCAAGAAATTGCCCGGGACTTCCGCCAGACCTGGATTTCCAAGATCGACGACACCACTCAGAGCATTCGCCAGGCCCTGGATCGGTCCTTGACTCAAAAACAGACCAGCGCCCAGGACACTGCCGCCAGAATGGGGCAGCTTGATCAGAGATTGACGGAAATCCTGCAAGCCGAGGCGCGCTTATTGGAGCTTAAGCAACAGATTGAAGCAACCTTGTAATGCCCGCGGCGCCGCACTTGACGTGGGCCAGGTTACTTTGGAATTAAATTCCCATTGATCCGGAGGAGGTCACCATGCAAGAGTACGAACAGATCGTCAAAGAAAAGGGCTTGCCCAACGTGGGGCAGACGGTGCGCAACAAGACTTATGGCACCCTGTGGCGGGTTATGGAAAAGAAGGAAGTTTGGCATAACACGCTGCAAAACCCTGACACCGGAGCGGTGCAAATGATCCCGGCTATTTACCTGGTGTTCTGGAAGGTGCAGGAGGGTGAGCGGCCCGGCGTGGGCAAGATGATGGGTTTTGAATACACCCTCTATGATAATACCTTTGCCCTTCACTGGGATATTGTTAAGGATTAAAGCCCCACAACACGACCCAGGCCCGGATTGAGGGATGCATCTTCTCCAGGCCTGGATTTAATTTGAACTATCAGCAGATTGCGGGTACAGGAAATAAGGGAGAACGCAAATGACCCGGATTATCTTAGCGCGACACGGCAACACCCCTTGGAACAAGGACAAAATCTTTCGGGGCTCCAAAGATATTCCCTTGGATGAGCAAGGCCGGGAAGAAGCAGCGGCGCTGGGTGAATGGTTGAAGGATGAGGTCATTCAGGCCGCCTACACTTCGCCGCTGTCCCGGTCCCGGGACACGGCGCAGGCTGTCGCGCGCCACCATAATCTGGAAGTGCAAGACCTGCCCGGCCTGGCCGATCTGAATTACGGAGACTGGGAGGGCGTAGCTTTAAAAGATGTTAAGGTTAAATATGGCGATCTCTATCGCCAGTGGGAGACTGCGCCTCATACCGTGCGTTTTCCCCATGGCGAAACCTTGGAAGAAATGCGCACCCGCGCTTTAGCCGCAGTAGACCAGGTGGTCCAACGCCATCTGGACCAGACGGCGTTGCTGGTGGCCCACCGGGCGGTGAACAAAGTTCTTATTGCCGCCTTGATCGGCTTGGACAATGCGCACTTCTGGCGTATCGCCCAGGACACCACCTGTTTTAACCGTTTTCACCTGATGGAAGCCCCTCAAGGAGGGAGCAAAATCTGGTATATCATCTCCATTAACGATACCGGCCACCTCAAGAAGATGAAACGCGGAGAATTTGTGGACTTTTAGCCCCACGCAGGGCAGACCTGTCGCTTCAGCTAAGAACCCCGTATGCCGATGAGCAGCGCCTTTGCCGGAGATGGGACGGGCCATGAGATTCTACTGTCCCCGCTGCTGGCGGGACTTTGCCAAAGATGTGCCGATATGCCCCCATTGCGGCCTGCAGATTCGGGAATTTTGGGAATCCCAGGACTACGTGGAAAAACTGATTATCGCCCTGGGGCATCCGGAAAAGGAAACCCCCATCCGGGCGGCCTGGCTGCTGGGGCAACTCAAGGACGCCCGGGCGGGTCCGCCCTTGATTGATTTGGTTGAAAAGACTGATGATGTCTATCTCGCCCGGGCGGCAGTCCACGCTTTAGGAGAGCTTAACACCCCTGAAGCCCGGCAATTTTTGGCTACCCTGGCAAATCATCCCGCCAAGATGGTCAGAGACGAAGTTGAGCGAATCATATCGGGGCAGAATCACCCTATCCCCCATTCTAAAGAAAGAGAGGAACAGTCATGAGTAGCAAGATCGTGTCGGTTAAGGCCTTGGAAATCCTGGATTCCCGGGGCAACCCCACCCTGAGGGCTTATGTTTCCCTGGATAACGGCATCAGCGCCGTGGCCTCTGTGCCTTCCGGGGCCTCCACCGGCGAAAACGAAGCGGTGGAACTGCGGGATGGAGACCAAAAACGCTATGGCGGCAAGGGCGTGCTGAAGGCGGTGGACAACGTCAATAAAGTCATTGCCCCTCGTTTAATGGGCTATGACCCGGTCCTCCAGGATGACATCGATAACCTGATGATCGCCCTGGACGGCACCCCCAACAAAGGCAAGCTGGGGGCCAACGCTATCTTGGGAGTTTCCATGGCCGTGGCCCGGGCCGCAGCCTCAAGCGCCGGCCTCCCTTTATACGTTTACCTGGGCGGCCGGGGCGCGGTGCGTTTACCCATGCCCATGATGAATGTTATCAACGGCGGCAAGCACGCCGATAACAGCATCGATTTCCAGGAATTCATGATCATGCCCATCGGGGCGCCAACTTTTGCGGAAGCTTTGCGCTACTGCTCGGAAACATTCCACTCCTTAAAGACCATTTTGAAGCAAAAGGGCTACGCCACTGGCGTTGGGGACGAAGGCGGTTTTGCCCCCAATCTCAAAAGCAATGAGGAAGCCTGCGAAGTGATCCTGGAAGGCATCGACGCCGCCGGATATCAACCGGGCAAGGACATTGCCATCGCCCTGGACCCGGCGGCCTCCTCGTTCTTCGAGAAGGGGATCTATAATCTCAGCAAATCCGGACAGGGTAAAAAACTCAGTGCGGAGATGGTGGACCTGTATGAAGCCTGGATAGGCAAATACCCCATCGTTTCCATCGAAGACGGCCATGCGGAAGATGATTGGCAAGGCTTCAATGAAATGACCGCGGCCCTGGGGAATAAAATTCAGATTGTGGGCGATGACAATTTTGTGACCAACACCCGCTTCATCGCCCGGGGGATCGCGGAAAAATCCGCCAACGCTGCGCTCATTAAGCTCAACCAGATCGGCACGGTGACCGAAACCATGGAGGCAATCCAAATGTGCCGCCAGGCGGGCTGGGGCTTTGTCATCTCCCACCGTTCCGGGGAGACCGAAGACCCCTTTATCGCCGACTTTGCCGTGGCCATGGGCGGCGGCCAACTCAAGACCGGCTCCGTGTGCCGCAGCGAACGTATCGCCAAATACAACCGGCTGTTGGAGATTGAAGCTGAATTAGGCAAGGCCGCGGTTTTTGGCAACCCCTTACGGAAGAACTGAATGAAATTTCCCGGCCCTTGGGAACCGTCTCCATGAGCGGAAGGTTTCCCGATCTGAGTGAAAGCCACCGGAGCAGAATCAGGATCACGCTCACGCTCTTGGATGAGGCTCTGGTAAAATTTGCGGAGTAGGCCCAGGGCCGGGAAGTCAGGGCGGCTCTTTATGCCGAGCAAAACGATCTTTCAGCCCGCCAAAGGGACGAAATACTTGCCGGTGTCGAGGGCATACGTCAGATTAGCGGGAATGGCGCTAATTTGGCCTTGGAAGTAAATCCCCGGAGCGTGACCAGGACATCACCTGTGGTTGGCGACTTGGATCATTGGCTCCTTTCCTCCTCTGCTTCTTCCTCCAGCACCAGGTTGACGTGTCGCCGCCGGATGTCCACGTGGGCCACTTTGACCCGGACCAGGTCCCCCAGGGCGAAGATGCGCCGGGTGCGCCGGCCGAAAAGGCGCTGCTGGGACTCCTCATAGCGGTAGTAGTCGTTGGGCAGGTCCACCAGGCGCACCAGGCCTTCGGCAAAAATCTCCTCCAGGGCGACGAAAAACCCGAAGGCGTTGACGCCGGTGATGCGCCCCGTGAAGGCCTCGCCCACCCGGTGAGCCAGGCAGCGCACCTGCATGCGGGAGAGCATTTCCCGCTCCGCCTCGATGGCCTTGCGCTCCTGCCGGTTGAGGTGGGCCGCCTGGGTCTCCAGGTCTTCCAGGTCCACGGAAAACGGCGGTTTGCGCCCGGACAAACGGGCCAGGAGCAGCCGGTGCACCTGGAGATCGGGATAGCGCCGGATGGGGGAGGTGAAGTGGGTGTACCAGTCGGTGGCCAGGCCGTAATGCCCCAGGTTTTCCCCGGCGTAGCGGGCCTGCTTGAGCGACCGCAAGAGCATTAACTGCACCATGGGGGCCAGGGGGGTCTGGCGGACTTTATCCAGAAACTCCCGGAGGACCCGGGGATCGCGGTTGACCTCCTTGGGCAGATCAAAGCCCAGGCTCTTCAGGTACGTACGGAACGCGGCCAGCTTGGCGGGGTCGGGGCTCTCGTGCACCCGGAAGAGGGAGGGCTCCCCCAGAAAGGTGGCCACCGCTTCGTTGGCGGCGATCATGAACTCCTCGATGAGCTGGTGGGACACCAGGTGGTCCACCCGGCGCACATCCACCGGCCAGCCCTTGTCGTCCAGCACCACCTCGGCCTCGGGAATGCTCATCAAGAGGCTGCCCCGCTCGGCCCGGCGCTCCCGCAACCGGTCACAGAGTTCCATCATCTGGGTAAGCATTTTCACCACCGGCCGGTAGCGGCTCCGGAGTTGCCGGTCTTTGGCGACCACCAGATCATCCACCAAGCGGTAGGTCAGGCGAAAATGGTTGCGGATGACGCTTCTGGCAAAGGTGAAGTCCTTGATGCAGCCGCGGCGGTCGAAATGCATGATTACCGTCACCGCCAGGCGGTCTTCTTCGGGGATGAGGCTGCACACGTTGGTGGCCAGCTTATCAGGCAGCATATGCACCGCCCGCTGCGGGAAGTAAACACTGGTGCCCCGCTCCTCCGCCTCCCGGTCCAGGGACGAGCCCGGAGTAACGTAGTGGCTCACGTCGGCGATGGCCACATAAAGCGTAAAAGCGCCGCCGGGCTTTTTCTCCAGACAGACGCCGTCGTCGAAGTCCCGGGCGGTTTCGCCGTCAATGGTAACGAAGGGCAGGTGGCGCAAATCCTGACGCCCTTTCAGGGCCTTGGCCGACAGGTCGGGGACGATCCGGTCCGCCTCGGCCAAGACTTCCGGTGGGAACTCATCGGCCAAGCCGTGCTTTAAAATTACCAGCCGGGTCTGAACCTCGGCGTCCTCCACGTCGCCCAGGACCTCGGTGATGACCCCCTGGGGATTCAGGTGGCCCGTGGGATAGTGGGTCACCGCGGCCCGCACCACCTGGCCCGGAACGGCGCCACCCAAATGCTCCGGAGCGATCACCAGATTGAAGAGCAGGTGCTCGTCTTCGGGCTCCACAAAATATGTGTCCCCGGCCTGGGACAAGAGGCCCAACACTTCCGTAAGCCGGCGGGAGAGGATGCGGATCACCCGGCCTTCCCGGCGTCGGCCCCGGCTGCCCTCGATGCGCACCACCACCCGGTCGCCGTGCCAGGCCTCTTTCAGGTTGGCCGCGACCAGATAGATGTCCTTGCCGCCTGATTCGGGAGCCACAAAGCCGAAGCCGTCCGGGTGGACGGAAAGCTCCCCCACCACCAGGTTCATCTTTTCAGCCAGGCCAAAACGTCCCCCCTTCAGGGAGACGAGCTGCCCCCGGGCCACCAACTGGTCTACCGCCCCGGTAACGGCCTCGGCCGGGGCCTGGCCGCCATTAAACAGGCGGAGAAACTCCTCGAGCAACAGCGGCCGGGCGGCCTCCTGAAAGGTCCGCAGGATACGGTCTTCCAGGGACCCCGGGCCTTTCCGGCGACGTCTTTTCTTGGTCATGATTGGCCTCGCCTTAGCCTTGAGGCAAGTAAGGTATTATATCCCACGATTACACAAATTATCGGCATTTCAGAATGGCGCTACCCGAAGTTTTGCAGTCTATGATAATACCTGCGGGCCGCTTTGTCACCAAGAGCAGCAGCATCTAAAGTTAATTTTATCAGAAATTTAATGGGTTGACCCGGCTCCAGCGTGGTCGCCTCAACCATGCGGGTAACGGATCAGCCAAGCCATGGTAACCAGCAGCCAACTGATTTCGTTGGCGAATTCGCTCATGGCCGCCCCTTTGCGGTTCCGATCCCAACCGGCCTCGGCAATGGCAAAGTTGAGCAGCGCCAGCCGAATCAGGATGGAAACATTGCTGGCGAGCAAGGCGGCCCCGGCCAAACCCTGGCCGCCCTCCTTGAAGATAGTGTAGGCCAGGGTTATTTGGGGCATGCCGATAAACAGAATCCCCAAGTAGCCGTGGACGATGGGGTCGCCAAGGCCGCGGCCCTGGCGGCGCCCCCAGAGGATGGCAACGACGATGCCGGCCCCTACGACGAGTGCGGTGATGGTATCGGCGGTGCGCCAGATGTCGGTGCCTTTTATGAACAGCACGACCAGGTCCGAGGCGATGATCCCCGTCCAGAGGGCATAGCAGCCGACGGCCTGAAGGGTCACCCGGCTGGGGCGGCTCAAGTGGGCCCGAATGGTCAAGGCCAGGTTGATCAGCAAAAATGCCAGCCAACTGGCGAGCCAGAAGCTGGGGATGCCCTGGGTAGTTGACAGCAGGCGCAGGAATTCGCTGCCGCCAAAAACCAGGGCCAGGCCAATTTGGACGAGGAACAAGACATCGGCGGTTATCTGCTTGGTCGCGGGCATTGGTTTTCTTGCCGGTTGGGCTCCTTCGCCAAAAAATGAGGCTGGTTCGTATCCATGTAAGGGGGACGCACCGAGGCGGGCACGGAGGCCCGCGCCCGCCGGCCCGGAAACGCTGAGATGCTTTTAGATTTGTGCTTCGCTGCACAATCTTATATACTTTTTTTGGGGTATAAATCAATTTTGAGGAAAAGGCGGAACCTGCGAGTGGCAGATTTGCAGGTAGAATCACTCACCGATCTCGCGCCGGCGCGGCGGCAAGCCATCTTATCCCGCTCCCAGGTGGACGTGAGCGCGGTGCTGGAGGTAGTCTCCCCCATCCTGGCGGCCTTGCGCCAAGACGGCGACACCGAGTCCTTGCGGCAGCACGGGCAGTTTAAAGCCGGCCTCACGGTAGCCGACCTGGAGGCCACTCCCCATGAAATCGAAGCCGCATATCGCAGCCTGGACCCTAAAGTCCTGGCGGCGCTCAAGACCGCGGCGGCGAATATTGAAAAATTTCACCAGGCCCAGAAAGAACGGGAGATGTGGGCCCTGGAGGTCCAGCCCGGCATCCTGGCAGGGCGGCTGACCCGGCCTCTGGCCCGGGTGGGCTGCTATATCCCCGGAGGCCTGGCCTCATACCCATCGAGTGCCTTGATGAATATTATTCCCGCCAAGGTGGCGGGCGTGGCCGAAATCATGGCCGCCACCCCTCCCGGCCCGGAGATGGCGGTGAACCCCGCGACTTTAGTCGCGGCGCACCTGGCCGGGGCGCAGCGCCTCTTTAAGATCGGCGGCCCCTGGGCCATCGGCTCTTTCGCTTACGGGACCGGCTTGGTCCCCCGGGTGGATAAGATCGTGGGACCGGGGAACAAGTACGTCACCGCGGCTAAGCTCTTGGTGTTCGGCCAGGTGGATATCGACTCTCCGGCGGGGCCCAGTGAAGCCTTGATTCTGGCGGATGACAGCGCCGCGGCCCGGTTCGTGGCCCTGGATTTTCTCTCCCAGGTGGAGCACGACCCTGAGGCTGCGGCGGTGTTGGTGACGACTTCCGAAAGCCTCGCAGCTCAAGTTGTGGAGATTATTACCACAGAATTACCCCACCTTCCCCGGCGGGAGATCATTACCGCGGCGCTGTCAAAGTATTCGGCGGTGCTGGTCGCCCCCTCCCTGGAGGTGGCGTTGGAGTTTGCCAACCTCTATGCCCCGGAACACCTCCAGATCGTCACTCGGGACCCCTTTACTCTGTTGCCCCGTATCAACCATGCCGGCTCCATCTTTCTGGGGCCGTATGCCCCGGTGCCGGTGGGCGACTACGCCTCGGGGACCAATCATGTGCTGCCCACCGGGGGGTGCGCCCGGATGTTCTCCGGTTTGAGCGTGGATGACTTTATCAAGAAACCCACCTT
>DZCR01000094.1 GCA_022736495.1 Desulfobacca acetoxidans
ACTCTAAGGGCCATTAGATTTTCCGGCGCCTGGTTACCTGCTCTTCTCTCGCTTACCATAACAAATCTGGGTCAATTGTCTGCTTCACCCCACCCGATACAAGATAATCTCCTTGACTGAACCTCGCAGAGTAGTTAGCCTGAATCTATGACCGGCTTCTGGGTGGCAATTCCGACGTATTGGACCTATCCGGGGGGGAAGGGGCTGGAAGCAGTGATCTTTGATCATCCCACCCCTCTGG
The DNA here is from genome assembly GCA_022736495.1 of Desulfobacca acetoxidans. Next base: position 242 of record DZCR01000094.1, read on the forward strand.
ATTCGCCAGGGACTCTCCGGCGAACTCTGGAGAGCCTCATCCCTCTCGTCTCCCCTGGGGTTGAGGTTGGGGTAGTGGCCGCGGCCACGGCTCCTGCGCTGGAGGCGGCGGTGGCGCGCCGAGTGCGGGAGGTAATTGCGTCCCCGCCCCTGCCTTACCTGGTAAGATTGTTTGCGGCCTCGCATCTTCAGATCCTCCAGGACTTCTGCCGGACCCAGGGGCGAGCCGAGTGGCTGCCTTTTTTTTCCCTGGGCGGTTACTCCCAGATACGCAATCTTACCTTGATCCTCGCCACTATTGGCGATGCAGGCGCCATGCTCAGCCTGGACGACGATGAAGTAATCGCCGATCCGAAATTTTTGGCAAAAATCGAAGAAGACTTGGAATTATTGGGGCGAGAGCACCCTATTTTCGGGTTGGCCGGGGCTTACGAAAACGCTGACGGTAGCGTTCTACTCCCCGAGCCCAACGATCCCTGGGCCGAGGCCTGGCCTAAGATGCAGTGGCTGAACGCCGCCCTGAAGGAACTGGTGTTGGACGGCCCCCGCCTGAAACCCACGCCTCTGGGATTTGGGGGCAACCTGGTGGTGCCCGCGGCCCTGGGACGCCGCCTCCCTTTCGACCCCGCTCTCACCCGGGGGGAAGACACCGATTACCTTTTGAACGCCCGCCTGTTGCAGATCCCCTTCTTCTTGGACAACACCGTGCGCATCATCCACCTGCCGCCGGAAAAACCCCATCCCCCCTGGCTCAGACTGCGCCAGGACCTGATGCGGTTTTGTTATACCCGGCTAAAATTGCGCCAGCAGGAGCCGGGGCCGGGGCGGGCCGCGGTGACTCCCCAGGAACTCAAGCCCTATCCCGGTAACTTTCTGGAAGATGACCTGGCCTTGCGAGCCTTTCTGAGCCACAATCTCCTTTCCAGGCACTACCTGGCCCAGGGCGACTCTGAGGCGGCCCTCCAGACTATGGAAAACCTGGCCATGATGGATCGCCTGGAACACGCAAACATCAACGTTTATCAAGCCTACCTGGAGACTGTAGGCCACTGGCAGGCTCTCCAGGATTGGCTGGCGCAGCCCGCGATCGCAGCCCAGGCCCGTCAGGCCCTGTGGGGCGACGCGTGATCGCATCCCCCGAGGTGATCCGCCCCCAAAACTGGGAGCGCGCCGCACCCCTGCCCGCCTTGGGTCTGATCCCTCCCGGCAGCTTTGATCCGGAAACGGTTATACGTCTGAAACAGGCGGCAAAGGCGCCGGTGCACCTGGTCTTTCCCCTGGGCCGCGCCCGGGAAGCCGGCAATCTGCGGGATCTGTTATTGACGCTGCAACCACTTTTTGCGACCCTCATCGATCAAGTCTGGGTCGCCTTCGGGGGGCAGCGCCCGGAAGGCTTAAGCCGCCTGACCGAAACCGTTCCCCAGGTCAAAATTTTTCCCGCGGCCAGGCTGCTGCCGCCGGACCAGCAGCACACTCCCCTGGGCAAAGGCGCGTCCATGCGGGCCTTCCTGTATCATCTGGTGATGACCGAGCAGGTGACCCAGCCCCGGGCCATAGTGGCCTTTATCGATGCGGATATCCGGCCCCCCTTCTTTTATCCCCGTTGGGTGGTGGACCCGGTGGGGGCCATCCTCTGGTTCCACACGGTGGAGGCGGCCAAGATCGTCTATCAGCGCCCCCACGGAGGCCGGCTGAACGCCATGCTCCGGTCCCTGTTGGCTTTATGCCCCCATCCCGGGGTGCAGGCCCTCCAGAAACTGGCGTATCTCTTGTCCGGGGAGATGGCGGGCACGCTAAAGTTTTGGACCAGACTACCCTTCAAGACCGGCTACGGGATGGAAACCCTGACCTTGTTGTCCTTCGCCCTGGACCGGCTGAGTCTGGTCCCCGGCACCCCGGACCTGGAACACCTGGTCCAGGTCTATGTGGGCCAAATGGATCACCGCCATGCCCCACTTACCTCTACGCCCCGCAAGCCGGGTTTGGACCAGATGGCAGGGACCGTGTTCCACACCCTGATGGAGACCCTGATGGCGGCCGGCCTGTTGCATTGGCAGACCCCGCCGCTGCAAGAGCCCCGGCTTGTCATCCCGGTGCCCGACGGCGCTCATGGTGACCCCCTGACCTGGATGGAAGCGCCAGTGGGCGACGTCACCTTGCCGCCCCTGGCGGCCTGTCCCGAGGTGCAGCGGGTCTTGCAGGCGGGAGGCCCCTGATGCGGGTGGCCCAGATTGCGCCGCCCTGGATTCCCGTGCCGCCGGTAACCTACGGCGGCACCGAACTGATGGTGGCCGCCCTGATTCGCGGGCTCAGGGACCTGGGGGTGGAGATCTGGCTGTTCAGCGCCGGAGACTCCAGCCTGCCCGTGCCTCAATTCGGCCATTTCTTGAAATCCTTCTGGCCGCCGGACAAGTTTTCCGAAAATCTGCACCTCTCTCACGCCTTCGCTCATCTCCGGCAGCAGCCGCCTTGGGTAATCCACTCCCACCTGGAAAACGCCGCGGGGTTCTGGACCCTGGCCCCGGCCGCGCCCCTGGTGATTACCATTCACACCCCCTTATTCCCCATGAAACGGGACTATCTCCTCAGCTTCCCCAAGGTGCACCTGGTAACAGTGAGCGCCTTTCAGCAACGCCAATTGGAAGGGCATCCCCGTCTCCACCTGATCCCGCACGGCCTCAACCTGGCAGACTATCCTTTTAAAGCCGACAAGGAAGATTTCCTCCTGTTCCTGGGACGCATCTACCCCGACAAGGGTTTGCATACGGCCATTCGCCTGGCCCGGGAGGCTGGGGTGCGCCTGGTCATCGCCGGGCCGGTCTTCGAGCCGGACCGGCCGTATTTTGACCAGCGGATTCGCGACCACATCGACGGAGGCCAGATCGTTTATCTCGGCCCCGCGCACCATGCCCGCAAGGTGGACCTGATGCGGCGGGCCAAGGCATTGGTGCTGCCCCTGGAAGTGGACGAGACCTTTGGGTTGGCCATGATCGAGGCCATGGCCTGCGGCACCCCGGTTCTGGCCTACGACCGGGGCGCGGTGCCCGAGGTGGTGGCCCAGGGCGAAACCGGCTTTGCAGTGCCCACTTATGAGCAGTTGCGGGACTGTCTCCCGCGGCTGACTGATCTCGATCCGCAGCGCTGCCGGGAGCACGTGGAGCGAAACTTCTCCCTGGACCACATGGTGAAGGCGTATCTTCGGCTCTACGACAACCTGGGGTCGGCGTGAAGACGTGGCGCTGCCTTCTCGGCGGTGCTTATGCCGGCAAGGGCGCTGAGGCCAGATTTCTCCGGCGCCATAATAAGCCTTAACTTCCGGCCTTTACTTCTCAGGCAACCCGGTTTATCCTGCACGGAAGTCTTATGTTTATCTCCCGGCTGGTGCTGAAATTAGGGCTCGTGCGGTTCGCCACGTCGTTTCTGGTGGTGTTGCTGGCCAATGTCTTAAACCGGGTGTTGATTGTGGACCTGGCGGTGCCCGCGGCGCTGATTACCTTCAGCTTTGCCTTTCAACATGTGATGACCCCGGTGGGCCTGGTCACCGGCTATTTTTCCGACAATTATCTCCTGGGGGGCCGCCACCGCGCCCCGTATATCTGGGGGGGCATGCTCCTCAGCGTGGCGGTTATGCCGTTTTTTCCCGCCTGGGCCCTGGACCTGGGGGCCCAGCCCCACAGCCGGGTCCTCCTGTACCAGGGGGTGCTGCTGTTCTCCCTTTTCGGCATCGGCACCACCGTGTCCGCCACCGCCATCAACGCCCTGTTGGTTGACCAGGTCCCGGAGGAAGACCGGGGCAATGCCCTGACCATGGTGTGGATTTTGACTCTCCTGGGGTTCATCGTGGGCTCCGCCTTAACCGGGGTGTTGTTCCCGACGTTTGATCCCCATAGCATCCGTAGGCTTTTCGACGTGGTCACCCTGGCGGTGGTGGCGATTACCCTTTGGGGGGCTTGGGACATCGAGCCCCGATGCCAGGGCCAGCCCGTCCACCGCCATGGCCAGATGCACTTGTGGCCCACCTTGAAATTTTTGGGCAGCAACCGGCAGGCCCTGGCCTTTTTCGCCTTTCTGGGCACCACCACCTTTTTCCTGGCCATTCAAACCTTCCTCCTGACGCCGTACGGGGGGGAAGTGCTGGCCCTGCCGGTGGCCAAAACCAACCGGTTCGGAATATATACCAGTTACGGCATCCTGGCCGGTATGGTGGGAGTGCACTTTCTGGTCAGCCTCCGCCATTGGGGCAACAAGGTCATCCTGGTGAGCAGCCTGACCGTGGGCGCCGCGGCCTTCGGGTTGCTGAGTTTTACCTCCTTCAGGCCTGATGCCACCTGGGGCATCTATGCCCTCTGTTTCCTGGGGCTGGCCCGAGGATTTTACAACGTGGGGCTGTCCCACCTGACCATGAGCATGGCGCACCCCACCTTCAGCGGCATCTTTATGGGCCTGTGGAACCTGGCCAGCGGCCTGGCCCTGGCCGCCGGGGAAATGGCGGGGGGATTCCTCAAGGACCGGTTTTTTTATCTGTCCGGCAGCAATGCCGGGGCTTACGGCTGGGTGTTTCTGGCGGAAGGAGTAGGCCTGTTGGCCTGTCTCCTATTCCTGGCACCCCTGAACCTGAAGAAATACCGGCTCCAATTGGCGGTGCTGGTCGCCGGCGACAAGGTGAACCCATAACAGGGTGGGCAACAGTGGCCACGCTATGGTGCAAATCTAAAACTGCCATACTTGGGATCAAGGGGGCCGTCTGGGTCTTGCTGTTTCTCCATCTCCTGGGGTGCGGCCCGGCTCCGGAAATCCCTCCGTCCCGGACTATCACCTATACCTTCGACGCCCCCACCCTAGAGTTAATCCGTCTTTTGGCGCAGAAATCCAAAATTTCCCTCTATAAAAACTTCGACCGCAATTTTAAAGGGCTGCTGGTGCCGGAAAGCCTGCTCCCTTACGAGCCCTTTGTGCTGGGGCTTTCCACCGAGAGCAAAATCCCTACCGTCTTGCTCCTGGATGCTCCCTGGGTGCAGCGCTACGGGGTGGCGGGCTGGCTCTACGAATTGGAGCGCACCCGGGTTTTTAATAAGTCGGAGTTGGTGCCCGCGGTGGCCGAAGCTTTTTCCGTGTCCCTGACCCGGATTACCGGCCAGAAAGGCAAGGAACTGGTGGCCGTGCCCACTTACATTAAAGGAAATATCCTCTTTTATCGCGCCGATATTTTGAAGCGTTATAACCTGACTCCTCCCCGCACCTGGGACGAGTTAAGGGCCATCTGCCGCAAGGTCCTGCCCCAGGAAAAGTCTTTGCAATATGGCCTGGTCATCCACGCCACCAACGCTCTCAACGATTTTTATCCCATCCTCTGGGGCTTTGGCGGTCGGGTCAACAATGACGACGGTGAGTTCGTCCTTCCCCAGAAGCCTAACGCTGATGCCTTCGTGGCGGGGCTCAAAGATCTCGTCAGTATGCAAGGGAGTATCATGCCAGGTCCCGCTGAGTTAAAAAAATTTGAGTCCGGGGGCAGCCTGCGGCAAGCTTTCTATCAGGGCCAGGCCCTGTTCATGATCAATTGGAACACCCGCATGAAAGACTTACACGACTTGATCGCCACCCAGCAGGGTCCGCCGGGGCGCCTCACCAATATCAGGCAGGCGGGTGTGGTCCCTATCCCGGCGCAGGCGGGGCAGCCCCGCCGCTTTGCCAACCTGGGCTCCTTCGGTTGGGCCATTAACCGCTTTTCCGTGACCAACCCGGAGATCATTAAACAATGCCAGCGGTTTATCCAGTTGGTGGCCGACGAGCAATTTCAGCTGCTGGCCGCGGAGACCCTGGGGCAGGTGCCATCGTTGCTCTCCGCCTTGGAGAAAGTCGCCAACCAAGAAGTATTGCAGGTCTATCACGACGCCTTTGCCCAGAAGGATATGGTCATTCGTCCCCGGCCCCACAGCCGCCGGATCAACAATGTGTTGGAAAAATACCTGCATGAGGCTTTGTTTGGCCGCATGACCCCGGAAGCGGCCCTAACCGGTGCGATCCAGGAGCTTAACAAAGACCAAGAAGCGCTATAGATGACGACTAATCCGACGACCTTTATCCGCTATTCCTTACGGAACCGGCTCTTTGTCCTGGCCGGGGCCACTTTCCTGCTGTGCGCCGTGGTCATCCTGCTGTTCTTCCCCTTACTGAGCCTCACGTTAAACGGTCTCCAAAGCCGGACCCTCAAATCCATGCAAGAGGGCGCCGAAGTGCAGGCCACCACCATCGCCCGCCTCCTGGTCCTGGAGTTCTCTTCACTGAAGGGATTGATGCAGGTGACCCCCACGTCGAACACACCGGTGGATCAATGGATCAAGGATCTGTTGTGGGAAAAGGTCACCTTTAACGAAATTATCGAAGGGATCGAACTGATCCAGGGACAAGCAGACGCCCAGGGCCGGCACCTGACCTTCATGTTTTATCGCCGGGCGGCCCCGGAACTGAAGCCCATGCCAGGCCCCCAGAAACTCATGAAGTCATTTCATGGCCTGGAACTGGACCTCATCAACACTATCAGCGCCCAGCAGCGGGTGGACAACCGCCTCCAGGAATCCGTCAACCGGGGCCCCAAACAAGAAGGGGAGATGCTGCTGCGCTATATGCCGGTGCACGTGCTGCTGGCGGATGAAGGCGCGGTCTATTGGGGCGTGGCCAAAATCGGCATCGATACCAGCCGCATGCGCCACCTGCTCCTGCTCCAGAGCGAAGAACAGGACCGCCTCCGCTCGGACATCTGGGTGGAGATCGTTCTGAGCCTGACCATCTCCGGGGTTCTGGCCATGAGCCTCATCTATTTCTGGGTGCGCTATATCACGGAGCCCTTGAAAGGCCTAAGTCTGGTGGCCGGGGACCTGAACAATGCCAAACCCGAAGAATTCGCTCTCTGGCTCGAGAACCTGAAACGAGTGGACCCCCGGGGGCAGGCCGAAGTGGTGGTAATCCAGCAGGTCCTCCAGCGCCTGGGCGCCGCTGTGCCCAAGCTGGGCCAGCGCCTGATTGACGACGAGGCCCGGGCCAGCCTGGGCCGGGTGATGGCCCGAGGACTTCCGGCGCTGCAAAGCCTCCAGGCCGATTTGCAGGAACTGGAACGGCAACTGGTCCTCGGGGTGGCCACCATGGACCTGCCCGCCCACCAGAAACTGGCGCTGATTCGGGCCCGACTTGAGATGGTCTTTGAAGATTTTGCGCATTTTTGGTCGGACCAGCCTGGAACCTGGGGCCAAGTCGATCTCGTCCCGGGGCTCGAGCGGGGCTGGCGCCTGGCGACCTTGGGGCTGTCCCGCGAAGTCCATCAACACTATAAGATCGCGCCCGTGCCATCGGTCTGGGGATCGGGCGCGGAACTGAACCTGGCCATACTTTATCTTTTGGATTTTGCCGTGGATCTCCTGCCTCCGGCCGGAGACCTGGGACTCTCGGCTGCGATTACTCCGGCAGCAGGGGTACGTTTGACGGTGTGGGTTTCCGGGGAACCCCGTTCACCGATGGAATGCCAAAACTGGTTGAATCCTTTCGGCGATCCCGGCGGCATCCAGGGGGGCCTGGGGCCGGCCCTGGCCGCAGCCATCGCCGCGCAGCACGGCGGTAGTCTCACGCTCGAGCCCCGTAAGGAAGGGGGGGTGGTATTTTCCCTGGAGTTGCCTCCCCCAGCCACCTCCCACCAGGAACCCCATGGACTTCCTTCGTAAACTCTTGAGGACCCTGGCCGGATTCCTCGGACCGGCCGGGAAGCTGCTGAGCCATCAGGTTTCGCAGATATTGGGTATCTGCGCCCTGTTTTATCGTCTCCTTGTGGGGGCCTTCACCGGTCCCGCCTGCCTCGGTCTGTTCTTCCGGGAACTGAGCCGTCAGGTCTATTACACGGCCATCCAAGGATCCTTCATTCTGGTCTTTACGTCCCTCATGCTGGGGATGCTGGTGATCGTCCATGCCACCCAGCAACTGGTTAAGGTCCAGGGCGAGGAATTCATCGGCTGGTTGCTGGTCACCATCGTGGTAAGGGAGGTGGGACCGGTGTGGGCCGCTTTTTTCGTCCTGCTCCACTCCGGTGGCGCCATCACCGTGGAGATCGGCACCATGTCCGTGAACCGGGAAATCCAGGCCTTGCGGATGATGGGCATCGATCCCTATCGTTATCTGGGGGTGCCGCGTTTTTGGGGACTCACCCTCAGCCTGTTATCCCTTTATTTATTGAGTGTATTCGCGGCCATCATCGGCGGGTATCTTTTTGCCCAGGCCTTTGCGGAGATTTTCTGGGCCAAGTTTTGGTTGTCGTTCCTCAATGCCTTGCAGTGGATTGACCTGAGCGTGGGCTTTGCCAAGACTACCATTTTCGGCATGATCATTGCCACCATATCAATCTATTTCGGGTTTGGCGCCGCAGACGACATGGGCCAGGTGGCCCAGAGTACCTCCCGGACAGCCATATGGAGTCTGGTATTGATAGGGGTCATGGACATCTGCTTGACTGCGGCTTATTATCTGTAAGGGCTCGAATAGACCAAGGGCCAATAGGTCTCACATCCTATGCTCCACTACGCTCTAAACCTGGAACTGGTCACCTTGCCGGAAGTTCCGGCTTGGCCCGTGCCCCTGTCTGTGGCCGTGGCTCTCAATGAAGTCGTGCTCATTGAAGGGGCCGACCCGGCCATGGCCGAACCCCTGTTGGAGGTGGCCGCCACCCTGCGGCCCCCGGTGACGGGCCAGGTCTGGCACTGGGGCCTGGATGCCGGGACCTTGCCCCGGGAAGACCTGTATCAGCTCCGGAGCCGGATAGCCTATATTTCCCCCCGGCAAGTGCTGCTGCAACGCCTCAGCCTGGGTGAAAACCTCGCCTTGGTTCCCTGCTATCACCTGGGGTGCTCGGATTCCGAGGGTTTGGCGCCCCATGCCGACATGCTGGAGCATTTGAAGTTGCAGGCCCATCTGGATCAGTTCCCGGCCCAGGTGTCGCCCGCAACCTATACCCGGGCGGTTTGGGCCCGGGAACTGCTCAAGCAGCCGGAACTGATCCTGGCGGTCATCTCTGGCGTCCTGGCCACCGCGGCCGGGGCCCAAGTGCTGCTCACGGTCCTTCAGGACTACCTGGCCAGATACGCCGCCGCCGCCGTGCTGCTGGGGGAGTCCCTGGAACCCTATTATCCTTTAGGGCATCGCCTTCTGCGGTTGGAATCAGGGCAACTGCTGGCGATGCCGAGTCTGGCACAACGAACCCGCTCCCTCGCCGCCTACTTGCCCTTGGTATGAGCTGTCAGCGATCAGCTTGCAGCCAAGACCTGCAAGAGAGCGCCGCCACTCCCGGCAGCGCCCAGTGACTTTGAACTTTCAGGAAGGGCTCGGTTTGGTGAGCTTTTCGAAGCGCTCCAGGGGGCGGCCCAGGCGGCCCTTTAGGTTGACTTCCCGCAGCCGCTCTAAACACTTGAGCATCTGGGACTTGCGCCCCAGGCCGGCAAAGACGTCGAAGGCCCGGACATAGTAATCCCAGGCCTGGGATAAATCCCCCCGGGTTTTAAACACTTCTCCCAGAAAAAACAGGTCCCCGCCCATAGCGGCCCGGTCCAGAATGGACCGGTCGATGTTAAGGGCCTGGTTGAACTGCTCCAGGGCCTGGGCAGTGTCCCCCCGGGCCAGGGCGAGGCGGCCCCCGTGGTGAGCCAGGGTTCCTTTGAGTTCCGGCGTGGTGGCCAGGGGTTGGGCGCGGTTGAGAAAGTCTGCGGCTGCGGCTGGATCGTTTTGGTCCAGATAAAAACTGGCCCACTGGAGATACACCCGGCCCAAGGCCGGCGGCGCCTGGGATTGCTGGGCCGCTTCCTGGGCCGCCTGGAGGCGCCGGGCGGCCGCCGGCGGATCGCCGATCTTCTGGGCTACCGTGGCCAGATTGGCCTGGTTGATGCTGGCCGCCACCCACTGCTTCTGGGCACTATTCAGATTGTAGGCCTGGGTGAAGAAGTCTGCGGCCTGCTGCAAATCTCCCTTTTCCAGGGCTACGGCCCCCAGGTTGTTGAGCTGTTGGGCCGCGCCTTGGGGGTAATCCACGGAACGGCTCATGGTCAGGGCCCGGGAGAAATCCCGGGAAGCCCGCGGCAGGTTTCCCTTGGAAAACCATTGCTCCCCCTGAATAGAGACGTCATTGATGCGCTGGACCTGCTGCCCGAAGGGGTCCTGTTTGGCGGCGCAGCCGCCCAGCACCAACGCCGCCAGTGCCAGCCCTACCCAAAGGCTGAAGACCCGCTTTCTTAAATAGGGGAACGCTCCTTGTCTGCCCTCCCTCACCCCGCCCCCTTCCCCCCGCCGGCGGGATAGGGAGTATTGCACGGGTTCCTTCTTTATCCCCTCTCCCCCCAGCCGGAAGGAGCGGGCCTGGGTTCCTGCTCTATCCCCTCTCCCCCCATGGGGGAGAGGGTCAGGGTGAGGGGGCAATAAAACCGTTTGTTCCCGGTAGATAAGAAATATTTTCCTTAATTTATGATCCATTGTCTTAAGGAAGGTTGCGCGGTTCCACATGGATGGACTGGCTCCGGGCGCCTTTAGGGGCAGTCATGCGGATCAAAGGATTGGCCTTGATGGCATCCATGACTTCCTTGCCGCTCCGGGCCGTTTCGGTGGCCGCCTCCACCAGGTCCGGCAAGTCCTCGCTGCCGGCCTTGATATTCGCCACAATGGCCTTCAAGGGTTCAATTTCCTGGGTTAAGGATTTGGAAAAAACTTGCAAATCCTTGGCGGAGGGCCGGAAATCTCCCGTGAGGTTTTTGGCCTCCACTAGAAACTGGTCCAGGTGTCCCAAACTTTGGACCATCTTGGCATACAAATCCTTTTGCATCAGCAGCAGCCCCATGGTGCCCTTGGCCTCGGTGAGGCTCACCAGCACCTGGTTGGCCTGGTTCACCACCGCCAGAAAAACCTTCTCGTCGTTTTTCAACTGTTCGCTCAACTGAGCGATATTGGCCAGGGTGAACTTGACTTTGTCAATGGTCTCCCGGTTGACCAGCTCCGCCAGTTGGTCCGTGAGGGACTGGCGCTCCCGGGAGGGGATGGTGCCGTAGGGTTCAATCTTGGGATAGCCGTAAGACCCGGGGCTGATTTCGAGATATTCGCTGCCGATGATGGTGGGACTTACCACTTCCGCCACCGAATCTTGCCGGATAAACTTGGCGGATTCCTTGTTGACCTTGACGGTAACCTCCACCTGGGGTTGCCCCCCGGTTTCGGTGACGCGCATGTCGAAGACCTTGCCGATCTCGGCGTTGAACATCTTGACCAGGGAGCCCGGATGCAGGTTATAGCCCTGCTTGAATTTTACCCGGTAGGTGGTCTGAGCCACAAACCAGCCCTTGCCCTGGGCGATCACCAGCAAGGTCACCAGGGTGAAGATTATCATCACCAGGAGAAAAGCGCCCACCAGCTTTTCCTTGCGGCTAAAGCCCTCTTGCATGAGGCCATGATACCACTCTCTCCCGTTTTTTTACAAGTCCTTACGCAGGGGGAAACGACCCGGAGGGTTCAGGAAAAGGCACTTAGGACAAAAACTCCTAAGAGCCAATGCCAAAAGTTTGTCCTAGGCGATACTCCTTTGTGATTTGTCATTCTGAGGGAGCGAAGCGACCGAAGAATCTCAAAAACGAGATTCTTCGCTGCGCTCAGAATGACAACTATGACCGGATTACCAGCAACAATTTTTCGCCAACGCTGTATCTCTCGACCCCACGGGGAGCATGAAAATAATCATAAAAAAATACTTGAAAATTTTTAAATAAATATTATATAGTATAATCCTAAGGGTTTAACCTCCGCTGCCCTCATGACAAAAAATTAATGGAACTTGCCGGTTGTGCCGATATGAAGAAAAAGGGGCGTGGACAAGCTGCGCTCCCCGTGGCAGCAGTCAAACCTGGCAGGGAGGACTTAGGAGAATGTTAATCAAGCTACGCCGGCTTTTAAGACTCGGGCGCCGGGAGGAAGGGGCCGCGGCCGTGGAGTTTGCAATAGTTCTGCCCGTATTGATGTTATTATTGGCGGGATTTATTGAATTCGGCTGGGGGTTTTACTGGATGCAAACAGTCACCAATGCCTCTCGGGCAGGAGCTCGTTACGCTATCCAGGCTAAACTGGTTAGCGGAGTCTCTACTCCTTATACTGAATCTGAAATACAAACATTAGTAAAAAATAATTACGGAAACGATTTAGCGGTTACGGTGAACCCCGCGGTTGGACCTGCCTCGGGAGACCCCCGTTCCGTCACGGTTGCCAAAACTATGCAATGGTTAATGTTCGGGTTCTTGCAAAATTATGGAATTGATTTACCCGCGGCGATACAAAATAAAACAACGATGACAATGGAATGAAGAGGTCAATCATGAAGAATGGCCAGATACTGAGAAGGTTGAGCGGTTTCCTTGTGGATCAGGATGGAGCTATAGCCGTCGTGATAGCCCTGCTGCTCCCGGTATTGTTTGGGTTTGCCGGGCTTGCAGTGGATATTGGCCATATATATGCGGTGGATAGCCAACTTAAAAATGCCGCCGATGCCGGAGCCTTGAGCGGAGCCAAGGCGCTGCTGCCTCTTTTATCCGGAATCCCTAACTGGAGTAATGCCGAGACGGAGGCCCCCAAAGCAGTGAAACTCAATTATTATGATGCTGATACGGCTGAAACTCACTTCACTGATTGTGAAGTTACCTATGGATACTGGAGCTTCACAGCTAAC
>DZCR01000095.1 GCA_022736495.1 Desulfobacca acetoxidans
TGGCCCAAGTTCCCGAAGGGCTTGTACATAATTTTATATTATCAGATGTTTATAAAGAGCTTTTCTCCTTTAATAAAGTAAACGTTTGATAATATAAATTATGTAATCTTGGGCCATAATTATGCTCTTGTTTTATCCTTTTTAGATTTTTCTTCCTTTGGTTTCAGATTTCAGTTAATGACTCCCCTATTTCTCGCAGCGCCCCGCCCCAAGATGAGCGCAGGCCGAGCCAACACCGGCAACAATTCCTTATGGCTTTAAGTGAAATTTGCCGGTGGCCCGGCCGGAGCGGGGCTGCTTTTTCTCTCCGCGAAGCCGGGCCCGCGAAAAAACCTTGATTTCTCTCGGGGAAGTGCCGATAAATAAGAAGGGGCGGCGGCCTGACGGAGCCAGCTAACCTTTCTCGAGATCCGCGGCGGCCCCCCAAGTTGCCGCGGATCTCGGGGATTATCCCACCGGGGGGCCTGGGATGGAACGCATCATCGCAAGTTACTTGGGCGTATACCGCTCAAGGCTCAAGGCTTCATCCTTCTCTGACTACGCCTCCATTCTGCGTCATCACCTGGCGCACTTCTCCACTCTGGAAGAATTGAATTTTGGGCTTGAGGGCTATCTGTCGGGGCTCAAGGTCTCGGGCAAGCGGCGGAATAATATCCTGGCTGCGGCCAGGTCCTTCCTCGCCTGGTCGCTGAGGCGCGGCCTGTGGGCTGGCCCGATTATGTATATTCCGCCATGGTCGAGCCGCCCAAATAAGATATTACCTCTGGCTCCAGAGGAAGCGCGCTTGATCATGGAGTTCAGTCCTCAGCCCTACAAGGATTATTTTCAATTCGCTCTTGCCTCGGGTTTGCGGGTCGGGGAGCTCCTGGCGCTGCGCTTCGAGGACTTCGACCTGGCGGGGGGAGTGTTGAAGGTGCGGCGGTCTATTTCGGCGGGGGAAGTTGGAACCACAAAGACCGTGTCTTCTGATCGTTCAGTGCCGTTATTTCGACCCTTACGAGAAGTGTATCTAAGGCGGCTCAGGGGCAATGAAAGAGATTCACCCTGGTTCTGCTATTCATCGAACCGCGGAACCTGGTCACACAAGACCCTGAGCCGGATATGGAAGGGTTTGCTTGAGGCTTTCGGCATCGAGCACAGGCGTCTTTATGCGACTCGGCACACCTTCGCGTCGCTGGCGATAGCAGCCGGGGAGGACCCCTTGTGGATTGCTGAAATCATGGGGCATTCGCGGCCTGACCAGCTTCTCTTGAAGTACGCAACCTATTTGAAGGGGGTGAAGCCAGACGGTAGCAAGCTGATGGGGATGCTCATTGGAAGTGAAACGCTTATGCAGCTAGTAAAAGCGGACCTCCCTGAATAGATAGGCCGGTCAGGGAGGTCCTTTGAATGGTTCCCGGGGGGAAACCGGGTGCCTTCAATGTGGTAGCGGGGGTAGGATTTGAACCTACGACCTTCGGGTTATGAGCCCGACGAGCTTCCAGGCTGCTCCACCCCGCGTCATTGACTTTAGTATTTATAACAATTTACCTCTGCCTCGTCAATGGCCAAAATGGCCGGCCTCTGATCGGCTGGCCGCAGAAGTATTGAAACTTGTTATAATAATTAAAGATTATGGATTTTGTGGCGCGAAAACTTTATCCTGGCGATCCCTTCGAAAAGCCTGCATGCCGTTAGTTCAGTTGTCCAGACTCACCTGAGCAACCTTCGACAGAGCTTGCGCTCCGGCTCAGTTCCTCAATCTAATCCAGCCCCCTGGCCTTACCCTAAAGGTGAGGCTCTCCGGCCGCAGCCAGATCATTGGCCAGGTGAGGGAGCGCCGTGAAGATGAGCACGGCACCGGCGGCCAGGGCCACCAAGGTAAGCGAGACGCCCGATTCAAGGGTGCTCATATCCGCAACCCAACCGATGATAAATGGCGAAGGCACATCTCCTACCAGATGAATGATCACAATATTCAAGGCCACAGCCTGGGCCCGGCGCCATGGCCCCGCCACGCTCACTACCACTGCGGTAAGCACCCCTGGATTGAGGAAGAGGAAAAAAATGGCCCCTGCCAGGCCTGGGATATAAAAGGTGGGGTTGGGAGCAAAAATGGCCAGGGCCGCCAGGGGCAGGGCCAACAGAATTCCCAGGCCACTGACCCACAGGGAGGCGCCCTGGGTATAAGTAAGCAGGCGATCTCCCAGGAACCCGCCCGTCAGAGTCCCCAGCCCCCCGGCCACGGTCACGGAGCCGAACAAAAGGAGATTGGCCTGCGACAGGCTGAGGCCCTTTGATACTTCCAGATAGTGGGGCATCCAGAACGCCAGCCCCCCCAGGGCAAAGGTCACCATGCCGTAGCCCAAGTTGACCCGGCGCAGGGTGGGCACCTTAAGTAGCTGCCAATACGTGGCCAGAGGGGTAAGGGCAACCGGGGGCGCAGCCGTCGTCCGGGATTCGAGCTGCACCTCGCTGAGATGGTAAATCAGTCCAGCCATGAGCAAGCCCGGTAATCCCGCCAGGAGGAAGGCCGGCCGCCAGCCCCAATGGCTACCCACCAGACCGCCGACCAGATAGGCCAGCGCGGTACCCACCGGCAGGGCCAGGTAAAACAGGCTCAAGGCCCGGGCCCGGCGGTTAAAGGGCAGGATATCTGCCAGATAGGCCGGCGCCAAGGTGCCAAAGGAAGCCTCTCCCACCCCCACCAGACCCCGAGCTCCGACCAGAAAGGGATAGGAAGGCACCCAAAAGGTGAGGCTCGTGGCCAGGCTCCAGAGCACCGCGCCTGATGCCATGAGGCGCAGGCGACCCCAGCGGTCCCCTAAATAGCCAAATATGGGGGAGGTGAGAAAATAAACCAGGAAAAAGGCAGTGCCTAAAAACCCGAAGGCCTCATCGCTCAAATGGAAGTCGGCCTTCACCAGGCTGCCCAGGGAGGCCACCAGATACCGGTCCAGATAATCCAGGAGATTGAGAGAGGCCAGGATGAGGAGGGCGCGGGTGGCTAGAGGCAGGGGCATGATAGGGTTCTATCATCTCTCCATAAGGCGGAAATGGTTAGGCCCGGAAACGGATGAATAATGAACCCCTTTTATCTAACTACTTGGATAAGTTAATAATAATTTCATGGTTAAGAAGCTGGTATCCTCATCATAATTTACCGTTGCAACTCGCATAACCTTAAATCCGAATTTTTCATAAAGTTTGATTGCGCCATTTTTAACGATATCAACATCCAATTCCACACACCGGAAGTGCCTTTGCCTAAATTGCTCCAGGGAGGCGGTAATTAATTTTGAGGCGATACCCCGGCCCCGATGATCCGGATGTACGGCAATCCGCATAATGATTGCCCTCCTGGCGATCTCACAAGCACAGGCAATCAAAAATCCCAGGATTTTTTTTTCTTCTTCGAATACCCAAAATAGTTCGTTTAGGGATGAGCTGAATTGAGGTTGGGACCATTGGGAATCAAAGGAAAGGCGTTCAATCTCTAATATGCTCTCCAGATCGCTCTCAGTGGCGGGCCTGATAGAGGCCTGGGCATCTAACCGGTTGCTTTCCATGACCTTTTCCCTCAAACTTCAGCGGTATCGTTAATAATCAGTCACATTCGAACCATAAAGCTGTCATCAGGAAAGGCATTTTAACACCGGGGCATGGGCCTGGTCAAGGCCGGTTTGGTTACTGCTTTTGATAAAGTTTCTCAAAAAACTCCCAAAAATTAGGGAAAGATTTTGCCACGCAGTCCGGATCAATGATGGCCATACCCGGCGCCCTGAGACCGGCCACTGCGAAGCTCATGGCGATGCGATGGTCGTTATAGGTTGCGATGGCGGCGCCCCGGGGTTCACCCCCCCGGATGACCAAGCCGTCCCCTGTTTCCCGCGCCTCGATACCCAGCTTGGTCAGTTCCGCGGCCACTGCCGCCAGGCGGTCCGACTCCTTGTGGCGCAGGTGGGCCACTCCCGTGATGACCGTTTGGCCCCGGGCAAAGGCGGCCAGCACCGCCAGGGTGGGGACCAGATCCGGCATAGTGGCCATATCCACGGTTATGCCTTGCATGGGGCCGCCCTGGAGGGTGAGCCCCTGGGGATCCTCGCTTACGGTACAGCCCAGGCGCTCCAGGACTCGGGGAAAGGCTGCGTCTCCCTGGCTGGATTCCAGGCTCAGATTGGTAATGGTGACCCGACCACCGGTCAGGGCCGCCGCAGCCCAGAAATAGGAGGCGCTGGAGGCGTCGGCCTCGATCTCGTAGTTTTGGGGAAGATAGCACTGGCCACCGGGGAGTTGGAAATGGCGGTAGCCTTCCCGGTAATAGGAGATGCCGAAGTCGCCCAAGACTTCCAGGGTCAGGTCCACGTAAGGCTTGGATACCAGGTCGCCGGTGATTTCGATTTCTATTCCCTTCGCCGCCAGTGGCCCGATGAAGAGCAGGGCCGAAAGATACTGGCTGCTCGTGCCGCCGGAGAGTTGGGCCCGGCCACCGGTGAGGCCCCCAGTCACTCGCACCGGGGGGCAGTCATCGCCATTTTCTGATATGGCCCGCACCCCCACCTGGCCCAAGGCGTCCAGTAGCTCCCCCAAGGGCCGCTGGCAGAGGCGTTCGGTGCCGGTGAGGAGATACTCGCCTTCTCCCAAGGCCACCAGCGCGGTGAGGAAGCGCATGGAGGTGCCGGAGTTGCCTAGGTAGATGGGGTCCGAGACCGGCTGCCACCGCCCCCCCCGACCCGTTACCCGAATGGTGGTCCCCTGCCAGTCAAGGCCCGCGCCCAACTGCGCCAGGGCCCGGGCCGTGAGCTCGGTGTCTTCGGCCGTGAGGGCATTGGTGAGGACGCTCTCCCCGGTGGCCAGGGCCGCGGCCATCAAGGCCCGGTGGGTATAGCTCTTGGAGCCGGGGAGGGTGAGGGTGGCGTTTATCGGCCCGTGGGGTTTGATTTCTTTATCCAATTCTGTGGTTCCTAAAAGTTATTTTCGGAAATAAATCAACAGACCTTCCTCGAAAAACCTCATGACATCCTCTATCGAAAGATTGCAAACGACCAAATTGTTACTATGACGCGCCTCTTTTTACTAGAAATAAGTATTAAAGAGGCAGTTTCTAGAAACAGATTCTTTAGCTCGTCAGTTCTCACCATATTAAAATAAGTTATGAAATCGTCGTGAGAAGCAAAGTGATCAGATAATGCTTGAAACGTATAATCCAAAATTTTTTTTATTGCTAAGATAGCGAAGGTCTCACAACTCAGTACACCCCTGATTCTGATCAAACTAAAAATAATTCATTGTTCTAGACTCTGATACGCCGCCCGTGCCATGACCTGCAAAGGCGCCACCTGCCCGGTCCATAATTCAAACTGCACGGTGGCCTGGTGGATAAGCATCTGTAAGCCGTCGATGGTAACCGCCCCCCGGGTCTGGGCTTCTTTCAGCAGCCGGGTTTGCAAAGGCTGATACACGATGTCCATGACGACCTGGAAGCGGGACAAAAGCTCCGGGTTGATGGGAATCCCGTCGATATCCGGGGCCATGCCTACCGGGGTGGCGTTCACCAGGACGGTGGCAGGGCAATCTCCCACGGCGTTCAGGGGAACAGCTTCGCCACCCAGGTCTTTGACTAACGCGATGGCGCGGGCTTGGTCCACATCCGTCAGGGTGACCCGGCCGCCTTCGTTAATAATGCCGAAGGCGATGGCCCGGGAGGCTCCTCCGGCCCCCAGGATGAGAACGTGCTGGCCTTTTAGATTGATCTTGGCCTGTAAAGCGGTCACCGCTCCCAGGCAGTCGGTATTATAGCCGGTGAGGCGGCCGTCCCGGTTGACTATGGTGTTCACCGCGCCGATCTCGACGGCCTGGGGGTCCAAGGCATCGATCAGGGGGATGACTTCTTCCTTGAAGGGGATGGTGACGCTCACCCCGCCGATGGCCAGGCCCCTTAAGCCCGCCACGGCCTGGGGCAGGTCCGTCACTGGAAAGGCCACGTAGACCGCGTTGAGGCCCAGGTGCCGAAACGCGGCGTTGTGCATGGCCGGGCTCAGGGAATGAGTCACGGGGCGGCCTAGAATGCCGAAGATTTTTGTATGGCCGTTGATATTTATGAAGTTATCAGCCATGAGAGATCAGCTTTCAGCAATGAGCAGTTACCAGACAGTGTACCGCACCCGGTTTCCTGGCCACAAGTTTTTATTAAGCCGCTCGAGCGAGTGAGGCTTGGGCGAGCCACTGGGCTCTGGCTTGCCAGGGGCTTTTGAAGCCGTTTTTCTCCACCAGCCACTCGCGGTTGTATGTGTCCACAAAATGCCTGACCGCCTGCCACACCTCCTGACGATTCTGGAACACCCGGCCATAGATGACTTGCTCCTTGAGGGTCCGGATGAAGCGTTCCGCCACGCCATCGGTCTGGGGCTGCTCGATAAAGGCGAAACTGGGGCTGATCCCCCAGTACTTGAGCTGGTTCTGAAAACGATCCGACAGGTATTGGGTGCCGTGGTCCATCCGCAGGGATAGGCCCCGGGCGGCGTCCACCGCCACCGAACCCGTGGTGGCCACCAGCCCTTGAGAAATGGGATCCAGGGCCGCAAACCGGGTTGCTTGTTTGCAAACGTGCCAGCCCACACACTCAGCGTCCCAGTGCTCTACAGCCACGTAGGGTCTGGCGGTGGCGGCGGAGGCCGTGCAGCTCATTTCCTCGACCTCCTTTTGGCTAAAGGGCCGGGGCGCCTCACCCGGGCCCACAACAACTCGTTTCCATGGTCAGTTCACCGAGGTGCTTCATGGCGTTGTCCAACTCGCCCTTGAGAGGGTCGCCGTTTCTGGTCTTGAGGGCCTCCTCCATGCCTGACAGGGCGGTGTCTCGCCACTTCTCCAGGCGGTAAAGCTCCAGGCCCAACTCACGGGAGAGAAGCTCCGTGGGCTCGCCTCGAAGGATGCGCAGCACCACCTCTCGTTTCCTGGGCGCCGTCCAACGTTGGCCCTGGGCCAATGGCCCCTCACCTCCCTGCCCAGTGGGGACTCCGGTCGGCCTACGGCCTCCCTCCGTCCCCACTGGGCCCACCTCACCCCGACCTTGGTCACTCTCCCGATCCTTTGCCATTTCCCGGTTCTCCTTGGTCACGTATTATCCTCCAATCCCGTGTCCAAAAAAACCGGATCCACCTCAGCTTTAAATATTATCAGTTCTTTCCCATTGTCGCTTTTTTCCTTTCCCTTTCTCCTCGGCTATACTTTTGCAAAACTGTAGGTATAATCACAGAATATAGAGTATTCGATCCCATGGACACCGCGCTTAATCAATTTTATCAGCATCTCGGGGTGGAGCGGGGCCTGGCTCCCTTGACCCTGGCGGCCTATGCCCGGGACCTCCAGGATTTCTGGGGTTTTCTTGCGGCTCAGGACCGGACCGACTGGGCCGCGGTGGAGCTTGCCGACTTCCAAGCCTATTTTGCCGCGCTGGCAGCCCGGGGGTTGTCGGCCAGGAGCCGCGCCCGCCGGTTGTCGGCGTTGCGGCAATTCTTTCGCTTCCTCCAGCGCGAGGCGGAGGTTAGCGCCAATCCCGTGGAGCTGCTGGATTCGCCCCGTCTGCCGCAGCGGCTGCCCCAGGTTATGGGGGAGGCGGACGTGGCGGCGCTCCTGGCCGCCCCGGACCCCGGCACTCCCGGAGGACTGCGGGACCAGGCGCTCCTGGAGGTGCTCTATGCCACGGGTCTCAGGGTCTCGGAGCTGGTGGGCCTGACCTTCAAGCAATTGGACCTGCGGCGCGGCGTGGTGCGCCCCCTGGGCAAAGGCGCCAAAGAGCGGGTGGTGCCCATGGTTCCTCTGGCCGTGGAAAAACTGCAGATCTACCTAAAAGAAGCACGGCCCCGGCTGCTGCGAGGCCGGGAGAGCCCTTTTGTGTTCGTTAATCATCGCGGGGGCCGGCTCTCCCGCCAGGGGTTTTGGAAACTCTTGAAACAATACGCCCTCAAGGCCGGGATCAAGACCCTGAGCCCTCACACCCTGCGGCATTCCTTCGCCACCCACCTGTTGTCCCGGGGGGCCAATTTGCGGGTCCTGCAAATGCTCTTGGGCCATGCCGACCTGGCCACCACCCAGATTTACACCCATCTGGACGCCGTGCGCCTCAAACAGGTGCACAAAAAATCCCATCCCCGCCCATGACCAACCGGAACCACCGGAACGGCCAAACCGGGCCTGCGCCGCCTCGCACTCTGGAGGTGATTACCACCCACCTCAACGCCGACTTCGACGCCATGGCCTCCATGGTGGCGGCTAAAAAGCTCTATCCTGAGGCGCTCCTGGTCTTTCCGGGCTCCCAAGAGCGCAATCTCCGGGATTTTTTCATCCGCTCCAGCTTTTATTTCGTGGATTTTACCCGGATCAAGCAGGTGCCGATGGAAGAGATCAAACGTCTCATCCTGGTGGACACCCGCCAGTCTTCCCGCATCGGCAAATTCGCCGAAGTGGCCGCCAGCCGCGAGGTGGACATTCACATCTACGATCACCACCCGGATACCGACGAAGACGTGCACGGCAGCCTGGAAGTGGTGGAGATGCTGGGGTCCACCACCGCCATCCTCACCCGCATTATCAAGGAACGGGGGATTGCCCTGGCGCCGCCGGAGGCCACCGTCATGGCCCTGGGGCTGTTTGAGGATACGGGCTCCTTTACCTTTACATCCACCACCCCCCAGGATTTTGAAGCAGGCGCCTTTCTCCTGAGCCAGGGAGCCGATCTCAACGTGGTCTCCGAGATCATCACCCGGGAGCTTAACGCCGAACAGGTGGCCCTCTTGAACGACCTTTTGGAACACTCCACCAGCTTCCATGTGGGGGGCCTCGAAGTGGTCCTGGCCCGCACCACCGCCCCGGAATACGTGCCGGATTTCGCAGTGGTGGCCCACCGCCTCATGGATGTGGAGAATATCCAGGTCCTCTTTGCCTTGGCCCAGATGGAGGACCGGGTCTTCGTGGTGGGGAGGAGCCGCCTGCCGGAAGTGGATGTGGCTGAGATTCTTTCCGATTTGGGGGGCGGGGGGCATAGCTATGCCGCCTCCGCCGCCATCAAAGACCAGCCCCTGGCCCAGGTGGAGGAAAAATTGCGCCAGGTTCTCCAGGCCCGAATTCATCCCCGGCGCCTGGCCCGGGAAATTATGTCTTTCCCGGTCAAGTCCATAACCCCCGAGGTCACCCTGGAGGAGGCGGAAGTCATCCTCAACCGTTACAACATCAATGCTTTGCCGGTGCTGGCCGACGGCAAGCTCCTGGGCCTAATCAACCGGCAAACCGTGGAAAAGGGGATTTTCCACGGCCTGAGGCGTCATCCGGTGAAAGACTATATGAACACCGAGGTGGCCACCGTGGACCCTGACGCCTCCATCGCGGAAATTCGGGACCGCTTGGTGATTAATAAACAACGCGTCCTGCCCGTGGTGGAAAACGGCAAAGTCATCGGTCTGGTCAGCCGCACCGATCTCCTCCACCTGCTCTTTGCCGAGCACGACGAGGCCCAGTGGTCCCAACCGCTCCGCACCAAGAACATCGAATCCCTCATGCGGGAGCGTCTCCCTAAAGACATCCTGGAGATTTTAAAACAGGTGGGGCTGGCGGCGGCGTCGCTAAAGTTCAGCGCCTACGTGGTGGGTGGCTTCGTTCGGGACTTGCTGCTCAAACATGAAAACCTGGATATCGATATCGTCATTGAAGGGGACGCCATTGTGTTCGCCCGGCGTTTTGCGGCGCAATTCGGCGCCAGGTCCCGGGAGTTCCAGAAATTCAAAACTGCGGTGATCATTTTTCCGGGCGGCTTTAAGATTGACGTGGCCACAGCCCGGACCGAATATTACGAGGCGCCGGGGGCGCTGCCCATCGTGGAATATAGCTCCATCAAGATGGACCTCTACCGCCGGGACTTTACCATCAATACCCTGGCCCTGAAGCTCAACCCCGGCGAGTTCGGCACCCTGCTGGATTTTTTCGGGGCCCAGCGGGATTTGAAAGAAGGCCGCATCAGCCTGCTCCATAACCTGAGTTTCGTTGAAGATCCCACCCGGGTCTTCCGGGCCATCCGTTTTGAGCAGCGCTTCAAGTTTCGCATCACCAAGCTGGCCGCCAACCTCATCAACAATGCAGTCAAGAATAACTTTTTTGACCGCCTCTCGGGCGCCCGCCTTTTCGGGGAACTGCGGCTCATTCTCCAGGAGGACAACCCCATTCCGGCCATCGCGCGCCTGGCGGAGCTTAATCTCCTGGTCGCCGTCCACCCCCGTCTGGTATTCGACGAGGGCACCCGCCGCCTGCTGGAGCAGGTGCTGGCGGTCCTCTCCTGGTATGACCTGCTCTACCTGGGTGACCGCTACAAACGGTGGTTGGTCTATTTCCTGGGATTGGTGGACCATCTGAGTTTAGTGGAACTGGAGGAGATGCTGGGCCGCTTTAACCTGCCTCCCAAACAGGCCAGCACCATCAGCAAGGGCAAGACGGCGGCTGAGGAGGTCCTGCTCAGACTGTTCCGGTATGGGGAGCCGACCCGCCCCCAGATTTATCATCTTTTGGCTCCGCTGGAAACGGAGTTCATCCTTTATATGATGGCCAAGTCACGCCACGAGGGTTCCCGCAAGGCCATCTCGCTCTATTTCACTCACCTCAAGCATCTCAATCCCGAACTCAAGGGGCGGGACCTGGTGGCTATGGGCTATCAACCCGGACCCCTCATCAAAGAGATGCTGGACCGCCTCCTGGAAGCCCGCCTCAACGAGAAAGTCAAAAGCCGCAGCCAGGAAAAGGACTTCATCCGCCGCGCCTTCGGCCCGCCTTCATAATTTATTGTAACGATTATTTTTCTTGATATAAGGTCGTTATTCTTTAATATAGATTATAAAATGAAAAATTTTACGGACAGAACGGCGAGAGATTCTGAAATGCAAAATCAAATTGGCGCTGAAGATAACCTTGTTCAAGCTAAAAACCTGATTGGTGTTCTATGGCCGCATAGCATTTGCTTTACAGAAAGATCGGCTGTACCTGAGAGATATAATCTGGCATAAGCATAACTGCCAACAGAATCAGTGAAAGATCGCTCTAAGAGAGGGCACAATTACGTAGTTGTTTTTTAAGGAAAACCAGATCTCCATGGCCAAAGCTTACGTTCGGACCCGGGAGTTCCTCACTGCCCGACTCCACTTCCTCATCAACACGCCTGAGGTCTTGCGCTTGGTGAACGATATCACCACCTGCACCATCGACTGGTTGGACAGCCCCGACCTGGAAGCCCTGGAGGCCTCCGGTGGCCGGGAACTCTTTCCCTGCTTTACTACCTATCTCCAGCGCCACCTTATGGAAGTCCGGGGCGTCATTTATCCCAACCTGACGGAAAACGACCAGGTCATTTATCACGTCATTCGGCTGGAATTGGCGGATTTCCAGTTTTTTTTCCGCCTGCGCACCACCCAAACCGCCTTCTTGCTCTCTCCGTTTCACTGCCGCTTCCTCAGCATGCTCTTCGGGCGGCTGGTGATCATGCACCTGTCGTTATCGGTGAGCGAAGAAGAAGGCATGTACCCCTTCACCCCCTACTCCCTGGAAGAACAGGTGGTAGCCGATTATCTCCAGAGTCTGACCCAGGCGCCCTGCGCGACCATCAAGCTGGACTCCCAGGACAACCCTTATATCGGCTCCATGCTCTACACCGCCGCCGACCTGCGCCGGTGCGCCATGCTCGATAAAGGGCGGGGGGAAGCCATCATCCGGGCCTGGCGCCTCTTCAAGCGTCTCCTCTATTATTCGGTGGAAGGCGAGCGCCTGTATACCGGATTTGCCATGCTCACCAACTACCGCCCTCTGGATTACTACCGGCAACGCTGGCCCTCCCTCCTCTGGTTTCACGAAGCCAACTTTATCTCCCTGGACCAGGGGTTGCAGGGTCTCCGCCAATTTCTCCTCAATGCCGATGGGCGCTCCACCTTCCTGGCCATGTATGGCGGTCAGATCGTGGGCCTTCTTAAGCACGTCCAGGGTACGCAGCGACAGCTTGCCACCGCCGCATCCTGGCGCGCAATTTTGCCTCTGGCCAGCATCTCCAGCCGGGGCCGAATCAGCTTTTGGATAGCCTTGAAGGGTCGCAAGAACCGCCGTATCCGCCTCTCCGTCCTGGAATACCGCCAGGGCCACCTCCATATCCCCCTGTTCCAGGACTTTTTCTGGCAAGAGCTGGAGCGCCAGTTGCAGGAGGCCTGTCCCCACTGCCACATTGCCGGGGCCCTGCCCCGTTTCAAGACGCTGCTGGAGTTGGTGCGGAGGAGCGGCCACGGCGCCATCTTTCTCCTGGGCCTCACCCAGGCCCAACTCGATGACCCCAACACTCCCATCGAAAACCAGGTGAGTTTGGCGACCCCCGTGCCCATAGACGAACCGTGGATTCAACACCTGCAGGGCCTGGCCAAGTCCGACGGCGCCGTGATCTGCAACGACCGGTTGGAAGTTTGCCAATTCCGAGCTCGCCTGAAACCCGCCAACATCTGCCTGATCCCGGACCAGGACGACTTGGGCGGCGGCATGCGTCACCAGGTCACCCGGGAATTCTCGGCCTACGCCCCGCGCGTTTTAGGCCTCTGCGTCTCCCAAGACAGCTACATCTCCCTCTATCGCGGCGGTAAACTGATTACCCGGCTGTACTGATTTGAGAATGAGAAAAAGGTGGGGCGGACTCATGCCCGTCATTGGTCAGCAGCTTCAAACTTTTTTATAAAGCTCTTAGCAACGACAATTACCGCAATTACAGCAACAATGCCAACAAGCGCCAGGATCGACGAGCAAGCTCGTCGATCCTGGTACTCCAAAGCAACGATTATCTT
>DZCR01000096.1 GCA_022736495.1 Desulfobacca acetoxidans
ACCCAGACCAGTTGCAAGGAATCAGGGGATATCAGCGTTTCGGCCATTGGCCGGGATCCTGCGACCGGTCAGTGCGTTCCGCTATTTGCCAGTCGTACAGAAAACGTCTCCTTCTGGTCCACTTATATCAATCCGAACATTGGTGCCGAGGCGGTGCGGATAAACGGTACTTCGGTGAGCGGCGTATCTCCGGGCGTCCCTATTGCCCTTACCTTTGATGCCAACGGTCAATCTACCTTCAAGTTTGCCTATAATGATGCTGGACAGATCGAGCTGAATGCCCGTTATATCGGGGCAGGAGGCGAGACCGGTCTGGAGATGCTGGGAAATGATTCCTTTGTGGTTGCCCCCGCCGGACTTTGTGTGTACTCGGATGCCGCTAACAGCGATTGTGCCTCTGGGGATGCCGACTGTTCGGTCTTTGTGGCCGCCGGTGATCCATTTGCGCTCAAGGTGAAAGGGGTCTGCTGGCAGGCCGATGGCGAGACCAATGCCCAGTTCTGTGATAACGCGACAATCACCAATTTCAGGATGAACAATATCGCCCTCAGTCATAGCCTGGTGGCACCGGCAACCGGTGTTCCCGGCAGTATCGCCCTATCGTCGGCAGATATTATTGCCACCGGAGAAGTGGCAGTCCAGCAGTCCGTCTCCGAGGTGGGTGTCTTCACCTTTTCCGCTGATCCGCCCAATGATTATCTCGGGGCCGGAGATGTTTTTGCCGGGGCCACGTTCACCAGTGCCAATATCGGGCGTTTCATTCCCCATCATTTTTCCGTCTCCATCTCTCCCGATCCACCGGTGTTTGCCGACAGTTGCGTTGGTTCCGCCTTCACCTATCTGGGGCAACCCTTTAACTGGGCTGCAACGCCGCAGATGACTATCCGGGCCATGAATGCGGATAATGGCAAGACCGAGAACTACGAAGGCCTCTTCTGGAAGCTGGCTGATCCGCTGGCGTCCTATGCCTATGTCGATGCTGGCGCCCCGGCCGCTGTCCTGCCGTTGACCCCGGCGACCAGCTCCCAGAGCCTGCCGGCGACCAGTGATTGCAATGGAGAGGTGACGATTGCCCTCACTGAATCAGGGTTTAACTATACCCGGCCGGGAATGGCCGCCCCGGTGTCGCCTTTTGTCCCGGATGTCAGTTTCTCAGTCACCCAGGCCAGGCTCACCGATACGGACAGCGTCTGTTATGACCTGGGTGCCGGGGCCGGATGTCAGGGGTTTGAGAGAGCCGGAATCACGGGGGCCCATTTGCGTCATGGCCAGGTACGGGTCATGAACAACTTTGGCCCGGAGACCGCCGATATCACCCGTTCGCCCTTTGAGGTTCAGTACTATAACGGAAGCGGCTGGGTGGTGAGCGTCGATGACAACTGCACCACCGGCCTGGCCTTCTGCCCGTCCGCCAGGGTTTCGGCGATTCAGCCGGTTCCTCTGTTCCTTGGAAAGGGAACTTTGACGGTCACCAGGCCAGATTCGGTCACAGTCTGTCCCATCGCGCCGGCGTGGTTGACCGCCCTGACCGATTGCGGACTCCCTGACGGTTCCTGCGGCGAGTTTACCTTTGGTATTTATCGGGGCAATGACCGGATTATCAACTGGCAGGAGATCACCCAGTGAGGAGCTTGAACAGAGGAGGAGGCAATGGCGTTGCCGGTTTTACCCTGATCGAGCTGGTTCTGATCCTCTTGCTCATAGCGATTCTGTCGGTGGCGGTGGTGGAAAAGTGGCCCACCGGTATGAGCACTGAGGCAGCGGCACTGGAATTTAAACGGGCCGTCCGTTATGCCCAGCACATGGCCATGACCAGGGCGTTTGTTGCCGGTAATGCATGGGGGCTTGTTGTTTCCGGCTCTCAATATACCATCCGGCACCAGGATGGTTCCGGAAAGATTCCTGATTTCAGCGATCGGTTTCTCCTTGGCGACGCGACCATGACCATCGCCGGTGGGCCGGCAACCGGACTGTGGTTTAACGGTCTTGGTGAGCCGGTTGATGAGACCGGGGCGCCGCTGGGGGGCGTCACCTATGTTATCGCGGGCGCTGAATCCATGACGGTCTGTCCGCAGACGGGCTATCTTGTGCGGGGCGCCACATGTCCCTGATAAGGTTATCCGTGCAGAAAAAAGCGGCGGGCTTCACCCTGATTGAGCTTGTGCTGACCATTGTGATCTTGGGGTTTTCCGCTATGATCATCCTCCCCTTTTTTTCCGCCGTCACCCACAGTCCTGATCCTGTTCTCCGGGAGAAGGCCATGGCATTGGCCCAGGCGATGATGGATGAGATCACCGCCAAGAAATGGGACGCGCAGTCACCCAATGGCGGCAATCCTCCAATCTGTACCTCCGAGTCCACGGGGGCGGCTATTCGACCTTCCCTTGATCCAGACTGTACCTTTCCCGGAGCAGGGCCTGTGGCCTCTGGTATTGGGCTTGATGGCGGTGAGGCGGCGGGGGCGAATAATCGCATGCTCTGGGATGATGTGGATGATTATAACGGGGTCAGCGAACCTGTTGGGGGCTTTTTTTATGACCAGAATGGGGTCGCGCTTCCCGGGAATCTGACAGGTTTTACCCGGAACGTCGCGGTGGACTATATCGCAAGCAATGCCTCCCCCATTGACGGCTCCACCCCTGTATCCGCAAGCACCACCGATACCAAACGGATTGTGGTGACGGTTACCTCCCCTTTGGGCGAGACCTTTGCGCTGGTGGCGGTTTCATGCAATTTCTAACCCCGATGAACGGGATAAGTGCCTTTCGCAGCTCAATTTCTTGTAAAAAGAACAAGAAATTGAGCTGTAAGGCACTAAGCTCCTGCCCGATTAGAAGGCCGGAGGGCCTTGGAAGAAAGGGGTTCACCCTGATCGAGTTGATCCTGGTGATCCTTCTGCTTGGCATTATCGGGGTGATGGGCGGCGAGATGATAGTCACCGCCTTCAAGGGTTTTTCCGACACCGATGCCAGAATGGAGCTCTTTGAAGAGGGTGAGATGGCGCTTATGCGTATGGAGAGGGAAATCCATCATATGATCCCCAATGCCATTGATAATCCGGACAGTTCCACCATCAGCTTCGGCCTGATTGACGTCCAGGCATTACGAGGTGTCTTTGGAGAATATGAAAGGGTTGACGATGATACGATTCATGATATAGGCAATACCGTCCTGGCGACCGGGAGCCTGATCTCCATTTATAATACAAATTGGGCTGAGTTCAGCTCGACAAACGCAGGCATTCGTAAAATATACGGGACAACGGCCGCAGGCGGAAATATGAATTTACACAAAGCCCTTATCGATGGGGAGTCGGCCACAAGGCGGTATTATCCGGTGGCGAAGGCGGTGCGTTACCATGTGGATGGTTCCGTTCTTTTCCGGAGTGAGATCGCCGTGACCACGGCCGGTGATTTTGCCACGGCCTTGACGACAGCTTCCGCCTATCCCCTGCTCAGCAATATTACCAACTTTTCTTTCAGCTATAGTCCGGCGACCCTTACCAGGAATGCCCTGGTGCGGATTAACTTCACCTTGGACAACAAGGGGAATTCCTTGGATTTTCACAAGGAGATTCAGGTGCGCAATGTTCCTTAGGCTTATAAAGAATCAGCGGGGGATGGGCCTTATCATGGCCATCTTTATTATGGTGGTGGTGGCGATGTTTGGGGTGCTGATCGCCCGCTATACCACCATCAGTTCAGTGACCTCGGCGGAAGATGCCCTCTGGGCGCAGGCCCTCTACAGCGCTGAGTCAACCATGCGGTTGAATATTCTGCGTCATGATGGCGGCGGCAATCTTGGCGGATCAGTTGAGCCAATGGTGGGAGGGGTAAGCACGGATATCCTGACGGACACCTTTACCGTCTCAAATCAACCGGCAACAATTCAGGTTCAGGCGACTCGTGATGTTAACGGCAGCGCGGTGAGCCGGACAGTGGAGGCAAAGTATGTGCTGGCGCCTCAATAAAAATGCTCCTTGCCGGTACCATGGAGAATTACTCATGAGTAAGAAATAAGTTTAACAAAAACAGATGATTGTGGTATTGTCTTCATGGGTTCACCGGTGGTGTCGGCCTGTCTATGGCGGTTCTGTGTTATAACATCTTGAAATAATGGTTAAAAATTATGATGGATCTTCTAAGAGGGCGCGACGAGGGGTTTACCCTGATTGAGGTACTGGTTGTTATTATTATTCTGGGCATTCTTGTCGCCACGGCCATACCCAATTACGTGGACATGCAGAGAGAGGCCAAGATTGCTGTGGTGAAGGGGAAGCTGGCTGCTGTTCGCGGCGGGATTGAACTGATGCATGCCAAAATCCTGGCCTCCGGCGTGAATACCGGGCCGGATGGAGATAATCCCGATTGGCCCACCCTGGCAGAGGTGCAGGCCAATGAACTCTTTCTTGCCACCAGGCCGGAATCCATTAAGTTCCGCCAGATCGTGCGCAGCAGTGACGCGCCGTCCACCTTGGCCAATGAATCCCTTCCCCCCTGTCTGCTTCCCGATATGACCCCTGGAATGTCGGCAAGTACGGCCGGAGTGACCGGCCGATCCTTGTCGGATATCATGGCGAATCCTCGGGTGGCCAGTGAAAGCAGCGGTTGGGCGTATTATCCCGGTAATGAACGGGATGGGAATGGGCGGACAGTGGACGCCTTTTTTTATGTCAATGATGATCGCCTTCATACCGACAATGTGGATGGGGCCGATAGAGTTCCTTCGCAGTGGTAGCGATTACCGCTTTTGCCTCCTGGGTGACGATTTTATTTTCGGGAACAAGATGGTGGAAAAACAGAGTCGTTATCGTGGTTACCTGATTGGTATTGGCCTTGTCGCCGCCTCGGCCATTTTTCTTTGGCAGGGGAGCGGGCGGATGCCGGGGTTGTCTCTGCTCAAACAGAAGATCAGGGAGAGCCGTGTCCCTCTGGAGCAGCCGAAGCCAGTTATTGCCATTGCCCCGTTACGGGTTGAATCGCAAGGGGCCCCATCTCCGTCCTCACCCGTTACCGATGAAGTGACGATTTTGAACGATAAGGGCGTGGATCTCGTCCTCAAAAAACAGTTTTGGCCGGCCATCTTCCTGTTTAAGCAGGCCATGGAGCTTGATCACAAACGAATTGAGCCGGTTGTGAATATGGCCGTAACCCTTGATGAGATTGGTCTCAGCTGTCCATCCGCACGATATCTGGCAATGGCCGAGATGATGAACCCTGAGTACGCGCCCTTGCAGAGATATCGCAAAAAATGGGCAGGTGGGGATCAGGGAGGTGTTCCCACTCAAAACACAGGGGCTCTTGATGAATAATAAACACGCTGGTTGTAATCGGGATCTGGCGTTTGCTGAAGGCGTGATTCGCCCGTCTTTTTCCCTTGATCTTTCTCGATCATGATCTCCTGGCCGGTTCATAACAAGGCGAGGTACGCCCTTTGCGCCAGCGAGACAGAGGCCCTGCTGGCGGAAATTCATGGCGGTAAAAAGGGGCTGTGTTCAGTGCGGAGCCTCTCTTCCTCCTCAAGGGGCCAGGGGGATGAAATTGCCGTCAATCGTCTTCTTGCCGGAACCGCCCGGAAAAAGGCGCAGGTCGCCCTTATCCTTCCCTTGAGTTCCTTTGAGATTGTCTCGGTGACGGTTCCATCCGTCAATCGTGAGGCGGTGGCCAAACTTCTCCCCTATAGCCTTGCCAAGATTCTTGATGCCCCGGTAACGGATTATATCTATGACTGGCAGGTGGTTCAGAGTTTTTCAGAGCGTCAGGAATTGACCGTTTATTTATATCCTGTGGCGCTGTTTAAGAAATTGCAACAGGAATTGTCTCGGCGTCAAGCGGAGTTGGTCTGGTTTGAGGCCGATGTGTTTTCGGCCTGTTCTTTTCTTGAGTTGACCGGGTTGTCCAAGGATGGCGGGGCGATCCTCTGTATCCTGGTCTGGAAAAGTTCGATCTCCATGGCGGTCTTTGAGCGGGAGCGGATAACCCTGGTGCGGTCCGTTGATTTGCATTTTCCCGTTGTTCCGTATCCTGAGGAAAAGTTAGCTGCGGCTGCGGCTGTTGTCGCGGAACAGGAACTCGGTCAAGGGGTAATGGCTGTCGAAGAGGTCGCTTCCGGGTCAGTGGTGGAGACGGAGGTGCCGGCGGTGGAGGCCTTTGAGCAGGTGGAGATGGAGAGGACTGGTGTCTTTGCGGCAGAGGAGGATGTTCTTGCCGAGTTCTGTTTATTGCCAGGCAATGCAGGGGGGCCGGCGGCAGGCCCGGCCGAAGCGAAAGGGGCTGGGGGGC
Organism: Desulfobacca acetoxidans; assembly: GCA_022736495.1. The sequence continues at coordinate 6,282 of DZCR01000096.1, forward strand.
GCCAGGAAGACCGGCAGTGGCAGGGATATTTGCAGGATATCATTCTGGAGATCATGCGCACCAATGATTACAACGTCTCTGTTCTGAAAGGAAAACCGCTCGACAGGATTTTTGTTGGGGGAGCGGATTTTTTTTATAGTCGACTGGAGCGGGTGATTAAAGGCAATATGAGTGTTCAGGTCGAGCAATTTCCTCCCCTGAAGGTGGACGCCGATTGTGACCAGAATCTGGCGGCCCTCTGTATTGGGGCGTTACGGAGATAAGATGTATGCTTGAACGAATCAATCTTGTTCCTCAACGATCCCTTGCCGGGCGTATTAAAAGGGCGACCCCTTTTGTTCTCGGAGGCCTGTTCTGTCTTTCGGCAGGTGTGGTGCTGGTCTTTGTGCAATATTATGATCGACGGATAAAAGTTGTTGACCAGGAGATACAGGTCCTCCGGGGCAAGGATAATGCCCTGAAGAGCCAGCAGGCTGTGGCTCAGCAATTGGCCGGTAGTCTAAAACAGCTGGGCGAAGAGGAGAAGCAATTACAGGAGACGGTCGCCCATCTGGCCATGATTTCTGAACAGAAGCAGCCTGTTTCCGGGTTACTGGAGGCCATAGCCTTGATACTGCCAGAGACGGTCCGCTGCGAGAAGATTACCCTGGGGGCCAAAAGTGGTCAGATTTCAGGCCAGGCAACCATCTATCGTGATATTCCGGCATTTGTGCAGAAACTGAGTGAAATTCCCTCTCTGCGGAATGTCTCTCTTTCCGTTCTCAATCTGGATCAGAAAGAAGAGATGGATACCCTCCTTTCATTTAGCATTGTCTTTGAATTGCAGCACGAGAAGGCTGTTGTTTCCTTCCAATAAAAGAAATGGAATCGGTTCGTTATTTTTGTGGAGAAGATGGGCGTGGGTAGGAATATTGGCCAGAGGCTGAAAAGGGTATGGGGGGCCATTGTCCATGATCAGGAGGTCCTTTTTGAGGTGCGGCAGCTTTTTTTGGGCGTGGTTATCGTGCTGGTCCTCTGTTATGGCGCTCGAGCCATTTTGATCCAACCCCGGCAGCAAACCTTGCAAAAAAAGGTCGCCCAGTGCAAGGAGTTTGGGGACATGCTGGCCCATGGAGAGATAGCGACGATGGTTGAAAATCAACTCCAGCAGCTTACCATTCAAAAGAAGGAGTTGATGGATAAACTTGCCCAACTCCGTTTCCAGAAACAGTTGTATCAGGAACAGTACCAGGGGGATAACGCGAAAGAACAGTTCTCCAATGTAATTTTCACCCTTTTGCCGGACTCACCAGTGGATATTGAGGGTAAATTTCTCCAGATGAGCGTGATGGATGTCCGGTCGTTTGATCACTTTGATGTCTATCCGGTCAACCTTCAGGGTGATGCCAACTATGCGGATTTTATCATGTATCTGCGGTATTTGGAAAATCGTCCGGAAGTGGGAATCATCAGCGACCTTGTGTTGGAACAACAAGTCATGGATACTGAATTTCCAGCGGCATCCTCAGGGGCTGAAAAATTTGTAGACGCCTTTTCGCAGTCTGTTCGAGTCCATTTCAGTCTGGTGCTTGGACGGGTAGAGCTTCGTTGACAGGGGACATGGTGGTGGCGGTCAGGGAAAAGGGAATGGGGAAATGGCACTCCTGGTGGCGCGTTTGCGGGCTGGCGCTGGTATTTTTGCTGTGTGGGTCCGGTGGATATCTTGGAGCCGTTGAGCTTGTGGATACTGGATCAGGCAAGGTCCTGATTGGTTCGACAATGCGAGAGGAGGCGGGGCGGCGTGGGAGTGACCCGGGATCACGTGATCCCTTTAATTGGTCGGATGCATTTGTTGATCAGTATCTGGCCAGAATGCGCAGTCAACAGGACCTTTTTGGTGGATTGCGGATGTCAGGGATTGTGTGGAACCCGCAAACACCGTTGGCCATTATCAATAATCTGCTCGTGAAAGAAGGGGAAAAGGTGGAGAAGGTCATGGTGGTGAAGATCTTGAAGGATTCGGTATTGCTTGAACGAGACGGCCTTCGGCATACCCTGCAATTTCAGCAACGCATTATTGACCTTGGGACACAGACAAAGGGGGTTGGCGGAGAGTGAGAAAGGCGAGCAAGAGATGCCGGGCTGGTGGGCTGTGGTTGACAGCCGTGAACTGGGGGATGGTAATCTGTCTTTCAGGCGTACTCCTGGGTTTAGGGTTTATGGTAACGCAGGCTGTCGGGGCCGACGAAGGCAAGGGGGAAGGGCTTGTGTATCGTCTGCGGGATAAAACCGCGACCGTGCGGGGGGAAAACTTGCAGGTGAATCTTTTGCTGCGCGGGATCTGCCGTCAGGCCAATGTGAATGTCATCGTTGATGAATCCATTAACGACAGTATCTCGCTGGATCTGGAGAAAGCCAGCTTGTATGACGTCTTTCAGGTAATCATGGATGCGAAAAAGCTTCGTTTTTATGAGTCCAATAAGACCTTGATCGTGGAAAAGGCCGATGTCTCGAAAAAAGATCAAAGAGATCTGGCGCTGGAGAGACTGTGCACTACCTTTGGCGATATATCGCAGCATCTCAAGGAATTGGAGGTCGTAAAAAGCGACATCGGCACCATGACCGTGTCCAGTGACGGCAATTGCATGATCGTCAAGGATCATCAAGAAAACGTGGGCCGTATCAAGGAACTGCTTGCCGAGCTTGACCTGCCGGCCCCGCAGGTTCATATCAAGGCCCGGATAGTAACGATAGACAAATCGGTCTCCACCCAGCTTGGTATTAAATGGGACTACACGGAGTTAACAAGAGCACCCGCCAATACGCTTAATGCGGCCACTGATCTGTCGGTGGTTAATCCGACCACCAATATCCTTTTTGGTTTTATCCGGGACAACTGGAGCCTGGAAACCGAGCTGTCCGCCATGCAGGAAAGGAAGCAGTTGCACATGCTTTCCTCGCCCAGAATAGTCGTCCTGAGTGGTCAGAAGGCCGAGATCAAGCAGGGCAAGGAAGTCCCTTACGAGACGACAGGCACCAGTGATATCGCCTCCAGTACTTCTTTTCGGGAGGCCTTGTTGAGCCTGACCGTTACTCCGAAGATTCTGCATAACAATTTCCTCCGTTTAGATGTGAAGGTGACCAATGACTCCATTGATGAAGATCACGCCGTTGAGAGTCAACCGTTGTTGAATCGCCAGGAGATTCAGACCAACTTGTTTCTGGAGGATGGAGTGACCGTGGTGATCGGTGGCATTCTGGCAAAGGGTTCGGATTTGGCAAATCAGGAAGTGCCGTGGCTGGTGGATCTCCCTGTGGTTGGCAATCTGTTCAAAAATAAGGATGAGTTGGAAAGGACTTATGAACTCCTGGTGTTTTTAACGCCGACGATTATCAAGGATGACTATGGGACTGCGGGCCTGAAGCCGCCTCCGGCCGGTGGCGACAAGATGAGCGAGAAGAAAATGATAACCGTTCCTTCTCAAGAACGGGGAATGGCGGTGCAATCAGCGGAGGCGGCCTCGGGATGGGCCAACGACCATGACTTGGCCGAGGATCCTTTTGCCCTTGAGAGTGGACAGGTAAGGGATCCCGATTCCGAGCATAATGTCAGGATCAGGCCGTTGATCACGAAGTGATCAGTGATTTGCCGCATCAGGAAAGAGCGCAGCTATGACGGTTCCACAGAAAAAACGATTTGGAGATATCCTCGTTGAGGGAGGGCTGATTACTGCCACGCAGTTACAGCAGGCCCTGGATTATGGCCGTGATGAAGGACTCAAGTTGGGGAGCGCCCTGCAACGGCTTGGATTCGTCAATGAGATCGATATCGCCAGAACCTTGTCCCGGCAGATGCGGATTCCCTATGTTGATCTTGCCAAGATCGTGATTGATCCCGAGGTGGCCAGGAGTATCCCGGAGGTGATCGCCCGAAAACATAAGGTTATCGCCATCGGCAGGAAGGAGGAACAGCTCCTGGTTGCCTTTGTCGATCCGTTGAATCTTTTTTCCACCGATGAGGTGGGGCGGCACATCAAGGATCGGCTGGTTATTTGCATTGCCTTGGAAGGTCTTGTCCTCAGCGCGATTGATTCGGTTTACAGCAAGGCGGAAAAAATTAGCGGCAAGGCCAAAGAAGGCGATGGCGGTGAATCCGAGGCGGTGATCGCGGTCAACGAGATCATGCTGCAGGCGGTCAAAGATGGGGCCAGTGATATTCATGTTGAACCGGATGTATCAAAAATAAGGGTACGGGCTCGTGTGGATGGCGTTCTCCACGCGATTAAAGAGTATCCGCTGGAACTCCATCCAAACATCGTTTCCAGGATCAAGATCATGGCCAATCTGGATATCGGTGAGCGGCGCAAGCCGCAGGATGGCCGCTTTGAGATCACGGTAGCGGGTTGCAGCCTGGATGTTCGCACCTCTATCCTTCCTTTGAACAGGGGGGAGAAGGTGGTGATGCGGCTGCTCGACAAATCAAAGATTCGAATCAATCTCCATGATCTGGGTTTTGGAGAGGAACAGCAACGGGTGTTCACGGATCACCTGATGCGTCCCCATGAGATCATTCTGGTGACCGGGCCAACCGGCAGCGGCAAGACCACAACGCTTTATGGCGCCCTGAATCAGATCAATGACGTGGTGCGTAATATTGTGACCGTGGAAGATCCGGTGGAGTATGAACTGGTCGGGGTGAATCAGGTCCAGATTAACCCCCGGGCCGAACTCACCTTTGTCACGGCCCTGCGTTCTATCCTGCGGCAGGATCCTGACGTGGTGATGATTGGTGAGATCAGGGACGTGGAAACGGCTGAGATTGCCATGCAGGCCGCATTGACAGGCCATCTGGTCCTTTCCACCCTGCATACCAACGATGCGGTGGGCGCCATTGCCCGCCTGATTGACATGGGGATTGCCCCATTTCTCATCGCCTCATCGTTGGGGCTGGTTGTCGCCCAGCGTCTGGTCAGGCTTCTGTGTCCGCAATGCAAACAGCGCTTCGTGCCGCCGGTGGAAGTGCAGCGGGATCTGGGGCTGGAGTATTCCGAGGATCGATATTTTTTTCGGGCGGCCGGTTGCCCTCAATGTGACGGCAGCGGCTATCGAGGACGTATTGCCATCTATGAGATCCTGCCGGTTTCTGATGCCATCGCGGCGATGATTATGGAGCGGGCTTCCAGCCGGACACTGTTTCGTCAGGCTCAGAACGAAGGGTTGATCCCCCTGCGTGAAGCTGGTTTGAGCAAGGTCCAGGCTGGTCTGACCTCGCTGGAAGAACTGCTGCGGGTCACCATGGCTGACAGGGAATAAGGCCAGAAAAGATGGCGACGTTTTTTTATGAAGCTGTCCAGAGTGACGGCCGTGTTGTCTCCGGCCGCCATGTCGCCTCCACCGTCCAGGAGGTGGAAGGGTGGCTGCTGGGGCAGGGCCGGCATCCGGTGTTGATCAGGATTGAGGCCGCGGAGGGTGGCAGGGGCGAGGCGCAAGGCCTGGTTACACCCGGATTTTGGACAAGGTTGCACGGGATCGGCATCAATGACAAGATCCTGTTCTGCCGACAGATGGCCACGATGCTGGGGGCCGGGGTAACGATTCTTCAGGCCCTGCAGATCATGGGGCGGCAGGTGACAAACCCGGTGCTGTCCTCCCTGCTGCTTGATGTGGCCGAACGCATTGAAGAGGGGGGGCGCCTGAGTGAATCCTTTGCCTTTTATCCCCGTCTGGCCACCCCGCTTTTTTTGAACATTATCCGGGTGGGGGAGGAGACCGGTACCCTTGACCGTTCCTTTCGGTACCTTGCCGAACTCTTTGAGAATGAAAAAGAGGTCAGCGAGCGGATCAAGTCGGCAACCCGCTATCCCAAGATTGTTATTACCGCCATCTTTGGCGCCACGTTCTTTCTGATGTCCTTTGTCGTGCCCAAGTTCATTGCCCTGTTCAGGAGTTCAAAGGTTGAACTGCCCTTGCCCACCAAAATCCTGATTGCCCTCAGCGATTTTACCAGCAGTTATTTCTGGTTGATCCTGCTGCTGGTGACGGCAGGTGTCATTGGCTATCGCTGGGCCATGCGTTATGACAGTTACCGCACCCTGCGGGACCGGTTGTGGCTTAAACTTCCCATTTTCGGTGACCTTTCCCTGAAGATCTATCTCTCCCGGTTCTGCCGGGTTTTTTCGGTTTTGCTCAAAAGCGGAGTGAATATCATCAGCACGCTGGAACTCTCCGCCACCGCCCTTGAAAACCTTGTGTTGTGGGGCATTGTGGATAAGGTGACCGCTGAGGTGCGGGAAGGGGTGGAGATGCATGAGGCCATCCGCCGCCATCCCCTGTTCCCGGATATGATCGTCCAGATGGTGGCAATCGGGGAGCAGTCAGGGCAGGTGGATGAAATGATGGATAAGGTGGCCGACTATTATGAGCAGGAGACGAACTATATCATCAAGAATCTCTCCACCCTGCTGGAGCCCATCCTTCTTCTTTTTCTGGGGCTGATGGTCGGATTTTTGGCCCTGGCCATCTA
>DZCR01000097.1:0-1973 GCA_022736495.1 Desulfobacca acetoxidans
AGGGCAGCGCTAAACCCGGTGAAACCGAATTCCAGCAGGGTAACCGCCCTGACCGCTGCGGTTCCTGCCCCCAAGACCTTGAGCAGGTTCATCTGGTTCCGGCTTTTCAGGGCTTCATGGCGGGCAATGGAAAAGATCAGGACCAGACCGGCGGCGATAAAGAACCAGGCCATGAATTGGACGGATACGGAGAGCCGGTAGGTTACGGATAAAATTTTTTCGGCCATCCGGGTCACGTCAATGACGGATACATTGGGAAAGGCCGCAGTGATTTTTTGCTTCAAATCCCGCCGCCTCTCCTCGGAATCGTGGGAGACCGAGGCCAGGAAGGTTTTGGGGGCGTCATCCAGGACCCCATCCTGAAACAAGAGGAAAAAATTCGGCTGAAAGCTGTTCCATCTCACCTTCCGGAAATTCACCACCCGGCCTTTCAAGGGAATCCCCTGGACTTCGAATTCCAGGACATCTCCCAAAAGGATACCGTATTGTTCGGCAAAGGAGAGTTCAACGGAGACCTCAAAGGGAAGCCCGGATTCAAAATCCCATGGGGTTTCGGACAAGGGCTGGCCTTTAACAAGGGTTTCAGAGACATCCAGGGTGCTTCGGTGGGAAAAATTAAATTCCAGGCGGCGGCTCCGGCCCGATCTTTCCGGATCGGAACGGTTCTCCCCGGCTTGCCCGGAAGCCTCCTGATGGAAGGGCTGCCCGTTGACGGAGAGAATTCTTCCCCTGACCATGGGAGAGAGGTTTGAAAGATCGGCCTTTTCCTGCTGGATCAGATCCAGAAAGGGGGCCCTTTGTTCCTCCTGGATGTCCACCAGAAAAAAGGCCGGGATTTTCAACCCGTCCGGTCTGGAGATCTCATCTTGCAGGCCTTTTTGAATCTGGGGGATGACGGAGATGAGAAAAACGCCCATGGCAATACCGGCAAAACAGGACAGGGAAGACCATTTGTTTCTGAAAAGGTTTCTGAAGGCGATTTTTCCCACCATGGAGGGAATGCGGGAAAACATCCCGCAGCCTGAGAATATCAAGGCCCCCATGGCGTATAAAAGAGCCAGGGCCAGGGCAAACCCGGCCGTGAAAAATCCGCCGTCCCGGACTGACCCGGCTACCACGCAGGAAATCTGGAAAAAGGAGACCATGACCGGCAAAAAACCGGCCCCCAGAACCAGGGTCTGCTTGACGGAAAAATTGTACCCCGGCCGGAGTTCCCGGAGAAGCATCAGGGGATTGATCCGGAAGATGCGGATAAAGAGGGGAAGGCAGAAGATCAGGCTTCCCGCCATGCCCATGAAAAGACAGACCAGGAGGGTGAACCCGTCGGTCCGGACCTGGAGATGAGCCGGGATCAAGCCTTTAAAAATAATGGGAAAGGCCGGGATCAGGGCCTGGGAAATGAGAACGGCCAGAAGGGAGGCAAGGCTTCCCAGGGCCATGAGTTCCGCGCTGATGGAAATATAAATCCGGCTTTTCGGTGCCCCCAGGCTTAAAAGGACCGCCATGTCTTTTTTCCTGGAATCCAGGTATCCCCGGAAGAGATAGGCCGAGGCAATGCCGGAAAGAAAGAGGCCCGTGATACTGATGAGCCCCATGAACCGGGTGAAATACCCGGTGATGCGGCCCAGACGCCGGTTGACATCCCGAGGGGTGTTGATGCGAAGGCGGGGCGGGCCGGGAAAGTGTTGCGAATACCGCTCCTGGAGCTTTTGGGCCAGGGCGGCGGCATCGGCGGGTTGGCCCGGCTTGTAAAAATGAGAATACCTGACCCTGGAGCCGAATTTTATCAGGCCCGTCCCTTCCAGTTGCCCGATACCCATATAGATTTTGGGCGCAAATTCAAAGGAGGAAAGGGAGGTATCCGGGTCTTCCGAAAAAAAATCCAGGACCTCAAAGGCTTTGCCGCCCAGAACCAGGGAAGATGTTTGACCGCTTGCAAGACCAAAGGCCCGGGCCGTGTCCAGGGTCATGAA
>DZCR01000097.1:2073-12768 GCA_022736495.1 Desulfobacca acetoxidans
CCGGCCAGCCCCATGGACAGGTTGAGGATGAAAAAAAGGGCGAATCCCTTGTTTCTCAGGATCTGCCGAAAGGCCATGCGGATCCAGAGCATCAGACCAGGCATCCTTTTTCAAGGGTTTTGATGTCCCGGCACCGGCCGGCAAGAAGGGAATTGTGGGTAACCAGGATCAGGGTTTTGTTTTCCTTTTCAACCAGATCAAAAAGCAGCCCGGCGATTTTTTCCCCGGTTTCCATATCCAGGTTCCCGGTGGGCTCGTCGGCCAGGAGCAGGCCGGGCTTAATGATCAAAGCCCTGGCAATGGCCACCCGCTGGCATTCGCCCCCGCTCATCTGGGCCGGGAGGTGATGCCTCCGATCCTGGAGCCCGACTTTTTCCAGCATTTCCCGGGTCAATTCCCGGATTCTTTTCTGCTTCAGGATTTCCAGGGGAAGGCTGATGTTCTCCTCTGCCGTCAGGTGGGGCATGAGATGAAACTGCTGAAAAACAATACTGGTTTTCAAGGCCCTGTATTTTGAAAGCTCGCTTTCCCCCATGGTGGAGATCTCTTTTCCTTCAAGCATGATTCGGCCGGAATCAGGCCTGTCCAGCCCTGCGATCAGGGAGAGAAGGGTGGTTTTGCCGCTGCCGGACTGGCCCGTGATGGCCATGGTGCCTCCCCGGTCAAGACTGAGGCTGATGTTTTTCAGGACGTCGATCCAGCCGGAGCGGGGCTGTTGATAGGATTTTGAGACATTCAGGACTTCAAGGATCATGGTTTCTCCAGGATAAAGGGAAGAACATGGGCCGCGATGATCCTGTGGCCTTCCGCATTGGGATGGATACCGTCGGCCTGATTCAGGGAAGGGTTGCCGGCCACATCCTTCAATAAAAAGGGAATAAAGGCAAGATCATGCTTCCGGGCCAGCGAAGGAAACACCTCCCGGAAGGCCCGGGTGTATTCCGGCCCGTAATTGGGAGGGATTTCCATGCCGGCCAGGATGACCCGTATCCGGTTTTCCTTTGCCAGGACAATGGCGTCGGCCAGGTTTTTTTCCATTTCATCTATGGGAAGCCCCCTTAACCCGTCATTGGCCCCCAGGGCCAGGACAAGGACCTGGGGGTTGGCCTTTAAAGCCCATTTCAACCTGGAAACGGCGCTTGCGCTGGTTGATCCGCTGATACTGCCGTTGGTGAGGGTGATATGGGTGATCTGCTTTTCATCCAGCATGTCCCGGATTACGGACGGATAGGCTTCATGGGGCTCCACCCCGAGACCCGCGGTCAGGGAATCCCCGAGAAAGAGGACGCGGACCTCTTCCGGTGCGGCAAAAGCCGGGGAAAAAACAAGGGATGCAAGGATAAGAAAAAATGAACAAACGAGGGGAAAGCGTTTCATGATGCGAGCCTGCTATAGAATAGGTTTTCAAGGCGTTTGACCTCTTTTTTTCTTTCAGGGGTCAGGAAATGCCGGTAGAGCGGATCATCCGGGGGGACATCCGTTTGAAGGATGTCTTTTTCCAGGATGGACAGGACATCCACGGACACATCACAGGAAGGATATCCTTTGTCATCGATGAGAATGGTATCGTCCGGTTTCAGGGGGACGATATTATTGATGTCCACCAGCTTGAAACGGCCGTCGGCGGTTACGATCAGGTTGCCGATACCGGCAAGGTCCGGGATGTATCCGGTGACGGCGATCATCTCCCTGATCTTTTCAACAAACCGGGCCATATTTTGTTTTATTTTCCCGGACCAGGCCTCCGGCCCTGCGCCGGTCTCCGGCAGGGAGGTGAAGAGGTCCCGGAGGAGGCCCTTGTCCGGGAGCCGCCAGGGATCAAGGATTTCTCCCTCCACATATTCCTGGAGGCCGCAGAGAAGGATTTCCCGCTTTCCCCGGATTGCATAATCCACCATGAATTCTTCCGATGCCGCAATGAGACCGGGGCCGAGACAACTTAAAAGAATCGTGTATTTCCGGATTTCTCTTAGGACATCTTCCTTGGATGCAAACCGGTTGCGAAGAATTCTGAACATTTTTTCAGGCCTGGCCCGGGGAAAGACCCGGATGCCGTCAATGATCTCGCCCCGGGTTTCCCTTTCCACATCTGCGGCAGACAGAACCTCAAAGATGAGGGACCGAAGGCCGGAGCGGTAATACCTGCGGAATATATAAGGCCCGGAGCCTTTGATGAAATTGAGCCCCAGGACCTCGTCCCCGGAGATAATATTCCGGTCCCTGATATCCATTGCCTTGTCCATGGCTCAAAAGTCTACAGGGTTTCCTGGCAATTTACAAGCACGGGGATACGAGTTTGAGTATTTGACATTCAGGCAACACTATTTTATTGTTCCGGTCATGGGTTTCAGGAAGGACCAACCAGGGGAAAGAAAATGAAAATCCTTGTCATTGATGATGAAAAACCGACTCTTTCCATGTTCAGGCTTTTTCTGACCGCCTATGGATATGAGGTGTATACGGCGGAAGACGGGGAAAAGGGGCTGGAGCTGTTCCACGAGGTCCGGCCGGAGATTGTCTTCACCGACATCCGGATGCCGGGGCTGGACGGCCTTGAGGTGCTGCGCCTGATCCGGAAGACCGGCATAGCTTCGGAAGTCATTATCATCACCGGTCATGGGGATATGGAAAAAGCTGTGGAAGCCCTTGACCTGGACGCTTCGGATTTCATCAACAAGCCGGTGGAGCGTCGCGCCCTGAGTTCAGCCCTTGCCAGGGCTGAAAAAAGAAGGCAAATGCCGGGGAATCCTCCCTTTGAACTATCCAAAAGAGAAAAGGACGGGGACCTTGTTTTTTCTTTAAAAGGGAAACTGAGCGGTTCGGCCGGGCCTCTTTTTATTCCTTTATGGGAATCCCTGGATTCAGGGCCTGGAAAAGAGGTGATTCTTTTTTTCCAGGATGATTTTTCCATTGATAAATCCGGTATCAGCCTCTTGATGGAAACGATGGGAAAACTGAGACAAAAAAATTTTGCCGTCAACCTGGAGAATCTGTCCTATAACTATCTCAGGATTTTTCAGATGGCCGGGATGGATAAATTTGCAAGCCTTAAAGAAGCCTTAACAAGGGATTAGACCGTGAAAAAAGGATTGCCATGACAGGCCCCTACGGCCCTCCCCACATTACGGGTGTCCTCAGACGGCCCCGGCTGTTCAGCCTTCTGGATCAATACAGCCCTATGCAGAATTTCTTTATCACCGGGCAGGCGGCCCAGGGCAAATCCACCCTGGTGGCCTCCTATCTCCAGGCGTCGCAGAAAAAAGCCCTCTGGTTTCACCTTGGTCCCGACGACAATGAGGATATAAAACTTTTTGACCGGCTTTCAACGGGGATCAGGCATTTTTTGGGCGCCGGAGCCGAGGAGACCGGGAATTTCATGCCCGTCACGACCCTGGGAGCGGAAAAAGGCCTGCCGCGGTATATCGAAGGCCTGACCCTGATGCTCAAGGAGATCCCATCCCCCCTCATCATGGTCCTGGATGATGCGGAATGCCTGGAGGAAGCATCCTCAGGCTTTGAAATGATCAACAGCATCCTGAACACCCGGTTTCACCGCCATAAATTCTTTATCCTGTCCCGGAGTGTCCTGCCCTTTCGCATTCCCCGGCTGAAAACGGAACATCACGGGTTTTTTCTCAAAAATGAAGACCTGTCCTTTACCCTGGATGAGACCACGGCCTTTTTCCATGGGAAATACGGGATAAAGGCGCCGGATATTGAAAGGATTCATAAGATAACCGACGGCTGGGCCGGGGGGCTTATCCTGGTTTCGGAATCCCTGAGGCAGTCCGGGGGGGTTTCAAACCTCCCGGAACGGGTTTCTTCGGAGGTCTTTGATTATTTTTCCAGGGAGATTTACAAGACCCTGCCCGAACCGATCCGCGAATTTTTAAGGATTACCGCCATCCCGGATATCATTGACCTGGATATGGCAGACCATCTTGCCGAACCTGTGGACGGTCTCGTCATTTTATCCAGCCTTGAAAAAAGAAATCTCTTTATCCAGAGAATGGATTCCCCTGAACCCCAATTCAAATACCACACCCTGTTCCGGGATTTTCTGCTCCAGGATCTGATGCAGACCATGGGTCCGGACGGGGTTAAGGCTCTTTATCATAAGGCCGGGCTGATTTCCTGGGAAAAGAAGGACCCGGAAGCGGCCATGAAATATTTTATGAAAGCCGGGGCCTTTTCGGATATTATCCGCATTCTCAGGATCAAGGGCGCGGATTATATGATCAAAGGAAAGATGTCCGGTCTTGAACGATGGGTTTCCTGTCTTCCGGACCCCCTGGTCCAGGAAGATCCCTGGCTGATTTTCTTTTTGACCATGACCCGGCGGATCAGGGGCGGGAAAAAAAATATCCGGGATTTTCAAAGGGCCCTGACCCTGTTTGAAGAAACCGGGGATATCCGAGGCGTCCTGCTGGCCGTGGGCTACCTCATCGAGGCCGCGGTCTTTATCCGCGAGCCGTCCTCCGTGATCCTCAAATGGATCCAAAAAGCCGAACATTGCCTTGCCGCCATGCCTGAGAAAGAACGGTTTACCTGGGCCAGGGGGCTTTTGTGGCAGCAGATCGGCCTGGGATATATGGCAGGGGACGGGAATATCCCCAAGGGGGTTTCCGCATGCAGGAATGCCGTCCTCCTGGGGTCCAAGATCAACAATCCCGATCTCGTGCTTCATGCCTCCATCACCATGGCCTTTGGCCATGTCCAGGCCGGTGATTTCGTCAAGGCCAGGCAGCTCCTGATCAAGATCAGGGGGATGACAAGGGAGGGGAGGCATCCTGAGTTCCGGGCCTTGAAAAATATCGTGGATATTGATTTCGCCCTGAAAAGCGGCCGGTTTGAGGATGCCGGAACTCTTTTGATGAAGTCTGAACAGGATATTGAAAAGTTCGGATTGATTTTTCTTTACCCCAGCCTGGTGGAAGCCGGGGCCCTATACCGGATCTATACGGGCCGGTTTGAGGAAGCCTCCCAGATGGCGGACCATTTGAATGATTTTTCCATCCTGGAAGGAAATGATTTTTACAAGGGGATCGCCCACCGGGTCAAGGCCCTGAGTTTTTTCAAGCAGGGAAGGAGCAAGGATGCGGCCCTTGAAATCGATAAGGCCCTGGAGGCTCTGGACCAGTTGAGAAAAGGGGATATCCACCATTTTTTGACCCAGCAACTGGCCGGGATCATTTATTTTGAAACCGGGGATTTTTCCAGGGCCGGGGGTTTTTTGAGGCCTTCCCGGGATTATTTTGAGAGCATTTCATCGGATCTGAATTGTGCGGAAAACGATCTGATATCCGGGCTGATCGCCTGGGAGCAAAAGGACATCCCCCAGGCCCTGGACTTAATCCGCCGGGGCCTGGAGATCGCTTCCCGGGAAGGCTATGTGTTTTTCCCTCTGATCAGCGGGAGGGTTATGGTCAGGGCCTTTGTGACCGGGACGGCCTTTGGAGGGGATTTCACGGGGGAGGCAATGATGCGGTCGCTGGATCTGCAGGGGGATGCCCTGCGGGTGATGGAGGAAATGGACCGGGTTCTGGCATCGGCGGGGCACAGGGAAAAGGATCGGGTCATCGAAAATCTGAGGCCCCTGTATAAATACCTGCTGCCCGTCATCCGGATTGAAACCCTCGGCCGGTTCAATATCCTGTGCGGCCGGAAGGTGATGGACGGAAAGATTTTTGAGGGCGCAAGGCCGCTTCTTTTGCTCAAATCCATTGTGCTTCACGGATCAAAGGATATCCCTAAGGAAATCCTGATGGACGATTTATGGCCCGAGGCGGATACGGCCTCGGGGGAGAAAAATTTCAAGATCAATCTTCACCGGCTGAGAAAGGCCATGGAGCCGGAGGTTAAAAAGGAGTTCGGATATTCCTATATCATCCAGAAGGCCGGGCTGGTGTCCCTGGACCCGGTGCTGGTCACCCTGGATATGGATGAATTTCTGGCCCTGGGTATCCGGGCTGCGGAAAATGAAAAAAACAATCACCTGGATACGGCCCTTGAATTATATGACAGGGCCGCGGAACTGTATAAGGGGGATTATTTCGCCGAAGAGCCCTACCGGGAATGGATCCTGAGAAAAAGGGACCTGCTGCGGGCCAAATATATCGAGGTGCTGGAAAAAAAAGCAAGGCTCCATGAAGAACTGGATCAGATTCAAAAGGCCGTGGAAACCTGGCAGCGCATTCTGGATACGGAGCCCTATTCTGAAACCGCCTATCAGAATCTCATGATCCTGTATGCGGATTCCGGCCGGAAAAACAAGGCCAGAGAGGTGTTTGAGGCATGCCTCCTGGTGTTCAGGAACGAACTTGGGACCGAGCCGGATAAGGAAATATTCAATATTTATGATAAAATCATGTCCCGTTAAAAAACTGAAAACCGTTAAGAAGGAGTCCTATGACCATGCTTTCCCGGAAAACAAGATATTCCATTCAACTGGTGGTGATCGTATCGGTCTTTTCCTTTGTCCTGCTCAATCTGGTCTTCAGGCTCATGGCGGACATCAAATCCGAATCCATCCGGAAAGAAGCTGAAGAGACTGAGAAAGAAAGGACCCGTCAGGAATTCAGCCTTCATATGGAAGATCATTACCGGGAATTGCAGACCCTATATAAGGCCCATGAATACGAGAAGGCCATTGATATCATCAAGCTCTTCAATACCCACGGGCAGCCGGATTATAAAAACCTTTCCGAGATAAAAAAGGAAATCCGTCTTTTTTACCTGAAGAAAAAACTGGATTTCATCCCGAAAATTCAACTGGATGAATATATGCAATTGTCAAAGGATATTGATATTGCCGAGGATGATTCCACCGAGGTCTTTATCCGGACTCCCCGGTACGGCCAATATTTCTATACATCGGATTTCCCCATCCAGCTTGAAGGGGTGGCCCTGTCGGTTCAGGGTGATTTTTCCGACACCCTGGTCTGGACCAGCAGTGTGGACGGAAAGCTCGGCACCGGCAAAAAGATCGGTATCCGGCCTTCCATCGGCGAACACGAGATTACGGCCACGGGCACCAACGGCAAGACCACCGGTTCCATGACCACCCGGATTTATATTGAAAAAAATCCGGATTTTTTGCAAAAACAGATCAGGGATTAAGCTTCTGCATTTCCCGGACCAGCATCCCGAGATCCGGCCGAAGATTGATGTCCCCCACATGGATGAACCGGATGAGACCCTCTTTGTCAATGAGGATGATGGCCCGTTCCGCCGTTCCGTTGGACCGCAGGACCCCGTAAGTATCGCTCACGGCCCCGTGGGGCCAGAAATCCGATACCACATCAAACCAGAGTCCTCCCATTTCCCTTGTCCATGCAAAAAGCGTGGGCAGGGGGTCCGTGCTGATGCCGATGAGAACCGTATTGTATTGGTGGAAGAAAGGCTCGGCAATATTATAGCCGGGCCACTGGTTCGAGCAGACCGGGGTCCAGGCCGCGGGAATAAAGGTCAGCATCACATTTTTCCGGCCTTTATAACTGCTCAGGCGGACCTCCCGGCCCGTGACGGAAACCAGGTTAAAAACCGGGGCCTTGTCCCCGGTTTTGACCTTCAGCACACTGTCCACGGGTTTTAACGGACCCGGATCAAGGATCTTGTTTCCAAAGGCGCCGGACTCGCAAAGGCCTGATCCCGCAAAACAGAAAATCAGAATGAAACCCCAGAAAAGCGGCTTATAGAAGGATATCATTATTTCTCTTTTATGTCGGAAGCCTTTAAAAGGCTTTGAAGAAAGGTTTCAGGATTGGACGGGTCTCCCGATTCGGCATAAAAAACGGAGAAATCGCCGTCTTCCTTCAGGGAAAGACCGAAAAAATGCGGGGTCCGGACCTCGCCGATTTTTTTATGGACGGAAAAATCCGAGTCGCTGAACAGGGGGAATTCAATATTGTAGGTTTTCCTGAAAAAATCCACTTCAAAAACTGAATTACCGGCGCCGATACCAATGAGCTTGACCTTGTCCTTCAGGGCCGGTTTCGATTGAATCAGGCGGAACAAGGCATTGATATTCTCAGCTTCGCGCTGGCACACAGGGCAGTACATGGAAAAAATTTCAACAATGACCACCCGGGCCCTGATCTGCCCCAGAGAAAATGGGGCGTCCGTGGAAAGACCCAGGTATTGGCGATGAACGGGATTATCCGGGACCGGCAGAAGAAAATTCAACCTTTCCCTAGCTTCTTCGCAAAATCCGGGACCTTGGAAGAACATCCCGGCCGAGAGGATCAGGAGGATTAAAATCCGGGCAAATACGGTTTGAT
The DNA here is from genome assembly GCA_022736495.1 of Desulfobacca acetoxidans. The sequence goes on from DZCR01000097.1 coordinate 10,353, forward strand.
TAGTGATACACCTCATTTCTGCCGGCTCCTTCATTTGTATATCCTTTTTCCCTTGCCTGCATGTCAAGGTGGAGGGTTGCGATCATTTCAAGATGGGGGAAAAATTCCCGGTCCATCTGCCTCAGGTCCACCAGCTTGATAAACCTGTGGCAATGATCGCAGAGCTTGACACGGTATTCTTTTTCCTCTTCATTGAAAAAATAGTGTTGTATGTCTTTTTCATTGTTTTTGCAGAAAACGCACCCCATTCTGCCGGATTTCCATTCATGGCTGCAAAAAGAGCAGTGCAGGTGCTGCCCGCCGTCCTGGTCCAGGAAACCCAGGTCCGGAGGGTTGCCGCAGACGGGGCAATAGCCTTTTTGAAGCTCGGGCATACCGGCCAGATAGATTTCAAGCTGTTCCCGGCAGGCCCTGATGCTGGGGGCCATGCTGAGATACCCGAACAGGGAAAGTTCGGCAGCCGGCACATCCAAAAGCCGGGATATATCCTGGACGACTTTTTCATGGCGGTTGAGAAGGGCTGAAAACAGGGCTTCAAGATCAAAGGCCGACTGGGACAGGGCTTTTTCCAGGAACCGGGCATTGGCGGAAAGTCCGGGAGCAAGGGCCTGGGCAAGGCCGCAGATATCTGCAAAGGTTCGGCCGGCGGCTTTCAGATCAATGAGAAACTCCGACGGGTCGATGAGGGGCAATTCGTTTTTCTGTTTTATTTTCAGAAGATCCGGTTCAATCATGATGGGCGGTAACTGGATATCTTTGAGACTTTCTTCCTGGACCCTGAACACCTCTTTGTAAAAATCAAGAATTTCCCGGTAGGCAGGCCGGAGGTTGGTAATGGTCTGTGCCGTCTGTTGCAATTGTTCTAAGGTCTTCATGTTTATTATCCTTGAAAACCGCCCGGGAGAAAAATTCCCGGGCGGTAGGGTCAATATGCTATACCCGCATCATTTTGGCAAGGGGGCCCATCATTTTCCGGAGGGCCACGCTGCGGCTGAGGCCGCCTCTGCCCGAGCTTGCCACGGCATATTCCGAATAGTACTTGGGATCAAAGGCCACCAGATAGATCACGTTGACCTCGTCCGGGTTCAGGAGCATGGCCTTGGGAAATTTGGCCTTAACGACGTCAAGGCGGCTTTTGGCCATGGCCAGCATTTCCTCCCGGTCCCCGAAATTCATGGCGCCGGTGGGACAGGTGGTCACGCAGGCGGGTTTCAGGCCGTTGTGCACCCGGTCGTTGCACATATCACATTTGGCCAGGGTGCCGTCTTCAGCTTTCCTGGGGATATTATAGGGGCAGGAACCGATGATGTCGTCGGCCGCCAGTTTTTTGGTTTCTTTGGTATATAAAATCGCCCCGGTGGCCGGATCCTGGTAAATGGCATCCTCGTTAAATGCCGTGGCCAGGCAGGGCGCATCCACGCAATGCCGGCACTGATCCGGAAAAAACAGCCACTGGAGCTTATTGTCAATGATCTCTTCTCTCATCCGGACAAGCTTGTACGTAAAAAAGGAGAGATCCTGGGGATTCTGGTGACTCCCCATGTTTTTGGTTTTTTCGGCCGGCAGGTCGTGCCATTGCTTGCATGCCACCTGGCAGCCCCTGCACGCCGTACAAATGGTTGTATCGACAAAAATTGATTTGGTCATGGTCTTCTCCTTTAAAGCTTTGCCACATTGACCATAAAGGCCTTGGTTTCTGGAATCCGGGTATTGGGATCACCGGCTGAAGGGGTCAGAAGGTTGGCGCTTTCTTCCGTTCCCGTTTCAGGCCAGCGCCAGCCGTAATGCCAGGGAATTCCAACCTGGTGGACCGTTGCATAGCCGATTTTAAACGGTTTAAACCGTTTGGTCACAATGGCGGTGCATTCCAGGGCGCCCCTTGCACTGCTCACCTTTACCCGTTCACCATTGGCAATACCCTTGAGCTTGGCCAGTTCCTCGCTCATTTCCACAAAGACATTGGGCTGAAGCTCCATGAGCCATTCCTGGGGCCGGGTCATGAGACCGGTCTGCCAATGTTCGGATACCCGGTAGGTGGTGCCCACAAAGGGGAATCTCGGGTCACAGGTGGCATGGCTGTCGGCTTTGCTGCCGTAGACAACGGCCGTGGGATTCACCATCTGGGAACTGAATATATTTTTTTCAACGGGGCATTCAATGGGTTCGTAATGCTCGGGGAAGGGCCCGTCCGCCAGGCCCGGTCCGAAGATCTGGCCATGGCCGTGGGTGGTCATGATAAAAGGATGTTTCCCGTCCTCCCGTTTGGTGCCGTCCGGGTTCTGTAAGGGATACCAGGGACCGTCAGGGATATCGCCCACCCATTTGCTGGTGGTGTATTTCCCGTCCTTTTCCTCTCCGGCGAATTTGACCACCCAGTCTTTTTCATCATAGGGGCGGCCCTTGGGATCCACCGAGG
>DZCR01000098.1 GCA_022736495.1 Desulfobacca acetoxidans
CCAGAGGTAAACCAGGGCTAAAACGAATCCCATAGCCCCCACCGTCACCACCCCGGATGAGCCTTCATAGCCGTGGCCAAGAGAGAAAATAAAGGCGGATAGTAAGGCCGCCCAAACCGGACCCACCTTGAGGCCCCGAAACCGCAGCAGCAGATACCCACGAAAAATGGTCTCTTCCGCCACGGCGACCACAATTACCAAGATTGCAGCCAGAATTATCTCGGCGCCGCCCTTGGCAGCCAGGAAGGAGGGCAGCGGCGTGGCGGGAGCGGAGAACCCGGCAGTTTGTAAAAGATGGTCCAGAATACCGGCCCCAAAGAACATGGGGATAAAAAGCCCCACGCCCAGGATTACGTCTTTCGAGCCATTCTTGAAATTCCAACCAAGTCGATCCCGGGGCTCGCCGTTGCGCCAGATAAAAAAGAGAATCAGGCTGACCAGGGACAGATCCCGCAAAATGACCGCAAAGGCCGTGAATACGAACCCCAGCTTTCCAACCCAAAATACGAACAGGGCAAGAACCATGGAAGGAACAATGAGAAATAAGAAAACCAAGACTTCCAAAAGCTGCTCCCGTGCAACCGGGTCTGGAGGTCTTACTGCAGTTGCATAGAGGTGGAGGTCTTCTTCTTGCATGTTTTTTTTCCTTTGGGGTGTGATGCGACTGCCGAGGTCGTTGTACTGAGATTTTCCTCTCCCGGTATGCCCTTTAAAATAAGGATTGATTTACCTTGCGCAACGGACAGTTACGTCCTGCCCCCGAGGAAAGATGTACGGCATCATCTGGATTGCTGATAGATCCGCCACCTCGCCTAAAAATTCAGATTCAGGCGCAGGGTTCCGACCAGGGCATCAGGGTATTGCCCGCCCGGATTGATGATATACTGCAGATCCGCCATGATTGTCGCCCATCGCGTCATCTGAAATCTGTAGAACGTTTCCATGGCCAACTCGTATGAGTGCGGCAGCCCGGCCTGGGAACTCAGGTGAGCATACTGGGGAGTGAAACCCACGACGTCATTGGGGCGGGCGCTCAACAGACCCGTCCAGGTAACACCCCCGCCGAAGTGCTGGTTAATAGGATTGATGGTCCGTTGCGTGCGGCCGTATATCAAAAACGTCCGCACCCCGCGTCCGTTCCGGGTCTCGCCCGCAGGTTGCCAAAGGGTTTGATCAAGGATCGCATAATAGCCGTAGGTACCGCGCTGCTGCAAACCATCGAGGCGGGGAAACGTCCCGGTATGCCCCCAGGCTCCCAGCTTCAGGTTGCCCCCGCCTTGAACGAGAGGCGCATGCTGCCATTTTAGTCCCGTTTCTCCGATCAGAAACGAGCCGGACTCACTGAGCTGGACGTTTTGAGGGCTACCTACGAGGTTGCCAAACCCGACTGACTGGTTGGAATAGTAAAATCCGAAACTGGCGTAAAAAGATGGGCTGGGGGTGTAAAAGAGATTGGCCGAAGGCATCGGGGCCGGAGTGGTGGGTAACACGAAAGCCGTGGGACTGACCTGCGAGGAACTGTTGAGAAATGACAACCCGTTGTCAACCACGCTAAACTCGGTGTTAGCGTCCACCTTGCCAATTTTGAGGCGCAGCCGGCCATCAAAGAGCTGCTGCTGATACCAGAGTTCAAAAAATTGCAGGTAAGGCACTGCATTCAGCTTGTCGAAAATCTGGAGATCGCCCACCAGAACCTGGGAAGGGTTTCGCCCGGCATGGTCTTCCAGGTCTACGTAGAACTTGCCCCCCTTCCAGTCAAGCAGTTTTTCGGTGTCAAGGGCAAGGCTCAAGTCAAACGTGGACGCGCCCACTAGCGTGGAGGTGCGAAGTCCGCCCCGGAAGTTCTTGAACCCCTGCAGCACCAGGCTGGCCTCAATGGTGACCCCGACTTGTCGTAGCCACTGGCGTTCACCCCACCAATCCCCCGTGGCTTTGTCTGCAAATCCAGGGGCAGGCTGCTGAATTTGCGGCGATAAGTCCAGGCGGGGGGCATTTCCATCCTGCCGGTATGAGGGCTCCGCCCGCACCCCGGAGGCCATCATCAGCAAGGTGGTAAACGCCGTTATCACTGCTATTGAAAACCTCGCAGGTTGCCGCCGAATCACCACGACTTTACTCAATTTTTCGAGCCGTACCTTACAGGTACGATCTTGCCTCCCCTTGGTCTGGTGGACAGCTTGAGGAGAGCACTTTTTGGCCTACGGGTTCGGTCGCGCCCGATTTTGAGGCCATGGTTTCCACATCCCGAAGGGCGGATAGATGACCATTAGATACAAGAAGATAAAACAATAGATGATGGCCGTGCCCCAAATGTCGCCCCGGTTGCCGGTGAAACCGCGACCGTAGGGGCCGCCCCAGCCTTCCGCCGTGGTCCAGAGGACGAAAGCATAGAAGATGCCGATGGGCAGCAGGTAGTTTAGGCCCTTTTTGGTCAACAGGCTCACGGCAATCAGGGTCTCCACGCTGGCCACCATGACGCCGAAGGTAAGGGGGCCCACCAGATGAATGACGTCGATAAAAAATTGGATATAGCTCATAATCCAGGCAGGTTGGCCTTTCTGGGACTGAACCAGATTACCGACCCCATGTTCAAGGAAGTAAGGATGCCATTTCCAGAAGGCGTCAAAGGCCCACAGGAGGCCGAACAAAATCCGGCCCACGTCGTAATGACGGGCGGACACTTGCACATTGAATCTCTGCGGGGCGAAGCTCAGACGTTCCCAGGAGCGCGTCAGGATTATGAAGACAAAGGCCAGGGCATAAACAATGGCCGTACCCGGATCCGTAGAGCCTTGAACATATGGGCCTCCCAGGCCGCCTACGGTGGACCACATGAAGAGGTTGTAGCCCACTCCCACCCAGGCAAAAACCGGCAGCCAGAGGCCCGTGAGCAGAGACAGCGCCAATAACCCCTCAATCAAGATGGTGGCCAGCGCCACCCGTGGGGCGCCGATCGTCTGAATGGCGTGTATGACGGCCTGGGTATAGCGGGCCAGCCATTCAGGCTGGCCGGCGATGCCGGCATGGAACGATTGTAAGAATATATGGTTGATGTAAGCGCTATTCGACTGAAACCACACATTGAGCAGCCAGATGCAGCCGAACAGGATGCGCAACAGGGCAAATGCCTCCTGCTGCGTGAGGGTTCCGACAACCTCGAAGCGGTGCGGATCAATGGCCTGCATAAGTGCATGCCCCCCCTTTTTCAGGCCTGGTCCGGCTTGCGGCTCGGCTGGCCCGCAGCTTGGTTCTTACGGTGTGGGGTGGTGGTCATCATGCCGGCCAGCACGACCGCCAGGATACCGGTGGTGAAAATCCCATCAAAGGTTCCGGCTCCGCCAATCGAAGCTACGGGAGCTCCGAGCCCTGGCAGCTTTCCCAGGTTGAGCAGGTCCGCGCCGATCAGCGTTCCCAGGGTTCCGGCACTATACGCCAGGGCGGGGGCATACTGCCGCGCAAGCACCAGGGCGACACCGGTGGCGACCACGGGAGACGTGAAGGTTGGCACCGCAATGCCCACTCCGGGCACCGGATAAGCCAGATGGTGGACAATGGCGGCGACGACTGTCGCCCCCAGCACCCCCTGCACGAATAGCCGGTTTTTGGCCATCAGATAGATGGAGAGGAGAGTGGGAATCACCGCTCCCCCCAGGTTTACGGCGACCACGGTCCGCGGCCAGGCGGTGACCACTGGGATCACGTAAGGCACTCCAAAAAATGAAACTGCCCCTCCGGATTTAACCACTTCCGGGGGCAGTTGATACAAGGGGATGTTGACATAGCTGCCTAAAAGAGAAAGCAGCAGTAAGGTAAACACGTAGCGTCGGTCGATGCCGATCTTCTGATAAGCGTATTGCAACACCCCGACTTCAACCAGGATGAGCACTATAAGAAAAAGGAAAAAGAGAAATAATAAAAATGGGAAGGTGATGGGAAAATAATGCATGTTCGACCCTCTCTGCTTGGCCCGGCTGGTGGGGCGCCAGCCGGACCTTGGGCTATGGTGCTGTCGGCCCTTGAGTCACCTGCACCAGATCGGTGGGGCGCACCCATTTGGCAAACGCCGCCTTGACCTGTTCGGCGGTCATGGCCATATAGTGTTGGGCGGCAAGGGTGGGCTCATCCAGGGGCAGATCCAGGATCGAGCGGGAAAGCAGGCCCAGGGCTATGCTCGCCAGACTGGATTCGGTCAGGGGAATTTCTCTGAGGAGCATCGCTTTGGCCTGGTGCAGTTCATTGGCAGGTACGGGTTGGGTCTGCATTTCGGTTAAATTACGCACAACGATGGCTTGGGCTTTGGCGACATTGCCGGGGTTGCAGCCGTAGTCGATGGCGTAGACGGACCGGGTTTGGTTGGCCTCCACCGTTACGCCCACGTAATATACCAGGCCGGTTTCCTCCCGCAGTTGCTGATAAAGCCGGGTGGCATAAAAGCCGCCGCCCAGCACGTGGTTGCCCAGCACCAGGGCATAGTAGTCCGGGTTTGCGCGCGTCAGTCCCACAGTTTCTGCCAGGGTGACCTTGTCCTGGACCCGGCTGGCGTCGGGTACGGCTACGGTAGACGGATTATTTGGCGGCACCGGCGGCAGGAGGGTATCCGGTTTAGGACCGGCTGCCTGCCAGGGGCCGAAATACTTGGCGATGGCCTTCTGGGCCTGCTCCGGGGTTACCTTGCCTATAACCACAATCGTCGTCTTATCCGGCCGGAAAACTTTCCCGAGGTAATCCCTGACATCTTTAAGCGTCAGAGCGGCGACCCCGGCGGGTGTAGGCTGGCGTAAGGTCGGATCGTTTGCGGGGTAAAGCGCCGTCTTGAGAGCCCGGCTCGCCAGATAATCGGGACTTTGGAGTTGGCCGGCAACGGCTGCGGCCACCTGGGCGCGGACAATCTGAAACGCCTCTTCAGGCAGCGCGGGATGCAGTTCGTTGTCCGCCAACAATTGCACGCCGCGCTCAAAATGCTCGGACAACACGTGGAGTTCAAACGAGGTCCCCGCGGAGGCTTGGGCGCCGAGGTCATCCAGGGCTTTTTGCAAGGCCAACCGGTCAAGCGTCGTGGTGCCGTAAGAAAAAAGCTGTTCCAACACCTGGTTTACGCCTTCCTGGCCATGGGGCACTTGGAGAGCCGGTTGATTTTTGATCTGGCCGTAAACACTGACCGTGTCGCTGACGGATTCGGGCTGCACGATCAATTTGATACCGTTCGGCAAGGTGCTCACCATGGGATGAACGGTGGAAGGAGGAATGGCTAAGCGCTTCAGGGCACTACTGGCCCATTCCGGCAGGGTAACTTGTTTGGTCGGCTGCATCTGAAAGGATTCCGGACCGCCAAAGCCTTTGTGGATCACGGGTTTCCCGGAACCTTCGGGGGTGAGGATCCCTACCACCGCCTTATCAAGGTCCAGATATTGGCGCGCCACCCGGTCTACGTCCGCCAGGGTAACCTTGTTCATAGCCTTTACGTCATCTTCAGGTGATTGCCGCCCTTCCACTGCCAGCGCCTGGGACCAGGCCATGGCCAGCCCAGAAACCGAATTTTTTTGAAATTCCGCCTCGGCCTTCGCCTGTTTCTGGGCAGCCGCCACCAAGTCGGCAGGCACCCCGTTTTTCACGGTTGCCGCTAACACCGCCTTGACTTCTTTAAGCAAGGCCTGGGCATCACCCCCCTTGGGAAAGGCGGCCACAGCGTAGCCCAGGCCCGCCTGCGGCAGCGTATCCAAAGCAAAGTCAGCGGCCAGGGCTTTGCCCGTGGCTGCCAGATCGTAAAGATTATAGCGTTGGCTGCCCAGGACGTCAGCCAGAACCTTGGAGGCCGCATAATCGGGACTGTCGTATCCGGGCAGGCGGAAAGCAACCATGACCATTCCCATGGGCTGGTCGGTTTTGAGACTGATGGTTTCAGGCGTCACCGACTCCAGCTTGATGGGCGCCCTGGGGGGTAGCTGTTTTTTGGGGATGCTACCGAAGCGTTCCTTGATCTCGGCCAGCGTCTTTTGGGGGTCTACGTCACCCACTACCACCAAAATAGCGTTGTTGGGGGCGTACCATGTATCGTAAAACTTTTTGAGCATGGCGCCGGTGGTCCGGTCGAAAGAGGCGTCGGTGCCCAAAGGACTGTGGGCATACGGCGTCCCCTTGAACATATCCGCCAGGAGTTTGGTATAAAATACAAACTCCGGGTCTGACAAATCGCGGCCCACTTCCTGTTCGATGGCACCCCGCTCCTGGGTCCAGAGTTTTTCGCGGTCAAGCACCCCTCGCATACGAATGGCCTCGATGTGTAAAGCCAGCTTAAGATCAGCGGACGGCACGGTAAAAAAATACTGGGTGACCGCCTGCTGGGTATCGGCGTCGAACCTGCCCCCCATAGCCGCCGTGATCGCCGCCAACTGGTTCGCCGACAGGCCCGGATTGCCGCGAAACATCATATGTTCCTGGGCGTGGGCGGTGCCTGGGAAACCTGGCGGGGCTTCCTTGGAGCCTACCAGATAGTTGACCATCGTCGTGGCCACGGGAGCGATATGATTGGGCACAATCACCACGCGCAGACCGTTGTCCAAAGTGGCCCGCAAGACCTGCGGCTGAGGCTCTTTCTGGGTACAGGCCAACGCGGCCGCCAGCACAAGGACGGCGGCCAATTTATAGGAGAGGCCTGCGCCCCATTGGCGCGCGGCCAGCCGAATCATTGTCCAAAAGGTCCTCATGTCTGCCCTCTCCTCACTGGAGTAGCGGGATTCTGCGCTATACTCAGAATGACAATCTAATCTCAGGCAGGTTTTGAAATGACTTACAGGTTTGCTTCAATATTTGCGATTTTCACCGCGTCATTTTTATCGATACACAACTCACTATAGCGATCAAACCTCTCTTATTCAACCATACGGAGCGATTTTTCCGGGCTTGGACCTGGGAATCCTCTCCTACATGAGGCCCGGGGTTTCCTCTGGTCCCACCGGGAGCGCAGGCGCCAGTAACGGGAACTCCAGTTCGCTGAGGCAGATCAACAGTCCGGCTGCGGCCATAAGGCCATAAGGCAGCGCGGCTTCATCGGGGTTGAAGTGGGGCGAGTGTAGGGCGTGCCCCCGGGTTCCCGGAGTCCGCACTCCCAGAAAAAAATAGAAACCCGGGGATATGGCGGCGTAATAGGGGAAGTCTTCGCTTCCCATGGCCGGGTGCAACAGCTTGAGGTGATGCGGCCCCAGGAGGGTTTGAAGCACCTGCACCGCCTGATTGCTGAGGTCAGGATCGTTTTTGAGCATGGGGAACAAGGGCTCCACCGTGAGCTTGATCCCGGCCCCGGTGGCTAGGGACAACCCCTCAAACTGCCGGCGCAGACCTGTTAAGACCTCCTGGCGCACCGATTCCCGGAGATAGCGGAGGCTGCCGTCCAGGGTGACCTCGTCCGCCAGGATGTTGAAACGGTTGCCGCCTTGAATGCGGCCGAATGTGAGGACCTTGGGGGAGCGGGCGTCGATCTGCTGGGCCAGAAAGCCCTGAATCTGATTGAGCGCCTGGGCCGTCACCAGGATGGGGTCCACCCCCCGATGGGGCGTGGCGCCGTGGGCCGATTTGCCGGTGACCGTCAGGATGATCCGGTCGGCCCCGGCCATCACCACCCCCGGACCATAACGGATGTGGCCCACATCCAGATAAGGGGCCACATGGAGGGCGCAGACCGCAGCCACCTTGGGGTTCTCCAAAACGCCCGCATGCACCATGCCCTTGGCGCCGGAATCGCCGATGGGCGGGCCTTCTTCCGCGGGCTGAAAGATAAAACGGAACTCGCCGGCCAGCCGGTCTTTGAGTTTGCTAAGCAGATGGGCTGCGCCCAGGGCGATGCTCACGTGGAAGTCATGCCCGCAGGCATGCATGACCCCTTCCACCTGGGAGCGCCAGGGAAGCTTCAACTTCTCGGGGATGGGCAAGGCGTCCATGTCGGCCCGCCAGGCTACCGCCCTCCCCTTCCGGGCCCCCTTCAGCACCCCCAGCACGCCGTGGCCGGCCAGACCGGTTCTTACTTCCAAGCCGAGGTTGCTCAAATACTCCGCCACCACTCGGGCGGTGCGTTCCTCGTGGTGGGAGAGCTCCGGGTGCTGGTGGAATTCCCGCCGCAGGGTCACCAACTCCTCGGCCAAGTCCTGGGACCTGGTTTTGATTTCTGTCATTAATTCCATCATGACGGCATTGTATCGTGGACCGGAAGGATGACAAAGGCCAAAAAGATTGGGACAGGAAAACGTGTTCGCCTTGGCGCTTCCAAAAAATGTCACGCCAGGGCACAAAGTAAAAAAACTAGGGCGGGACGGAACCACCCTAGTTATTTCTTAATGTCTAACCCGCTCTATGCCGCCAGCTTTTCCACCTTGACGGCACAGACCTTGTATTCCGGGATCTTGGCCACGGGGTCGCAGGCCGGGTTGGTGAGAACGTTGGCCGCGGCCTCGGCGAAATGGAACGGGATGAAGACCACTCCCCGGTTCACTTTGCGGCTGATTTTGGCCTTGATCTGGATTTCGCCTCGGCGGGAGCTGACCTTAACCCGCTCACCGTCTTTAATCTCCATGGCTTTGGCGTCCATCGGACTGATTTCCACATAGCCCTCCGGCAATTCATGGTGCAGACTGGGCGAAACCCGGGTCATGGAGCCGGAGTGGTAGTGCATGAAGGCCCGCCCGGTGGAGAGCAGCATGGGATAGTCCGCATCCGCCACCTCCGCCGGAGGCTTGTAGTCGATGACGGAAAAGGCGCCTTTACCGCGGCTGAACCGGTCCTGGTGCAGAAACTCGGTGCCGGGGTGTTCCGGGGTGGGACACGGCCACTGCAGACCTTTGGCAGCCAGGCGCGCATAGCTCATGCCGGCGTAACTGGGGGTGAGCCTCTTGATCTCCTCGAAGACTTCCTCGGGGGAGGTGTAATGCATGGGATAGCCCAAGCGGGTGGACAGGTCCTGAGTGATCTGCCAGTCCGGGCGAGAGTCGCCCACGGGGTTAATCGCCTGGCGCACCAGCTCTACCCGGCGTTCGGTGTTGCTAAAGGTGCCGTCTTTTTCGGCGAAGGAGGTGCCGGGCAAGACCAAGGTGGCGTTTTTGGCCGTCTGGGTCAGGAAGATATCTTGGACAATAAAGATATCGAGCTTCTTTAACGCCAATTCGACATGGCGCAAGTCCGGGTCGGTGACCAGGGGATTTTCGCCCACAACATAGAGGGCCTTAATCTTGCCTGCGTCGATGCCGCGGAACATATCCAGGATGGTGAGCCCGGGCTTTTTGGGCAAGTCCCGACCCCAGGCCTTGGAAAACTTGGCGTTGGCGGCTTCGTCGCCCACCGGTTGATAGCCCGTAAAGACGTTGGGCAGGCCGCCCATGTCGCACGCCCCCTGGACGTTGTTCTGGCCCCTCAGAGGATTGACGCCGCCGGAGGCTACGCCCACGTTGCCGGTGAGCATGGCCAGGTTGGCCAGGGACTTGACGTTGTCCACGCCGGTGGTGTGCTGAGTAATGCCCATGCAGTAGACGATGGACGCGGGTTTGGTCTTGGCAAACATTTCGGCCACCCGACGCAGGGTAGCTTGATCGATGCCGGTAATCTGGGCCACCTTATCCGGGGTATACTCCTCGACCTTGGCGGCCAATGCTTCGAAGCCTTCGGTGCGCTCGGCGATGTAGTCCTGATCGTGCCAGCCTTCTTTAATAATAAGGTGCATCAGCCCGTTGATGAGGGCCACGTCGCTGCCCAGGTTATGCTGCACCGCGATATCCGCCAGAAACGCCATCTGGGTGAAGCGGGGATCAGCGACAATGATCTTGGCGCCGTTTTCCTGGCCCCGGAAGATCCATTTGGCGGCAATAGGATGGTTTTCGGTGGTATTGGAGCCGATAATGAAAATACATTTGGCGTTGGCCAACTCAGGCAAAGAGTTGGTCATGGCGCCGGAACCGAAAGCCGCGGCCAGACCGACCACGGTGGAGCTGTGTCAAAGGCGGGCGCAGTGATCGACGTTGTTGGTGCCGATGGCGGCCCGGGCGAATTTTTGGATCAGGTAGTTTTCTTCGTTGGTGACCTTGGCGGAAGCCAGCACTGCTACGGCGTCGGGGCCGTATTGGTCCACGACCTGTTTTAGACCCTGGGCCGCGGTCTCCATGGCCTCGTCCCAACTCACCGGCACCAGTTGGCCGTCCTGGCGCCTGAGCGGTTGCTTAAGGCGCTGGTCGCTCCCCACAAACTCGTGAATGTTCCACCCTTTGATACAAAGGCTGCCCTGGCTCACCGGGTGGGTCTTCACCGGTAAGGTGGAAATTACCTGGTCATCCAAGACCTCCAAAAGGAGGCCGCAGCCGCAGCCGCAGTAAGAGCAAGTGGTGTGGACGGTGCGATAGTCCATGGAAGTGCTCCTGAATTTATGGGGTATTGGATAGATGGCTGATCATCGGATTTTTTAGATAAATTTGTTATATTTTAGCATATTTCCAGATTCACCAGTAGAGATAAACGCGAACTTTTGCCAAAAGCGGCAAGGAGGTCTCAACCAACCGACCGACCTGTAGAGGAAAATCGGGAGCCCAGCAAACGTCATTCTTGCAAGAGGAGACAATTTTCCCCTTGACAAGTCCGCCGATTTTTAAGACATAAAAGGGGCGAGCGGGAATAACTCAGCGGTAGAGTGCGACCTTGCCAAGGTCGAAGTCGCGGGTTCGAATCCCGTTTCCCGCTCCAGAGGCGGCATAGCCAAGAGGTAAGGCAACGGTCTGCAAAACCGTTATTCTCCGGTTCGAATCCGGATGCCGCCTCCAGCTATTCCGTGGGAAATAGCGGCTTCACACACAATTGCCTTTCCTTCCAATGCTCGCACACCATCAGATGTTCCCAAATTGTTCCCATTACATTCTCGGGTGCTGATTAAATTGTTGGATTTTTTCATGTGCCCCGCCCAGGCCAAGAATGATAAACTTCGTCATGTCGATGCCCCAGAACTGACCAGGTCGTTGGACTCGGGGCATACGGCCCCCTGCCGTTTGGCCCGGTATCTTTTTTGCGGCACCAGAAGGTCTTTTTGCTTCATCAGACGATAAACCCTCTTGTAACCCACCGGCAGACCTTCCCCCATACTTCAGCCAGGCCCGCACCCGGCGGTAGCCCCAAAACGTATGGCTCTGTTTGATCGCCTCAATGATAGCCAAAAGGTTTCCATCACCCGCGTATTTCCTTTATATAACTTATTCAATTTATTGATTAATTTTTCATAATTCCATTTCCCGGACAATTTGACCCTGCCTGGCCCTTTTATCCCTTGGAGCACTTCAGGTGGATCCAGAAAAACTGTGCTTATAAAAAATTTTGTTTATATTGCTCGTTGGGAACCGGCTGCCTGGTATTAGGCATGGACCCGGCTCCAGCTGCGCATCCACAGACCCTAAGCCGTCACCTCCTCTACGCCAAGGCAATAAAATATAAGGATAATGAAAATAGATATAAATTTTATCACCATTTTCTTATATTATATTTTATATTATATTTTAATTATTACTCAGGCCATAAAATTGTTCTCACTATCATCAACCGAAGCCCCAAAAAATTAATTTGGGGTGCGCAGGATTGGGAACCATTAATTGACCTCAGTAATAAGTTGATAGCGAACCCCAAACTTCGGAGGAGTCATGTCAGCCAAGACTAAGGAAACCGTACGCCTGGAAGAGGCCCGGGAGGGAAAATCACCTTGGAAGAAGTGGGGCCCATACCTGAGTGAGCGGCAGTGGGGCACGGTGCGGGAGGATTATAGCGAGGGCGGCGACGCCTGGGACTACTTCACCCACGATCAGGCCCGCTCGCGGACCTACCGCTGGGGCGAAGACGGCATCGCCGGCCTTTCCGACGACAAGCAGCGGCTCTGCTTCGCCCTGGCCCTGTGGAACGGCCAGGACCCTATTCTCAAGGAACGTATCTTCGGCTTGACCAACAGCGAGGGCAACCACGGCGAGGACGTCAAAGAATACTATTTCTACCTCGACAGCACGCCGACCCACTCCTATATGAAGTACCTCTATAAGTACCCCCAGGCGGCCTTCCCTTACCCCGACCTGGTGGAGACGAACCGGCGACGCAATCGGGAGGAGATGGAGTATGAACTCCTCGACACCGGCGTCTTCGACGGCGACCGCTATTTCGACGTCTTCGTGGAGTACGCCAAAGGCGGTGCGGATGACATCCTGGTGCAAATCACCGCGCACAACCGGGGACCGGAAGCGGCCGAACTGCAGTTGCTTCCCACCCTGTGGTTCCGCAACGACTGGGCGGCGTGGATTGCCAGACCTGGCGAGAAACCGAACCTCAAGCAGATCGAAGGACCGGCGGGCACGAGTGCTATTGGCGCAGCGCACCCGGTAGCGGGTAAGTACACCCTGTACTGCGAGGGCGAGGCGCCGCTGCTCTTTTGCGAGAACGAAACCAACTACGAGCGCGTTTTCGGCACGCCCAACCTCGACCCGTACGTCAAGGACGGCATCAACAACTGTGTAGTGCTGGGCCAGCAGGAAGCGGTGAACCCCGAGCAGACCGGAACCAAGGTGGCGGCCCA
>DZCR01000099.1:0-9669 GCA_022736495.1 Desulfobacca acetoxidans
GGTTCCAAAACCAATTTTCAACCACGGTGGTCAAGGCTGCCGCATAATCTCGGTTTGCATTATTTCGGCTTATAGGATATAGTTATGGGCATGATCGCATACCTCATCTTGGTGCATCGGTATCCGCGCCAGTTCAAAAGACTCTTTAGGGCAATTTTCCATCCCGCCAACTACTACTTGGTACATGTGGACAAGAGGTCAGGCGTTGGATTACAGACGGAGATACAAGATTTCTTGTCAAGCTTTGCCAACGCATCCTTGCTGAAATGCCAAAACACTCAATGGGCGGGATACAGCTTAGTAGATGCTGAATTGCGAGGCATCGAGGAGTTATTGAAGATCAGCTCGGAATGGAAATTCTTCATAAACCTTAGCGGACAGGATTTCCCCCTAAAGTCGCAGACGCAAATCCAAGACTTTCTTAGCCGCAATATAGGAAAAGATTTCATCAAGGTGGCTAACCAGATCAAGATACGCCCTGATACACTATCTCGAATCTCGGACTACTGTATCGAGTATAGGAACAGGATAATACGCATTCCTATCAAGAGACAGTATCTTCGAGGCGTGACTGCTTATATCGGAAATCAGTGGATGATCTTGAGCAGGAAGTTTTGTGAATTTGCATGCTACAACCCTGAGACCGAAAGGTTCAAGAGATTCTATCGGCACACCTTCATACCTGATGAAGCATTCTTTCAGACGGTAATAATGAATACTAACTACGAGGGAACTATCGTGAACGACGATAAAAGGACAATTGTGTGGGTGCCGATAGGAACAATAAAGTTACGTCCGAAAGACTTCACATCCAAAGACGCCGAATTCTTGATAGCAAGTCAAGGCTTGTTTGCCCGCAAATTCGACGAAACCGTTGATGCAGGAATCTTGAGTATATTGGAGTCGAATCTATCGTAGCCATTTTGACTTATCACGGATTAATTAAGGGACATTACTGCTACCCTTTGGCTGCGTATCCGCAGCCTCATACCATCTAAGGGGCCCACCTTCGGATCGGGATGCCCTATACCACAGAAAACCATGTTTTCATATCAATGGGCCCTGATCTTTTCGCCATTATTTACTTGTGCGTTCTTTAGCCACAGTGTCGGTGGGAGCAAACTTGTCGCACAAATCTTCTTGGCATTTTCTGTCAAATCATATAGACCCATATGAGTTTCCGTCGGCAAGGGTTTCTGCCTTTATAAACATCGCTGCTTGGTACCCTGAAATTCTTTGCATGAACATATTATGAAACGGACATGCTGCTTGAAGATCTTGGGGTGGGTCGGTCTTATGCTCTTCACTACAACCGCGGGACTCCGTGCTGCGCCGGATCCGATGGCTGAAGCCCAGGCCCTGCTGCAGAGCCCCACGTTGGACGCGGCCCATGCCGAAAAGGCCCTGACCTTATATGAGGGCCTGCTCGCCTCCAATGAGGTCCCCCGACCTCTGGTCCTGGCCCAACTGGCCCGAACCTGTTTCATTCTGGGCGACATGGCCCCCAAGAAGTATTGCGAGGGTTACTACCGCAAGGGCAAGATTTACGCGGAAATCCTTATTCACGAGGACCCCAATCAGGTTGCCGGCCACTACTGGCTGGCCCTCAACCTTTGCGGCGAAGCCGATGCCTGCGGGTATATGACGGGACGCCGCCTCCTTCCCCAAATCATCGAGGAGTTGAAACAAACCCTGTCCCTGGATGAAACCTACGACCAGGCCGGAGCCCATCGGATTCTGGGCCGCATTTACTTTGAGGCCCCCGCCTGGCCCATGTCCGTAGGTGATCTGCCTAAATCGCTAGAACACCTCCAAGCCGCGGTGCGCCTGGCCCCGGAAAACAGTACCAACCACCTGTTCCTGGCCCAAACCTTATACCGCCTCCATTATCGCTCTCTGGCGCAACAGCAACTGGAAATGGTGCTTAAATGCACCAAATATGCCATTAAGCCCCAAGATTTAGCGGCAGACCGCCAGGAAGCCCAACGCCTGCTGGCGGATTTCGGCGGAGAGGCTAACCCTTAAAGTCAGGCGGTTTCCAGTTCTGCACGGAAACTTCTGGAATTCTGTAAAAGGTTGGCCGTTAGCCCCTGGTTGCGGACCCTTGATTAATTTCAGGGTCTGCCCCAATCCAGGATCCGCAGGTCCGGGTGGGTGCGTCCCTTAAAATAGGAAACCCTGGCGCCCAGGGCCACATCCAGGATGCCGCCCATGGGGTGAGAGCCGGCCCGATCAAAGGCGATAGCCTCCCGGACGTTCCCGCCTTGGGCTAACTGCACCTTCAGATGTTTGCCCCCCACCACCCGAGACCCCAGGCATTCCACCTCCAGACAGACAATTACCGGGGCCGGATTGCCCGGTCCGAAGGGCCGCAAGGTTTCAAGATGCCGGTAAAAGGCCGGGTCCAGGTCTTGGAGCGCCGCCTGGGCGTCGACCTTAAGGGTGGGGCGGGGCGGCGTTTGGCCCAACTGCTCGCCAAAGGCCTGCTCCAGGAGGTCTTGTAAAGCAGAGAGGTTGCCCGCCGCCAGTTCGAAGCCCGCCGCGGCCCGGTGCCCCCCGTATTTATGGAGCGCTTGGCGGCAGGCGTGCAGTCCCTTAAACAGGTGGAAGCCCTCGATGGACCGGGCCGATCCCCGGCCCCGGCCGTTCTCCAGGCTCACCAGGGCTACGGGCCGGTAATATTCCTCGGCCAGGCGGGCCGCCACGATGCCGATCACCCCAGGGTGCCAGCCCTCCTTACCCAGGACCAACACCGGCCGCGACTCCAAACCCGTTTGGCGGATCAAGGCCCTGGCCTGTTTCAAGACCTCCTCTTCCAGGGCCTGGCGCTGCCGGTTGAGATTGTGCAAATATCTGGCCTGCACCCGGGCCTGGGTCAGGTCATCGCTCAAGAGCAGTTCCAGGGCGCAGCGGGCCTGGCCCATCCGCCCGGCGGCATTGAGCCGGGGCGCCAACCGGAACACCACGTCCTGGTACGATATTGGTTTGCCCTCCAGTTCGACGGCTTCCTTCAGGGCGATGATGCCGGGACGCCGGCTCTCTTCCAGAACTTTAAGCCCCTGGTGCACCAGGATACGGTTTTCCCCCACCAGCGGCACCACGTCCGCCGCGGTGCCCAGGGCCACCAAATCCAGATATGACCGCAGGTTAGGTTCCCGGCGCCCGTTAAACCAGCCTTCGGACCTCAGCACCGCGCGCACCCCCAGGGCCAGGAGCAGCGCTACCCCCACCCCGGCCAGTTCCCCAAAGGGGTAATCGTGGCCCCGCCGCTTGGGATTGACCACCGCCAGGGCATCGGGCAACTCCGGTGGCACTTCGTGGTGATCGGTGATGATCACCTCCAGGCCCTGTTCTTTGGCCCAGGCCACCTCCGCAGCGTTGCTGACACCGCAGTCTACCGTAACCAAAAGTCTGGCCTGAGCCGCCAACTCCTTTAAGCCTTGAATCTTGAGGCCGTATCCCTGGGTCAGCCGGTCGGGAATATAGGAACAACAAGGCAGGCCCAGCTCCTGGAAAAACTGGTGCAGCAGCGCGGTAGCGGTAAGGCCGTCGGCGTCGTAGTCGCCATACACGGCCACCGCCTCCCCCTGGCGCACCGCGCGGCCCAGGCGGGCCGTAGCGACCTCCAGGTCCGGCAGCCCGGAGGGCGGATTCAGGCGTTCCAGGGAGGGGTCCAGAAAAGCCCGGATGGCATCCGCCCCGGCGAGCCCCCGGTTCAACAGGATGCGGGCCACCAAAGGCGGCAGCCCATGGCGGGCCATGACCTCGGCCATCAATTCCGGCTGTTCCGGGTATATCTGCCAGGCTTTCTTGCGCCGCACTAGTTGATTCCTCAAGAACAATTATTGATTATTTTCCGAATCATTAAATGGTAATTTTAAATTATTATTACCGTTCTCTTTAATTTTGTCCGCTTTTTTGAAGGTAACATTGATTTTTGCCGTTGGTAAGTCAATCCTTTTACCGGAAAGCAATTCTTTAATTGTCAAAATTTGTATACGCGGGTGTTTGGTTCCCCAAGGTGATTCATACCATCCTGATTCAGCCGCATCTACTCTCATAGGTTGGGTTGGCTCACGTAATGTAATAAGAACTCCTATCTCTGCATTTTCCCTTTCAATTACTCCACGCAAATCTCTTATATGAGTTACAGACGTATGGCCTGATTTAACAGAAAAAATAATTTGTTTTGTTTTTATGCCCTGGGTTTCATCATGAAAATATAATCTTCCATCAATCCCTCTGTCGGCCCCCTTTTTCAATTCAGTTGGTCTTGCTCCTACTAAGCCCAGCGCCCAAACTTGAAATTGATAAGGATCATCTTTTGATAATTTTTCTGCTTCCGAGATCGTTATAGGTTCTCCAATAATTTTATAATTAACATCATCACCGAATACGTCTCTAAGGCGATTTCTAATAAGGCTAATTGATAAATAGGTTATGTCAATCCCAATCCAGTTGCGATTCAATTTTTGGGCAACAGCAATGGTCGTGCCACATCCGCAAAAGGGATCAAGTACAATCTCGTTTTCCTGGCTGCTAGCTAATATTACCCTTTCTATCATGGCTTCAGGTTTTTGAGTCGGAAATAGTTGTTTAATCGGAGGGACCCGCCCTATTTCCCAGACATCGTCTTGACGCACTCCTTCTGAATTTATTTCTTCTGTTTTTGAAGGTAAACGCCGGCCTTCTTCATCATAACCTGAAACAATCTTAGCATTACCAAATCTTTTTAATGTAGATGGTGACCTATCCATAAAAAGTTGAACGGATGTCCTTTTTTTACTCTCTGATTTTGAATAAAATAGAATCACATCGTGGTTTCTCTGAAAAGCGAATCTGCCTGATGGCCATTTTCTATAATGCCATATTATTTCATTTTTAAAATTAGCGGGGCCAAAGATTGAATCCATCAGTAGTTTTAAATAATGACTGGCAGTTGGGTCGCAATGCAAATAAATACTTCCTGTTGACTTGAGCACACGCTTTAATTCAACTAATCGAGGCGCCATCATAGCTAAGTATGCTAACATATCGCACCCACCAATAAGTGAATAGAAAGCTTTCATTGCATCAGCTACATTACCTCCTTTTTCAACCAACTGCTTGTAGGCCCATACTGAAGATTCGTCCCATCGCCAAGTATCCTCAAAAGCTTTGATTTGCGCTTTTGAGCGCGAACCGTCTTTTTCCGCAAATAACACATTATATTTTTGATTGCTTTTGAATGGGGGGTCAAGATAAATGAGATCAATAGTCTCATCTTTTAAATGACGTTGAAGAACATCCAAATTATCTCCATAATAAAGTATATTCTCTTCCATACATTAACCACTCAATATGCGTAATGTATTTTATTTTTAAGTTTTTCTACAAGAACAGATCAGGTTTTCGGTCCAGATATCTTGCGACTTACCGGTTTCGATTTTACGGATTCCATTAGCCATTTGCTTAATAACTTTCCATAAAATTAGCCGCATCTTGCCAGAAAGGTTTTTCCCCACCGGCCCGGTTTCCTGGAATCTAAAATCGGCAAAACCCGCTAACGTGAACAGTTGCCTGAGTGATTCCGGGGTAAAGACCGTCAGGTGAGTCAGGTCGCCATAAATGACTTGATGGGGGAACAGCCCTTGGCCGTTGGGTGTCTGGATTACCAAAATACCGCGGTCCTCTAAAGAATTATAGAGTAATTTGGCCAGCAGCATGACCTCTTCTTTGGTAAAATGTTCGATAAAATCAAGGGCGATTATTGCCTTAAATAAGCCGTTATTTTGTTGTAAGTATTGTATTACATCTCTATTTTGGACATTAAGTCCTTTATGTTGTGCGATCTCAACCTGCTCCTGTGATATATCAATCCCCTGTACCTTAACAAAACCAGCCGTTTTGAGAAATTCTAAAAAATACCCCGGGCCGCACCCTAATTCAAGGATCTGATCAGTGGTTTTTAATTCCCGCATCAGGGGAAGATATTTATATCTACACCACTCCCAATAGGCCTGGAGACCCTTGCCCTGAAGCTGAGCGCCCGCCATTTTAAATTTTGAGACATACTGATTATAGAGGTCTGCTCTAAAATCCGACATAAAATCCTGCCCCTATTCCACCGATTCTCCCGGCTTCAAGGGAATCACCGTGATGTCCTCCCCTTTCAGGCGTTCCGTCAGCTCCTCGGCGGTGCCGGTGAGCACCGGGAAGGTGCCGTAGTGCATGGGGATCACCCAGCGGGGCTTAAGCAGTCGGCAGGCCAGGGCCGCCTCCGCCGGGCTCATGACGTAATGGCTGCCGATGGGCAGCATGGCCAACTCCGGGTGATAAAGTTCCCGGATGAGTTCCATGTCCTTAAAGACTGCGGTGTCGCCGGCGTGGTAGGCCACAAAGCCGTTCCCAAACTCCACCACAAAGCCGGCGGGGTCGCCCGCGGCGATGAGTTTGCCGCCCACCTCCACTGCAGAGGAATGCACCGCGTGGGTCATGGTGACTTTCAGGCCCGCGACCGAGGTTGTCCCCCCTTTGTTCATGCCGATCACCTGGGGGACCCCCTGCCCTGCCAGGATTACGGAGAGCTCATGGATGGCCACCACCGGCGCGCCGGAGGCCTGCGCTACAGCCACCGTTTCCCCCACATGGTCGCCATGGCCGTGGGTCACCAGAATGACATCCACCGGTCCCACCTTCTCTACCGGGGTATTGAGCAAGGGATTGCTGAGCCAGGGGTCGATAAGCACATGCACCCCCGCCCCGCTTAATTTGAAGGCCGCATGGCCCAAGAAGGTGATTTTTACCCCGCGGCCGATTTTTACTGGCGACATAATCCCCTCCGATGCCGTCGTGGCTATGATCGGCGCGTCAGACGCGCCCTACGATCTCATTTACTTGCCGCCCTACTGCACCATCGCTTCCAAGGCGTCCAGGTTTTTGCGCAACCCCAGGGCAATGAGGGTGTCCCCAGCCAAGATAGTGGTATCGTGGCTGGGATTGAAGAGCATCTCGCCATCGGCCCGCTTGATGGCCACCAGGATCAGGCCCAATTTTTGGCGAAGGCCCGAGTCTTCTAAAGGCACTCCCAGGAGGGCTGAGGTCTGGCCCACGGCGATCTCCTCCATGCTCCACTCCACCCCCTCCTTCATGGCCAATTCCATGAAGGTCGTCACCGTGGGATGCAAAATGGTATGGGCCATCTTCTGCCCACCCATCTGATAAGGCGACTCTACCTTGTTGGCCCCGGCTCGGAGGAGCTTATTTTCCGAGCCCGGTTCTTCGCTCCGGGCTATGATAAAGATTTGCGGATTAAGGCTGCGAGCCGTCAGGACAATGTAAACGTTGTCGGCATCTGTGGACACTACCGCTACCAGCCCCTTGGCCCGCTCGATCCCCGCCTCCAACAGGACTTCGTCCCGGGTGGCGTCGCCGGCAACGAAGGAATAACCCAATTCCTCCAGGCGGGGGGCCAAATCCAGTGCTTTATCGATGATCACCAGGGAAATCTCCCGCTCCTGGAGCTGCCGGGCGATAATTTCCCCGATGCGACCGAAGCCGCAGATAATGTAATGATTTTTTAGCCTGCGGATGTGTTTGATCAATTTGCGCTTTCCTAAGGCGGACCGGATTTCCCCTTCGATCACCACCCGGGCCAGGGAACCCACGATATAGAGCATGACCCCCATCCCGGTAAGGATGAGCACCATATTGTAAATTCGCCCAACCCGGTTTAGGGGGTGAATCTCCCCGTAGCCCACGGTGGTCAGGGTGGTCACCGTCATGTACAGGGCGTCAAAGAAATCCCAGCCTTCCAACCAGACAAAACCCAGGCTGCCGATCACCAAAAGGCCGACCAGTAAAGCAGCCCACTGGGCGATTTTACGGAAGGTTACCATGCGCCCGGACACTCTGCAAGTTTCCGCATAAGGCAGCTAAAGAGTTTGCAATCCCTGGTCATCTCTCCCGCCGGGGCGCACCCATCCGGTGCTTCCGGTGACAGAGATGTCAGCATACATAAGACATCTGGGTCCGGATGTCAAACTCTCGCGTCGCTTTGCCAACTGCTCGACAGACTGCGTTGTTAAAGTTAATATTTAGGACAACATGTGGCCAACATAATTCGGCCTACACCGGCGTATGCTACCTTCCTTTTCGCCTTTTCCCCCCATTATCCTGATATCAGCTCCTCGGCCACGTAGGCGTCCGTAACCAGCACATTAAAATACTGCCCCTTGAGGCAGGCCCGGATGGCCTCGGTCTTTTCCAGGCCGCCGGCCACCGCCACCACGTAGCGGTCACTCTTGGCGGCGCGCTCCCGGAGTTCCAGGGCCCCCACCCCGATGACCCGCCGGGTCAGGGCCGCCAGTTCCTGGTCTTTGCCATCCAGCAGTGGCTCACCCTGGGCATCGATGGGCGTATGGTTGATCTCACCCACCACGCCTTTGGCCTTCAGGTCCTCTGCGGTCAACCCCATCTCCTGGTCGGCAAAGGCCCGGAACCCGGGCATGGGTCCCGTCAGATAGCCGATGCCCAGCACCATGATATCTACGTCCCAAATTTCCCGGTAGATCTGCTGGAGCTTGGGGTTGGCCGACATCTGCTTGTCGTATTCTTCCTTGGTCTTCACCGGAATAGTGGGCAGGGTATAGGCCTTGGCATCGGGATACTTGGTGCTCATCAGGCCCACCATGGCGTTGGCCGTCAGCCCGGGCATGGTCAGGATGGGAGTCAGGGTCAAGGGATAGAGGTGCAGGCCAGTAAGGCGTTCCGGCTCCAGATAGGAAATGAGGTGATAGAGGGTCTTGCCGCCGGAAAGCCCGATTTTGGCGCCGGGCCAGGCGATTTCCTCCAGGTAATAGGCGCCTTCCCGGGCCACGGTCTTCTGGATAGCTCCCAGGTCTTTGATCCCGGGGTCCACCACTCGCAGTTCTCGAAGATGCGGGTAACGCTTCTTGAGCTGCTCTTCCAGGTCACTCCGGCGGGGGATGGCCGATTTCTCGAAGATAAAGGCCATGACCTGGGGCAAGGTGGTGTATTCCATGTCGTGCAGCCCCAGGCGGTGGGGCTCGAATGGCCCGTGACGCCGCATGTAGTTGGCCACCTGGTTCGCCTCTTTCCGCACTTCATCAAAGGCCACGTCCGCAAACATATCCAGGGGACCCAGGAGTTTCCCCTCGCATAACTGGTAGCCCGCGGCAATCACCCGGGGTGGGCCGTCAAAGCGACTGGGAATGGCGTCCTTAAAGGCCACCGGCATCAGGGGGCCGTGGTGTGAGCCCCGCATCCAGCCCTCCACCAAGTGGGGAAAGGCGAAAGGCTCCAGCACCTCCCCCACTGCGGGAAAACCCGACTGGCAGCGAATAATCATCACCGGGTCGTCTTTGCCTACGTAACGCCCGGCCAGGAGGCCCAGCTTCTGGGAAGAGGCCGCGGCCGCCACTTCATTATCTTTTTTACGGTAAATGTTCTCGATAAGGTAACGTCCCGGGGTGCCGATCAGCACCAACAGGTCGTACATGTCCTCGGGGCAAGATAAAATCCATTCCTTGTGCTCGATGGCGTCGATCACCCGGAAACGGAAGCCCCGGTGCATGTTGGGGTCGATGACTAGACCTACCGTGGTGAAAGGGTCGGCAAAGATGCGGAACAAGGGCAGGTTCCAGGCGCCGGGAGAGGTTTTGTCGGCCA
>DZCR01000099.1:9769-12565 GCA_022736495.1 Desulfobacca acetoxidans
CCCTGTGTCTGGTTTGTGTTTGGGGCTGCGTCCGCCGGCCAACGCCGGCCGTAACGCCGGGAGTGACCTTGCAGCCCGGCAAGTATCTCACCGCCTATTATCGAGCCCCGGACTTCGCCCCGGCCCAGGCAACCTTTGTGATAACGCCGTTTTCGGTGGAGACCGCCCAGGGTTTTCCGGCCGAGTCCTTCCTGACCCTCTTTATGCAGGAACTAACGCAGGCCTGGCAGGCCAACGGCCTCAGAATCTCTCCCCAGGGGGATACTCACTTGGGCGGGGTGATTCAATCGGTGGCGATCTGTGGCAGGGCCCTCCGGTTCATCCGGGGCAAGATTGACGCCAGCCTGGTGGTGTCCGCCAGCATCACCCGGGGCAATGAGACCCTCTTTGCCTGCCAGGACCGGATCAACCTGAGCTCACCGGTGAATCCCGGCCCGCCAGCCCCCAAGGAAGACGAACTGCTCTTGCGGCAGGCGGCCCGGACCTTCGCCGTCCACCTACTCAATGAAATGTTGCTTTATTGGCCACCCGCCGAAGGCAAATAGAAATCCCCAAAGACCCGCACAATGAGGCGGGGCCGTTCCTTGGAGGTGGTAAACAGTTCCACCAGGCCGGCATAGGGGCCTGCCTCCCGGCTTTTGTTGCGCACTTCCAGGACATATTTCTTGCCCGGGACCTCCGGTTTGAGGCTCACGGTGACCTTGTCGGGGATGGTGGTGCGATATTCTGTAATCTCCCAGGGAACGGGCAGATGCGAAATGAAGTGTACCTGACCCTTAACATCCTCGCCGGGGGAGCCTCGCAGCCGGACGATATGGCTAGGGTGGATTTCGATAAAAGGTAGGGCCACTCCCGTCATGACCAATTGCAGCATGGGCCGCTCCGGGTCATTTAGTCTAATCTTGGTCTCTTTCTTGAACTGGTGGATCACTGAGAAGGGTTTTATGGTCAGGGTGATGGCCCCCTCCCTGCCGGGAGGGATGGTTTTATCGTAGCTCGCCACCGTGCAGGCGCAATCCGGGTCCACATCCTCAACTCGCAACGGAGCCGACCCGGTATTTTCGACCATGAAGGTGTGAGTCAGGGCCCGGTCTTCGAAAATTTTGCCAAAATCAAAAGTGGTTTCCTTGATAGTGGCCCGGGGTTCGGTCCCCACGGCCCTGGCCAGGGTGGGCTGCCCCCCCCAAAGGATTGCCGCCCCCAGGAGGAGCACGGCCCAGAGTCCCGTGCAATAACATAGCTGCCGGGCTCGATGATTTGAATGCTGTTGTACTTCGATCACGTCAGGTAATGCTCCTTGTCCCCAGGTTCCGTCCTTTTTCCACCGGCGGGGCTTCAGCGGACTAAAGCAAATTTAGCAGGAGAGGCCGGCCAGTGGAAAGCGGATTTTGAGATAATCTTACCTGTATATTACCATAAACATTTGTCAAGGTTGGCGAAAAGATTTATGATGATCCCAGGCTTCGAGGGCTATTACGGGGAATTTCAAAGACTTCACCAGAACCAGGAGGTTTAAGGCATGCGGCTCAAAAATCAACATCAAAGCCCCCATCGGAAAAGGGGGACAGGGAAGATTTTAAGATTGGCTATGATGACTTCGCTCTTGATCATGTTGGGAAGCGGCTGTGCCTCGTCACCGTCCACCATTCAACAACCCGCGCCCAGCAGCTATACGCGCAGCACGGTGGGAACGTCCGATGAGCTGTCTCCTCTGGCCCCCGGCGAAGGAAGAAACGTTCGCAAGGTCGGTGATCATTGGCTCTGTGATGTAAATGGCAAAACTATGGTTTATAATAACGCCGCCGCTTGTTGGGAACCCCAGCAGAAGTAACGTCAAAAGAGAGCTTTTTGCAATATTTTTTAAGAGCTGATTTGCCCGATATCCCCGGTGGTATTCAGTCTGTGGCGACCCAGGCCGATGCCTGCAGCTACCTGAAGGCGCGCAGCTTTATAAAGGTTCAGTATATTGCCAAAGTTCCCTTTTAATTCCCCGCCATGAGGGGAGAGGGGTGAAAAAGAAAACTTTGGCGACGAGCCTAACCTGGTCGCACCGGCTGCAACCGTATCCTTGACCATTTCATTGACGGCAATGACGATCAGGCCTCGTCGAACCCAAGGAGAACCTCAGGCATGCCCTTCAGCAAATTTCACCGCCAAACCCGGGAAACGGAAGTAGATGTGGAACTGGAACTGGATGGCCGCGGCCAGGCAGCCATCGACACCGGCATTCCGTTTCTCGATCACATGCTCACCCTGTTTGCGGCCCATGGTTACTTTGATTTGACCATCAAGGCCGTGGGTGACCTGAAAGTGGATCAGCATCACACCGTGGAAGACATCGGCATCTGTCTGGGGCACGCCTTTCGGGAGACCCTGGCTCAGCGGCCTAAGATAAGGCGCTACGGCGAGGCCCGAGTGCCCATGGACGAAGCTTTAGCTCAGGTAACCGTGGACCTGAGCCACCGCCCTTTTCTCCATCTGGAGGTGAACCTGCCGCCGGGGGGCGCCGGGCTGGATCCTCAGTTGCTCAAGGAATTTTGGCGGGCAGTAAGCATCCACGGTGGCATGACCCTGCACATCACCGTGCCCTACGGCGAGAACACCCACCATATCCTGGAGGCGGTCTTCAAGGCGGCAGCGCGGGCTCTGGACACCGCCACCCAGCCTGAACCCAGGGCCACCGGAATTCCGTCCACCAAAGGGGTTCTCTGATAGGAGCTTGCCTATACTCAAAAACGACGGAGCCTCTTGCAAAATGTTCTGGGGCTGTCCGGGAAAAATGGCCGGAAACAGCCA
>DZCR01000100.1 GCA_022736495.1 Desulfobacca acetoxidans
AGATATCACAAAGCGGAGATTAATTAAAGCTAATTGTGAATCAATACACTAGTATATCAACGCTGATAGCTTCGTAAAAAGTCAAAAATCCCCTCCCCTTGATGGGGAAGGGTTAGGGTTGGGGTGAAATAATTAGTATATTCAGCCAGTTATTTCCACCTCCCCTTAATCCCCCCCACCGGGTAAGGGGAAAAAGACTCTTTATGAGCTCATCAACGCTGCGGGTTCAGGGATCGGCTTTTTTCCCGGCACCCGGCCCCCACAGGCGATATGTTATATTAGGATTATCCATATTCCCAGGAGATTTTGCCATGAAGATTGTCGCGGTATTGGGCTCTCCCCGGCCCCAGGGCAACAGCAATACCCTGGCCCGCGCCTTCCTTGAGGCCGCCCGCGCCCGGGGGGCCGAGACCCAGGAGTTTCTGTTGAACCGGATGGATTTTCAGGGCTGCCAGGCCTGCTCGGCCTGCAAAACCAAGAGTGACACCTGTTGCCTGGAGGACGAGCTGGAGCAGGTGTTAGAGGCCATCCAAGAGGCCGATATCCTGGTCCTGGCCTCTCCCGTCTACTTCGGCGACCTCAGCAGCCAGTTGAAAGCCTTTTTCGACCGCACCTATGCCTGGATCAACCCGGATTTCTCCTGTCGTCTCCCCGCAGGCAAGAAGGCCGTCATCATCCTGACCCAGGCCAACCCGGACCCGGCTCAATTTAACGACATCTTCCCCCGCTACGAACGCTGGCTTAAGCTTTACGGCTGCGATCCCATCCGCCTGCTCCGGGCCACCGGCGTGCGCGAACCCGGCGAAGTCGCGCAGCAAACCGCCCTCATGGACCAGGCCGCCGCCCTGGCCCGGGAGTTGGTGGGTTAAGCGCTCGCGGGCAGCAAACCTTAGCTGGCAGCCTGCGGCACAATTTTTCAGCCGGTTGGAGCGAGGGAGTCTAACGATTGCCCAAAGTTCTTCCCTTTTAATCCCCGCTCCCCTTGCGGGCGAGGTCGGGGTGAGGGGTAAATTGCGCAAATTCGCCCACCAATAAAAAAGCCCGGTTTGCAACCGGGCCGGTATGATGTCGGCTTTCCAACCTCTCGCGCCGGGCAAAGGCGCTTTCCGTTAGTAACCCCGATACCTATAGTCCTGCTGGGGATAATACGGGTTCGGGTTCAAGGGGGTGGTCGGCATGGGTGCCGGCGTCCCGGGCTGAGGTCCTTTCATGCTGCCGCTGTAAGGATTGAACTGCCCGGTATAAGGATTGACTTTTCCCGGCGTCGAATACTGGTCCTTTCTGAGATCCTCCGGCGTCTGCCAATGCCCTTCCACATAGGTGCCGTCTTTGTCCGTATAGGAATCAATCCATTTCTGTCCCCACGCGGCGCACGGTACCAACAAACACCCGCAAATCAATGCGATCAAGAGCTTTTTCATCACTGCTCCTCTGGGGCGAACCGCACATCATAAAAGGGCAAGCCTGGATGAAGTGCACTCATTAACAAGGTTACCTTCTAAGTAATAATAAAACCCGCCCCTGTCAAGAGACGGGTTTGCTGCCGGGAAATTCATCAAGGGCGAGATAGGGTGGCCGCCCTTGATATCATTAAACCGGCTACTTATTGCCGGGCTTTTCTTTTTGGTCCTTCTGCTTGTCTTTCTTCGGTTTTTTGGCTTCCTTCTTACCCTTATCCTTCTTGCCTTTGTCTCCCACATCTTTCTCCTCTCATTTGGGACCCTTTAGTCTTGATTAAGGGAAAGGGCATTGAAGCGCTTCCTTAACTGGCCGCCTTCTTCCTCCCGCCCTCTTTTCCAAACCCCCTTTGCTTTGCCATCAGACTCCGAGCCGCAGAATAATCCTTACACACCAGGGGGTATTTCTTGGGGTCCAGGCCAAACCGCTGATAATATTCTTTCGCAGTTAACCCATGAGCTGCCCGCAAATGGGTCTTCAAAGTCTTCATTTTCTTGCCGCACTCGAGACATACCACATATTTGTTTTTGAGAATATCTTTCAGAGGGATTGATGGTTTTTTGACCCCGGCTTCTTCACCTTTTTGAGAAACCGGTTCCTCTAAAATTCCCCCGCCTTCCAAAGAGGCCAGCACATTGTAGACTTCTTTGATCTCACCCACTAATTGTTCAGGGGTGAGTTCGGTTAGGGAAGCGTGGGACACAATAATTTCGGCGGTTATTTTGAGGATTTCGCTGGGCATGAAAAGACCTCCTTTTGGGTTCGTTGATGGTAAGAGAAGAAATCAAGTCGAAATGGGTGCCGGCTTACTTGGCCCGTTTACCCCTCTCGGCTTTCCATAAACTCCATATATTCAGCATCTCCAACCGGCAATCCTTCCTTATTTTCCACCGATTTGGCTTCAGCAGATTCTTTTATTTTAATTTTTCGAGGTTTGCGCGGTGGGGTCACGGTAGGTTTGGGTTCCGCAGCTGCAACCTTGCTGTCCAGACAAGCCAAGACATCATGAATTGCCTTAATTTCCGCCACCAATTCTTTTGGAGTTAATTCAGTCATGGAGGCATGGGATATGACTATTTGAACCGTTAGATTGAGAATTTCGCTGGGCATTTATCTCGCCCCCCTTCTTTCAACTATTTAAATATACTATTTATCAGCTATTCGTATTGTTGTGTCAAGAAATATTTTATCTGTATTAATAAATGAACAGACAGTGTAATAAAATATATACTACTTCAATATTGTTTCACAAATTGAACATTGTCAGTATCACCATATGCATCATAAAATGATCCTGAGTAGACCTGAGGCCACTATCGCTCAGTGCTGGCCTGATATTCTAAGGTTTCAAAGGCATGAATCATTAACTTTTGCAGATTTAATGAAATCAAACTTGTGAACAAAAAAGGGTAGACAAAATGTCTACCCTAAGTATTTTGTTGAAAGCTAACCGCTAACCGCTAACTGCTTCTCCTTACTCCACCCAATAATTCGGCGCTTCCTTCATGATGATGACGTCGTGGACGTGGGATTCTTTAAGGCCCGCAGCGCTGATGCGCACGAATTTGGCCTTGTCTTGAAGTTCCTTGATGGTCCGGGCCCCCACGTAGCCCATGCCGGAGCGCAAGCCCCCCATGAGTTGGAAGACCACGTCCGCCAGTTTTCCCCGGGATGGCACCCGGCCCACGATGCCTTCGGGCACCAGTTTGTTCTCCAGGTTGACGTCTTCCTGGCAATAGCGGTCCCGGCTGCCGGCCTTCATGGCCTCCACGGACCCCATACCCCGGTAGATCTTGTAGCTCCGCCCCTGGAAGATCACCGTCTCCCCGGGAGACTCTTCGGTGCCGGCAAAGAGGCTGCCGATCATGATCACGTCGGCGCCTGCGGCCAGGGCCTTGGTCACGTCCCCGGAGAACTTGATGCCGCCGTCGGCCACCAGGGGGATATCCGCCGCCCGGGTCGCTTTAGCGCAATCCATGATGGCGGTAACTTGGGGGACCCCTACCCCGGCGATCACCCGGGTGGTGCAGATGGAGCCGGGCCCCACCCCAACCTTGACCGCGTCGACCCCGGCTTTGATGAGGTCCCGGGCCCCGTCCGCAGTGGCGACATTGCCGGCGATCAACTGCACGTCGGGGAAGTTCCGCCGGGTATCCGCCACGGTCTCGATCACTCGCCAGGAATGCCCGTGGGCCGTATCGATAACGATGACATCCACCCCGGCCTTGATCAGGGCCTCAACGCGAGCCTCCCGGTCCGCCCCCACCCCGATGGCGGCCCCCACCCGCAGGCGCCCGAATTCGTCCTTGCAGGATTGGGGATACTTGCGGATCTTCTCAATGTCCTTGATGGTGATAAGCCCGGTGAGGTTGCCCTCCTCGTCCACCACCAGGAGTTTTTCGATGCGGTATTTGTGCAGCAGGGCCTTGGAATCCTCCAGGGTGATCCCCACCTGGGCGGTGACCAGGCGGTCCTTGGTCATCACCTCCCTGACCTTTTGCTCCAGGTTGGTTTCGAAGCGCAGGTCCCGGTTGGTGACGATGCCCACCAACTTGCGCCCCTCCACCACCGGGATGCCGGAGATGCGGTAGCGCTCCATCAGTTGCATGACGTCGGCGATGCGGGCCTCGGGCCCGATGGTCACCGGGTCGATGATCATCCCGGACTCCGACTTTTTGACCTTCTCCACCTCCAGGGCCTGGGCCTCGATGGTCATGTTGCGATGCAGGATACCGATACCGCCCTGGCGGGCCAGCGAGATGGCCGTGTCCGCTTCGGTGACCGTATCCATGGCCGAACTAATCAGCGGAATATTGAGAGAAATGCTCCGGGTCAACCGGGTGCTGAGATCCGCTTCGCTGGGTAGCACCGCAGAGGCCCCGGGGAGCAACAGCAGATCATCGAACGTATAAGCGTAGGAAATTGCATCTAGCGCCATAAGCTTTCCTTTACTACGGATTCGAATTCTCGGTGATTAATCTTGGGCCAAGGATAAAGAACATAATATTTTTAATACTATGACCGAAACCGGGGCCAGCCGGAAAAATAAATTTATATTTTAACCAATTTTGCCGAATCCCGAAACCTAATATTTGGAGGCCATTTCCTGCAAGACCCCCTCCAGGAGCCCGGCATCGATCACCGTTAGGGAATCTTGTTGACAAACCTCAAGCAGGGTCAGAACGATCAAGGCTCCGGCCACCATCACTCCGGCCTTGGCGGGCTCCATCCCGATCAGGCGGGCCCGCGCGGCTTCGGGCAAGTCTGCCAGCAACTCCGCCAGGGCCGCCACCTGGTTTCGGGTCAAGACCAGATTAGCAACTTTTTTGGCGTCATATTCCCTTAACTGCAAGTGCATGGCCGCCAGCGTCGTCACCGCCCCCGCGGTGCCCACCAGGAGCGGGGCCGCCGCCAGGCCCGGCCGGACCCGCTCCTGGTAAAAAGCCTTCAGTTGTGCGGCCACCTCCGCTTTCAGGGCCGCCACCTTATCCGGCTCCGGCGGATCGCCCAGGGGCCGGGCCTGGCTCAGGGTCAAAACCCCCAGGGGCAGGCTGGCCAAGACCGGGGCGCTGCCGGGGCGCACCAGGGCGAATTCGGAGCTGCCGCCGCCCACATCAAAGACCAGCACCGCCGGGGCCGCCAGCACCTTCGGGTCCAGAACGGCTAAAACCCCGGTAAGCGACAGGCGGGCCTCTTCCTCCGGCGCCAGCACCTCCACGGCCAGGCCCAGGGAATCCCGCACCAGATCCAGGAAGACCTGCCGGTTGCGAGCCTGGCGCAGAGCCTGGGTGCCCACGGCCCGGCAGGCCTTGACATCATGGGCCGCCATCACCTGCTGAAAACCCTTGAGGGCCGCCAGGGTCCGGGCCATAACCGCAGGGGCCAACTCCCCGGTGGTGGCCAGTCCTTGCCCCAACCCGGTGATCTCCCGCCGGTGGGCCAAAAGGCGGCAGCCGCGCTCAGGGGTGGCTGCCGCCACCGCCAGGCGCACCGTCAGGCTGCCAATATCGATGGCGGCGAAGTTCTCTGGTTGAAAAGTTTCTACCATGGTCGCTTGGAATTTTGGCGGGGCTCAATATAAAGACACGGCGCGCCCGGCGGGGGAGAGGGTTAGGATGGGGGAGGTAATCTCTTTTCCGCTCTGATAAATAACCCCGCCTCTCCTTGAACTGCAGGTCCGGGTAACCCTTCGTCAATCTCAATCATTTTCGATCACAAAAATTTCCGGCAGAGTGCGCTGCTTCTCCCCGCAATCCAGACCGTAGCCCACCAGAAACCCCTGCTCCACGGGAAAGCCCACGTAATCCAGGGGCACCTCCACTTCCCGGCGCTCTGTTTTATCAATAAAGCAGCAAATTTTGAGGGAGCGGGGCCGGTGGCCCCCCAGATGCTGCCTGAGAAAGGCCAACGTGAGGCCCGTATCCACGATATCTTCCACGATGAGCACATCCCGGTCCGTGAGGGGCACTTCCACATCCTTGGTAATATGCACCTCCCCGGATGAGGTCGTTGCGGTCCCGTAGCTGCACAGGCGCACAAAATCCACTTCCACGGGGAAAGGCAGGGCCCGCACCAGGTCGGCCATGAAAATGAACACCCCCTTCAGGACTCCCACCATCACCAGGTCGCAGCCGGCGTAATCCCTGCCGATCTGTTCCCCAAGTTCAGTCACCCGCTGCGCAATTGCTTCCCGAGAAATGAGGCAGCGCTTGTTCGTACCCATGAATTTCCTCCCTACTGGCCTCAAAATAAAGGAAGGAAAGGTCGTTGTCAATTCTTAGCCGGAGCCGGAATCGCCATGTAGCCCACCGCTGGAAGCCGGCGCCACCTGATAGTCGGCAGGATGCGCCCCCATGGCACAGATTTTTTTGCGGAGGCGCGACCCCCGCCGTTTCTTTGGTCAACCTTCCACCTTTGCCAAGATTTTTATAATCTATTGGTACAGTTAGTTTGATGGTAAAATGAGTCACGGGATAAATCCGTCCCTCTGAGGCCTCATTGAAGCCGTCACAGCCTTGGCGGCGGCCTGACTGGCAAGAGAGTCCTTCAAGGGCATCTGCATACGGAGCCTTATGTACACCGACGCGAAAACAAAAGTGCGCCCCATCCCCGTGAAGCGTTACGGGTTGATTATTATCGGGGTATGGACCTTGGTGGCGGCGGCGTCGCTGGGATGGAATCTGCTTCAGGACAGGCACGAGGCCTTAAGAATAGCCCGCCACATTGCCCTGACCAATTATGAGCGGGATGCGCTTTACCGCCGCTGGGGGGCATCCCACGGCGGCGTTTATGTTCCGGTGACCCCTGACACGCCCCCCACCCCTTACCTGGCCCACCTGCCGGAACGGGATATCACCACCCCCTCGGGCCGTCATCTCACCTTATTAAACCCTGCCTATATGGCCCGCCAGGTCTATGAGCTCGCCAAGCAATCCGGTTTCCCCCAGGGGCATCTCACCAGTTTGCAGCCCATCCGCCCGCAAAACGCCCCTGATCCCTGGGAGCGCAAGGCCTTGCAGGCTTTTGCCCAGGGACGGCCGGAAGTCAGCCAGGTGGTGACCATCGGTAATCAGCCTTACCTGCGCCTGATGCGGCCTTTTTATATCACACCCAGTTGCCTCAAATGTCATGAGGAGCAGGGTTACAAGGTGGGAGACATCCGGGGTGGCATCAGTGAAGCAGTGCCCCTGGCTCCCATTATGGCCAAGTCCTTGCACGCCTGGTCCCTCCTGGCGGGCCACCTGGTCCTGTGGTCGCTGGGAGTAGTGGGGATAGTCTTGGGGATGCGGCAGCTCAACACGAGTGCAGCCGCAGCTTTGCAGGCCCAGGAAGCCGCCGCGGCCGCCGCCGCGGCCGTCCAGACCGTTAACGGCATGCTGGACGGGGTGATCATCACCGACCTCAGGGGCCGTATTACCCACGCCAACAAAGCCCTGATGGACTATTTCGGGTGGGGCCGGGAAATCTTGGGAGAATCAGCCGCCAAACTGGTGGTGGACCAGGACGGCTTCAAGCTCTTGTCCGGCTTGAACGCCTGTAAGGACCAGGGTCATAAGCGCGACCTGGAATGTGTTCTGGTCACCAAAGACCGCCGCGCAGTCCCGGTATTGATCAATGCCTCCCTCATCACCGATTCTCAGGGCCAACCCATGGGAGTCATTGGGGTGATCAGGGATGTTACGGCCCTGCGTCAGGCCGAGGCCGCCGTGGAGACGGAACGGCAACGCCTGCTCTCTCTCCTGGAGGAGTTGCCCGCCTACGTTTATTTAAAAGCCCCGGATTTTTCCATCACGTTCGCCAACCGCCTTTTCCGGGAAAGATTCGGCGATCCGGCCGGGCGACCGTGTTATGTGGTCATGCACGGCTCCCAAACCCCCTGTGAAAATTGCCAGCCCTTTGAAGTTATTACCAACAGTCAGCCCCAGGAAAGGGAGTGGACCCATCGGGATGGCCGTACCTACCATACTTATGACTACCCTTTTGCCGACCGCGACGGCTCGCCTTTGGTCCTGGAGTTGGGTATCGATATCACCGGCCGGAAAAAAGCCGAAAAAGAGATTCGCCAGCTCAATGAAGAATTGGAACAACGGGTGCGGCTCCGGACGGCCCAACTGGAAACGGCCAACCGGGAACTGGAAAGTTTTTCCTATTCCGTTTCCCATGACCTAAGAGCGCCGCTCCGGGCCATTGACGGGTTCTCCCGGCTGCTTCTGAACGATCATGCCAACCGGCTGGACTCCGAAGGGCAACGCTTGGTGGATATCATCAGGACCAATACGCAGAAGATGGGCCGCCTCATAGACGACCTCCTGGCCTTTTCCCGCTTGGGACGCCGGGAGGTGAAGGCGGTGGCCCTGGATATGGAGAATCAGGTGGCCGACGTCGTCAAGGAATTGCAAGAGACCCTGGAGGACCGCGCGGTTACTTGGGACCTCAAACCCCTGGCTCAGACCCGGGCCGACCGGGCCTTGCTGCGCCAGGTCTGGGTCAATCTGTTCAGCAATGCCCTGAAATTCACCCGGCCCCGGAATCCTGCGGTTATTGAAGTGGGCTGCCAAACAGCCGCTGACGAAGATATCTATTACGTCAAGGACAATGGGGTGGGATTTGACATGCAATATGCCCAAAAACTCTTCGGGGTGTTTCAACGCCTGCATCGCGAGGAGGAATTTGAAGGCACCGGCGTGGGGCTGGCCCTGGTGCAGCGCATCATCCAGCGTCATGGCGGCCGCCTCTGGGCCGAAGGCCAGGTTAATGATGGCGCCACCTTTTACTTTTCCCTGCCCCGGCGCCGCCCCGCTCACGGCACTGCGTAACCTAGAGCGTCTGCCAAAAGTTTCTTCCTCTTATCCCCTCTCCCCCCAGCGGGGAGAGGGCCAGGGTGAGGGGGGAGAAGAAAAGACCTTTTGGCAACTACTATAAGTTATCGGCCGGCAAGCCTCAGACCTTGCCAACCGGAAGTTTAAACCCCATTATCTAGAAGAGCGGCTGCCTGGACCTCGGGCCCTGATCTCCGACGGCAGCCAGGTTTATGAGTTTGGCAATATCGGGGCTGCCGCGGTCTTGTAATTTGTCCCCTGTAGGGGCGAACCCAGGTGTCCGCCCTGGCTTGAGGCCGCACACCCAGGTGCGCCCTACAAGATAGAGATTTCTCATACTTCTAAGAACGCAACTTGGTATAAGGGCGCATCTCGAGAAATTTTATGATCACACTGAAAATGCAGCTATCTTTCCCAAAAGTGCTGTTTCCCGGCGCGCTCCAAGGTCTATGTTGTCCCTATGCTGGGAAGCGGGTGCCAAGCGAGACGCGTGTGTCAACCTCAAGGAAAATTGCGCTGCCGCGGCCGGTTTACCTGTGCCGCGTTACGGCACAAAGACACGGGATAATTGTTAACTAAATGATATTATTGAATAATTTATGGGAGTGGCGGATTGCTGCATCGGTATCAAGGCGACACGGCAGCGGCACATCGGCGGTACAAGTGCCGTATCCTCTCCGGTTACCCAGCGGTCAGGGCTCGAATCACGCGACTCTGTGCCGGGACATTTTTCGCCATTCTGCCCATTTTCGCCTGTTTTCTGGCTTTCACAAGGGAACTAATTACGTATAAAATAGCTTTAAAGCGCGCTTAAAGTCGTTGAGATCCTCTTTGTTCAGCCGAAATAGGGGAAATTGCCGCTGCCGGTGAACCCGGCCAAGGATAAGCCTGGTGTCTGATAACCACATCTACGAACCGCCAGACCTTCAGAACCAAACGGCCTATTTCGGCTATCGCCGGGTAAGCGCCGCGGAAAAAGGCAAACTGGTCCACCAGCACTTCGACACGGTGGCCCGCAGATACGACTTGCTGAACAGTCTTTTGAGTTTCGGTATGCACCACCTGTGGAAACGGGCCGCAGTGCGGATGATGAAGCTAAAGCCAGGGGACCGGATCATTGACGTGTGCGGCGGGACTGCCGACCTGGCCCTTCGGGCCGCTCGCCTCAGCGGCGGCGCCGGGAGAGTGACCGTCTATGACATCAACTGGGCCATGATGGCCGCGGGCTGGCCCAAAGTGGCGCACTCCGCCCTGGCCCGCCGCATCGGCTATATCCAGGGGGACGCCGAGCACCTTTCCTGCCCGGACGCCAGTTTTGACGCAGCCATGGTAGGATTCGGCATCCGCAATCTCACCCACCCCGAAATGGGCTTTCAGGAAATGTTCCGGGTCTTGAAGCCCGGCGGGACCCTGATGTGCCTGGAGTTCTCCAGGCCCAAGACTGCCTGGTTCCGCTGGCTCTACGATCTTTACTCATTTTATATTATGCCCGCCATGGGCAAGCTCATGGTGGGGTCCTGGGAGGCCTACACCTATCTCCCGGAGTCCATCCGGATGTTTTCCCAACCCGCAGAATTGACCGCGACCCTGGAAAAAATCGGTTTTACCCAGGTCCGTTATCGCCGTCTCACCAACGGTATTGCCGTGATCTATCTGGGGGTGAAGCCGTGAAAATCAACTGGGCCGAACGCCTGGTGGTCAACAACCCCGTCCGGGTCTTGATCCAGCGTCTCATCATCAAGTGGATCAAGAGTGTAACCACGATTAATCCCGAGGCCCGGGTCCTGGAAATAGGCTGCGGCCGGGGCGCCGGGGCCTGCCTTATTCAGGAAGAGTTCAATCCGGCCATGCTCCACGCCTTCGACCTGGACCGCCAGATGATTCTCATGGCCCGCAGCTATCTTAAGCCGGCACTTAAAGAGAAAATCTCCCTCTATGTGGGGGATGCCCTCTCGCTCCCGTATCGCGACGAGGTCTTGGATATAGTGTTTGGCTTCGGCGTGCTGCACCATCTGCTGGATTGGCAGGGCGGCCTGAAAGAAATCTCCCGGGTCCTGAAGCCCGGGGGCATCTATTTCCTGGAGGAGTTTTATCCTCAGATCTACCAAAACTTTCTGGCCCGGCGCATCTTTCTGCACCCGGAACACAACCGCTTTTACAGCCATGACCTGCACCAGGCCCTGGCCGGCGAAGGCTTTACCCTCCGGGTCCGCCTGGAACAGAACATGCTGGGCCTCCTGGCAGTGGCCGTCAAACAGTGAACAGTGAGCAGAAAACGGGTGAGCAGTGAGTAGTTAGTAGAGCCTCTTGCAAAATAGGGTTTTAGCCTGCGCCCGTACAGGCTGGAAAGCCTGCGCCACCGAAAATTTATTTAAGCATCACGGAAAAATTGCGGCCAATATTAATTTTGTAAGAGGCTCAGTAGTTAGTAGGGGACAGTCAAAATGTAGGGCGGGCACTGCTCGCCAATACCGTTGAAAAGAAGAGGGTGAAAAAAGCCTAACTTTTGCATCATTACTCCGCCCAGGAGGTGCACATGCAGGCGATTCGCGTCCATGAGTACGGTGATCCGGAAGTCATGCGTCTGGAACAGGTGGCCGAGCCCGAACCGGGGTCCGGCCAGGTGTTGGTGCGGGTCTACGCGGTTGGGGTGAACCCGGTGGAAACCTATATCCGGGCCGGCATCTATCCCCAGACGCCGTCTTTGCCCTATACGCCGGGCACCGACGCCGCCGGCGTGGTGGAAGCCCTGGGTCCCGGTGTGACCCGGGTGAAACTGGGCGACCGAGTCTATACCTCCCATAGTGAGAGTGGCACGTATGCCGAAAAGACCCTCTGCCAGGAGTCCCAGGTCCATCCTTTGCCGGAAGGCGTCTCTTTTGAGCAGGGAGCCGGAGTCACGGTGCCCTACGCCGCGGCCTATCGCGCCCTGTTCCAGCGAGCCCGGGCCGTGGCGGGCGAAATAGTGCTGGTCCACGGCGCCAGCGGCGGCGTAGGCGTGGCCGCAGTCCAGTTGGGGGCTGCCTTCGGCCTCACCGTCATCGGCACCGCTGGCACCGAGGAAGGCCGGACCCTCACCACGGTGCAGGGAGCCCAACACGTCCTGGACCATCACGAGCCCGACCACTACCAGCAGATCCTGGCCCTCACCGAGCAGCGCGGCGTGGATATTATCCTGGAGATGCTGGCCAAAGAAAACCTGGGGGATGATCTGAAAATCCTGGCCAACGGCGGCCGGGTGGTGGTCATCGGCACCCGGGGGACCGTGACCATCGATCCCCGGGACACCATCGCCAAAGAAACCAGCATCTTGGGCATGTATATCTGGAATGCGAGCGCCAAAGAGACCGCCAGCATCCATGCGGCCCTGGGGGCTGGCTTGGCCAACGGCGCTTTACGACCCATCATCGGCAAAAAACTGCCCCTGAGCGAGGCCCCCCGGGCCCATCA
Organism: Desulfobacca acetoxidans; assembly: GCA_022736495.1. Next base: position 12,228 of record DZCR01000100.1, read on the forward strand.
CGAAATCATAGAAACCAAGGCCTATGGCAAAATCGTACTGATCCCCTGATTATCCGACTGTACACTTTTGGCCGCTAGGCATTGATTTTGATATGAAAATCAGCAATAATTAAAGGCCACCTCAACGAAAAGCCGGCATAGCTCAGTGGTAGAGCAGCTGATTCGTAATCAGCAGGCCAGGGGTTCGACCCCCCTTGCCGGCTCCAGGGAAATCAAGGGGGTTATAGCGTTTGCCGAAAATTCTTTTCTCAACAGGAAAGAGTGGGTATCACGTGA